>JBHEPS010000079.1:256-11506 GCA_046260175.1 Thermoanaerobaculia bacterium
GCACATCGGTGCCCTTGAATACCACTTCTCCGTCGGTCGGCTCGATCAGCCTGAGGATCGATCTCCCAACGGTGGTTTTGCCCGACCCCGACTCCCCCACGAGGCCGAGCGTCTCCCCCTTCGAAATCGAAAAACTGAGCCCGTCGACCGCCTTCACGAATCCGACCGTCCGCGAGAGGATTCCGCGCCGGAGCGGAAAATACTTCTTCAGATCGCGAACCTCGAGGACGAACTCCCCCTCACCGCGCGGGAGGACGGGCGTCTCCTGCGGGGCGGCCTCGTTCGCGGGCATCAGGCTCATTGATTCATCTCCGGATCGGCGAGGTCGCCGTAGAGGTAGCAGCGCGCGTCGTGATCGTCGCCCACCATCATGCGGGCCGGCTCCTCGCCGTGACAGATCTCCATCACGTCGGGGCAGCGCGTGTTGAACTTGCAGCCTTTTGGAAGCCCGGTGATCGACGGAACCATCCCGGGAATCGTCTCGAGCCGCTCTGCACGCTGGCCGGAGGCGTCGGGCAGACGCGGAAGGGAGCGGAGCAGGCCTCTCGTGTACGGGTGCTTCGGGTCGGCGAACAGGCGATCGACCGGAGCCTCTTCGACGATCCGCCCCGTGTACATCACCATGATGCGCTCGCAGAACTCAGCGACGATGCCGAGGTCGTGGGTAATGAGCAGAACGGCGAGCCCGAGCTTCTGCTGGAGACTCCCGAGGAGCTCCATGACCTGCGCCTGGATGGTGACGTCGAGCGCGGTCGTTGGCTCGTCGGCGATCAGAAGCTCCGGATCGCAGGAGAGAGCCATGGCGATCATGACCCGCTGCCGCATCCCGCCGGACAGCTGGTGAGGATAGTCGTCGATGCGCTTGTGCGGATCGGGGATCGAGACCAGCTCGAGCATCTCGATCGAGCGGTTCCGCGCGGCCTTCTTCCCCACTCCGCGATGAATCCGGATCGCCTCGCCGATCTGGTCGCCGATCGTGAACACGGGATTGAGCGACGTCATCGGCTCCTGGAAGATCATCGCGAGATCGTCTCCCCGCAGCTTCCGGAGGTCCTTGTCCGCCATTCCCACCAGGTTCTGCCCCTTGAAGATGATCTCTCCCCCGGTGATGCTTCCGGGGGACTGGACGAGGCCCATGATCGACATCGCGGTGACGCTCTTGCCCGAGCCCGACTCTCCGACGATGGCCACCGCCTCACCGGGAGCAACCGTGAAGCTGACCCCGTCGACGGCGTGAAACCTCCCCTCGTCGGTCGAGAACGTCGTGCGGAGGTCGCGTACCTCGAGAAGAGGCTCGCGATCGGGACGCGTCGTCTCCTCGCGGCGAACGGGGCGGGTCTGATCGATTACGGTCATGTTCTGAAGCGCCGCATGCTACCAAGAAAGAAAGGTGCCAGCTTCAGGCTCAGCGGCGGAATCTCCGCCGGATCCCACCTGCTTCGGGCACGTTCAGCAGCGTCGCGAGCAGGAGGTAAACCACCCCGAAGACCCCCGCGATGGCGATGGCCGCCAGAATCGGATCCAGGATCGGATGGAGGGGGGGAAACTGCCGCTCGACGACCAGCTTCGCAACCGCGACCGAGGCAGCCGCGCCGAGAAGAGCGCTTCCCCACAGCTTCGCCTGCAGCGCCGCCGCGAATGGCATCGCCCCGATCCGCTTCTGCAGAGCCCGCCGCAGCAGCCCCAGCTCGATCCAGCTGACGATCCCCGAGCCGAGGGAGAGTCCAACCGCCCCGAGAGCCACCCCGGCGTCGTTCTCAGCCAGCGCGAAAAGGGGGAGCCCCAGCACGTCGGTGAAAAAGAGAACGAGATAAGGACGGAGCGGAAACGCGAGCAACCAGCCGAGGGCCACCGCGGAGATGACGCGCACGACCGCGATCTTGAGCGGCGTTCGCGTGTCGTTCATCGCATAAAACGCCGACGAGTAAAGGCGTGAGAGCGTCCCGGCGAGAAGTCCCACCGAGTACCCCATCAGGATGTACCAGACGTAGAGCGTCGACTGCGAGGTGAACGCATTGCGCTGGAAAACCGCCGCGATGAGGTAGTCCCCGATGGTGAGAAAGGCGACGACGGACGGGATGACGAAGAAGGCGATCTGGCGGAGCCCCGCGCGAAGACGCTCGCGGAGCTTGCTGGCGATCTCCTCCTGCGTTCCCGTCGCTCTCGACATTTCGGGCAGCTCGGATGCCGAGACGGCCATCCCGAACAGGCTGAACGGAAGCAGGTAGAGCACAGTGGCGTACTGAATCGCTCCGATCGCCGCGGGTGCGGCCTTGAGAAGGCTTGCGAGGATCTCGTCGACGAAGGCGCTCACCTGTACGACTCCGCGGCCCAGCACGACAGGACCGAAGTTCCGGAAGACCTGTCGGACCGGTTCGAGCGCGAGCTCGAGCCCGAACTGCATCGTGACGCCGCGTTTGAGCACGAAGGGAACCTGCACGCCGAACTGCAGCAGCGCACCGACGACCGTCCCCCAGGCCGCGATGACGGCAATTCGATCCATGCTTTCGCCCCTGGCAAAAATAAAGAGCGCCGCAATGATGGCGAGACTCATCGTCACGGGAGCCACGTAAGGGATGAAGAAGGAGCGGTGGCTGTTGAGGATCCCCAGGCAGAAGGCAGACAACACCAGCACACCGATGCCGGGGAACACGATCCTGACGATTCGAATCGTCAGCTCCCGGATCTCCCCCTCGTAGCCGGGGGTGATGATACTCACGAGCAGCGGAGCCGCCAGGATTCCGACGGCGACGAGCACGGCGGTGAGCAGAGCGAGCAGGGTGGCGATGGTTCCGGCGACCCGCCCCGCGGTCTTCTCGTCGTGTTGCGCGAGCAGCTTCGAGTAGACGGGGATGAACGATGCGGAGAGCACTCCCTCTCCGAGAAGGTTCTGGAGGAAGTTGGGGATCCGCATCGCGGCCGCATACGCCGAATACGCCGTGGATGTCCCGAGAAAGTATCCCAGCACGCTCTGGCGCACGAGGCCTGCGATACGACTGAGGAAGATCCCGGCGGCGACGAAGATGGCGTAGCCGCCGGGTCTCGCGGCCACCTGCGGTTCGCTCTCCGGCTCGATCGTCATCGCGCACTCACCGCCTCTGCGGAATTCGGGCCCGGGGGGCTCGGTTGCTCGCGCCGACCCCGGGCCGAGAACCAGTGTATTGCAACCTCTCGCCGATCAGACCACTCCCGTGAGCGAATCGAAACCCATCAGGATCGCGGGCGCCGGCCCCTCCGGACTCGCGGCCGCCATCACTCTGGCGCGCGCCGGCCGGGCCGTCGAGGTCCACGAGGCCAAGCCCGACGTCGGCGCCCGTTTCATCGGCGACCTCCAGATCCTCGAGAACTCCTCCGAGCCGGAGGACGTCCGGGAACTGCTCTCCCGCATCGGGATCGAGACCCACTTCTACTTCCGCCCCGTCCACGACGCCGACTTCTACGATCACAGGATGCGCTCTCGCCACGTCTCGAGCCGCACCCCGTACGGCTTCTTCATCCGGCGCGGCCCGGTCGAGGGAACGCTCGATCGCGCCCTGCTCGCTCAGGCCAGAGCCGCCGGAGCGATCGTCCATCTCGGCAGCCGGCTTCGTCCCGAGGACGCCGACATCGTCGCGACCGGCCCCTCCACCCCCGACGGGCTCGCCCGCGAGATCACGTTCACCTCGGACGAGGAGGAGCGGGTCGAGGTCTACTTCGATCATCGCCTCTCCCCGGGCGGCTACTCGTACATGTTCGTCCTCGACGGAGTCGGAACGTTCGGCACCGCGATCGTCTCCGACTTCAAGCGTATCGATCATTACTTCGACGCTTCCCTCGCCCGGGTCCTCTCGGCGCGCCCCCTCCGCGTCGACAAGGATCAGCGCACCGGTTACTCCTACATGAACTTCCACCTCAAGAGCACCTCGGTGGCCGGCGGGACGAGCTACGCCGGTGAAGCCGCCGGCTTTCAGGACTATCTTTTCGGCCTCGGAATCCGGTACGCGCTCAAGAGCGGATGGCTCGCCGCGCGGGCGCTGATCGAAGAGACGCCCTTCGACACCCTCTGGCGCCAGGAGCTCGAAGCGAAGCAGCGCACCTCGCTCGTCAATCGCTTTCTCTACGAGCGCGGCGGCAATTTCGGGCTGTCGATGTTCGTCCGCCAGGCCGCCTCGGCACCCGATTTCAATGAGTACCTCGCGAAGTGGCACCGCTCCACCTGGTGGAAGCGGATGGCCGAGCCGGTGATCCGCAGGCTCTGGCACCACGACGGGTCGTGCCTCCACAAGCCGGGCGAGCACTGGTGCAGAGCCCGGGATACCCGGATGAAGGTGCCGCCCCTCGGAGAATACCGAGGGGATTGAGGGGATTAGTGTGGCAGAGGATCTTTTCCTCTGCCTGCCTGGATTGGAACAAGACCGCTCCGTGGCGTGAAGCGGAGGAAAGGATCCTCCGCCGCCTTCAGGCAGAGGAAAAGATCCTCTGCCACTATCCCCTGATACACTCACGCCGATGGCCGTGGTGACCAGCGTCGAGGACGCGTATGCGTACTGCCGGCGGATCACACACCGCTATGGCGCGAACTTCTCGGTCGGCTTCCGGTTTCTCCCGAGAGTGAAGCGCCGGGCGGTTTACGCCGCGTACGCCTGGTGCCGGCAGGCGGACGACATCGCCGACGAGCCGGGGAGCGACATCCTTCCCCGTCTCGAAGCCTGGCAGGCGGAGCTCGACAGCTGCTACGAGGGAAGTCCCTCGCATCCGATCACGATCGCGCTCGCCGATTCCCTCAGGTACTTCCCGATCCCGAAAGAGGCCTTCGTCGCGCTGGTCGACGGCTGCAGGCAGGATCTGGTCAAGATCCGGTATGCCGACTTCGCAGAGCTCCTCGTCTACTGCGATCTCGTGGCGAGCTCGATCTCGGACATCTCGCTCTCTATTTTTGGTTACACCAACCCGGAAGCGACTTCCTGGGGGAGGAACCTCTCGACAGCGCTGCAGCTGACCAACATCACCCGCGATATCGGAGACGACCTGGATCGCGACCGCATCTATCTCCCCGCCACCGAGCTCGCGCAGTTCGGCGTCACCGAGGAAGACCTGCGGGCCCGAACCAGGTCCCGCGCGATGGAGGAAATGATTCTCTTCCAGGTCGACCGCGCGGAGGACTACTTTCGAAGGGCCGAGCCCCTTTTGAAAGAGCTTGCGTTCGATGCGCGTTTCCCCACTCTGCTCATGGGAGCCGTTTACGCGCGGGTGCTCGAGAAGATCCGAGCCGAGCCTTTCGCTCCTCTCGAGCGGCGGATCAGCCTGTCGACCGGCGAGAAAGTCGGACTCGTTCTGGGGCGGGTCCTTCAGCCTCACTTCGTCTGACCGGAAACGCCCACCCCCCCATGCTCGTCCCACCAGTAGTGCTCCGACTCATCGCCATGATCCTGGTGCTCGCTTCCGGGCTTGCCAGCGCCCAGGAGCTTCCAGAACCGGAGGAGCCTCTCGTCATCTCGCGCGCGCTGGTTCCGGCGATCGGCCAGATCGGCGGTTTCAAGGGAGTCGTCTGGAGAAGCGACGTGGCGCTTCACAACGACTCACCCACCGAGGTGACGGTCGTCGTGCATCCCCTCGGGGTTCCGGAGCTGTTTCAGATGATGACGCTCGCCCCCGGCGAATCGACCGTCTTCACCAACGTCGCCGCCGACAGCTTCGGGATCTCGAGCCGCGTCGTTCCCCTCCTCGTCCAGACCCTCGCCCGCCGCTCGATCACCGTTTACGCTACCGCGTGGGGAATCGTGGAAGGTCGCCCGACACCGCACCAGATCATCCCCGTGCTCTACGAGGAGCTCCTGATCTCGACGGCACAAAGGCTCACGTCACTCCAGATGAACGAAGCCGCTCGGTCGAACATCGGGCTGATCAATTTGAACCAGCAGCCCGTCACGTTTTCTCTCGCCCTCGAACGGCTCGAGGGAAGGCCCCTCGCGACACTGAATCTGACCGTCGGTCCGGAGAGCTCGATCCACGTGCCGCTCAATGTCCTCTTCCCGATGGTCACCGAAGGGTCGGGCCTGACGCTCATCGTCGATTCGATCGCCCCCCGCACCTGGGCCTACGCCTCGGTGGTCAAGAACGACACGCACGAGGCGACCTTCGTTCTTCCTTTCATCACCATCCGCTGATCCTGATATTCTTCTCCCCGATGTCGGAGCCCGAATACCTGATCTGCCTCAACTGCGAAACGCCGACCTACTCCTTCGAGTGGGAGAACGACAAGGTCACCGTCGTTTTCTGCACGACGTGCGGAAACGACGAGCCGACCGAGTTCCTCACCGAGACCGAGTACGAAGAGCTCTCGAGCCGCGAATGAGATGAAATCCGGACCGGTCATCATCGGCATCACCGGCGGAACCGGCTCCGGAAAAACTACCGTCGCCGCGTCGATCTGCTCCAAGGTCGGCAGGGATCGCATCGAGTGGATCTCGCACGATTCCTACTACAGGGAGTTCCGCGACCTCGATCCCGAAGCGCGCCATCACATCAACTTCGACCATCCCGACTCGCTCGAAACCGAAGCGCTCGTCCGCGACCTGGATCGTCTCATCGAAGGACATGCGATCGAAGTCCCCGTTTACGATTTCACCACGCACAGCCGCCTCCCGGAGACGCAACGGGTCGAGCCGAAGCGGGTGATCATCGTCGAGGGAATCCTGGTTCTCGCCGAGCCCGAGCTCCGCAAGCGGATCGACATCAAGCTCTTCGTGGATACCCCGCCCGACATCAGATTCGTGCGGCGCCTTCTCCGCGACGTGCAGGCGCGAGGGCGCAGCCTCGACTCGGTCGTGCATCAATACCTCTCGACCGTCCGCCCCATGCACGAGGAGTTCGTCGAGCCGTCGAAACGCTACGCCGACCTGATCATCCCCGAGGGGGGAGAGAACCGAGTTGCCATCGACGCGATCATCGCCCGGGTCGAAAACCTGCTGACCGGTTGACCTCGACACGACGAGCCATTTGGCGTTATAATTGCAGCCATATGGCTACCATGACCAAAGCCGCCACTCTCGAGCCGAGGGCTTTCGCCGGCGAATACGGGTACGCAACTCTTCTCGGCCTCCGCGCCAGCGATTTCCCCCGCCTGCTCGAAGCCGTCGAGGCCGGATTTCCCTTCTCCGTCCTCGAGCGCCTCAAAACCGCGACCGGTCTCGATGCCGACCTTCTCGCCCAGACCCACGCCATCCCCCCCCGCACCCTGACCCGCCGTCGGCAGGAGGGACGATTCCTACCCGATGAATCCGACCGGATCCTTCGGGCCGCGCGCCTCTTTTCCCGAGCGCTGCAGCTGTTCGAAGGGGACCGCGACGCCGCGGCCAGCTGGCTCTCCACGCCACAGCGCGGACTCGGCGGAGCGACCCCTCTCCACCTGGGACGCACCGAGCTCGGCGCCCGCGAGGTCGAGACGCTGATCGACCGGCTCGAGGCGGGCGTCTTCGCGTGAGTTCCATCCGCGCCTGGCGGATCACCAAAACCCGCTATGCCGCCCAGGCTTTCGACGGAAAAGGGGCTCGGCTCGCCGGAGGGCGCTGGAACTCCCCAGGAACGCCCCTCGTCTACACTTCATCGAGCGCCTCCCTCGCCACTCTCGAGATTCTCGTTCACCTCGGAAACTCTTCCATCCTCGGGAGTTACAGCCTCGTCTGGTGCGAGCTCGACGCGTCGCTCAGCCGTCCGCTCGACCGATCTCTCCTTCCAAAACGGTGGCGCAGCTCTCCTCCCCCTCCCGAGGTCCAGGCGCTGGGGGATCGCTGGGTCGCCGACGCCGCCTCAGCGGTGCTCGAGGTCCCCTCGGTCGTGATCCCCGACGAGAGCAATTACCTGATCAATCCCTCTCATCCCGACTTCCGCCGGATTCGGGTCGGCCAGCCCCGTCCGCTCGAGATCGACTCGCGGCTCATCGGCGGCCGGGGCTGACCCGGCCCTCAGCTTCCTGCCCACCCGGGGGCCAAACCGGGAATTTCCCTTCTCCGCCAAAGGGTTGGAGCGACCGCATCTAGCCTGAAGGGCAGCCGCCCGCGCGGTTGACCTCGCCTCAGACCGGACCGAAAATATCGGTCGGAGGCGTTTCGGGCCTAAGAAGGGGGGGATACAAAGATGCCTCTCGTACACGTCAAAGAAGATGAATCGTTCGAGAACGCACTGCGCCGGTTCAAGCGCAAGTGCGAGAAGTCGGGTGTCCTTTCCGAGCTCAAGAAACGGCAGCATTATGAAAAGCCGAGCGAGAAGAGGAAGCGCAAAGCCATTGCAGCGCGCAAGAAAGTCCTCCGCAAGCTTGCTGAAGAGCGCCGCACAAATTATTGATCTTCGGATCAACGAAACGAAAGGGACCCGGGAAACCGGGTCTTTTTTTTTAGGGGCTAGGGGCTAGGGGCTAGGGACTAGGAGGAGCAAAATCGGGATAATGAAACTCCCCGGCTTTGTTGCCTGGTCTCGGAACCCTTGGCCTTTGGTTTGGTCTCTGCTAGCCCCTAGCCCCTAGTCCCTAGCCCCTATGTCTTCTTCTCTTCGCTCTCTCGAATTCGACCGCATTCTCGAGCTCGTCGCCGCGCAGGCGCGGACCGAACCGGGAAGGAGTGCCGTGCTCCGACGCGAGCCGGCGAAGAAAGCCGAGGAGGCCGAGCGGCTCCAGAGCGAGCTCGCCGAGATGACGCGGTTCTATCTCGGTGAAGGTCAGATCCCTTTGGCGGGGCTGATCGACCCGCGGCCGGTGTTCGCGCTCGACGCGCTCGAGCTCGAGCACTCGTGGCTGCTGATCCGCTCGATCCGAGCGACGCAGGCGCTGTGCGAGACCTTCACCCGACTCGACCCTCCCCTCGTTCGCCTCCGGACGATCGCGGAGGCGATTCCGGATCTCGGGGAGGTGAGCACAAACGCAGGCCGTTACTTCACCAAGGACGGAAAGCTGCGCGAGGAAGCGTCCGCGGAACTGCGGAGCATCCGCACGCGCATGCAGCAGAAGCGCTCGCAGATCCAGAAGACGATCTCCGACACGATGAACGCGCACGCCGACGCGCTTCAGGAGCCGATCGTCACGATGCGCGGCGAACGCTATTGCATCCCCGTCAAGGCGGAACGGCGCTCGGAGGTTCCGGGGATCCTTCACGGCCGTTCCGGTTCGGGAGCCTCGTTCTTCATCGAGCCGATGGGAATCGTCGAGCTGAACAACGATCTGGCCGACCTCATCCTTCAGGAGAGGGAAGAGATCGCGCGGATCACGAGATACGTGGCGCAGATGCTGATCGGCGCGAGCGAGAGCATCATCGACGCGTGCGAGCTCGGTGGAGAGCTCGACGCGATTCAAGCGGCCGCGATCACGGGAAGGCTTCTCGGATCGACGCGTCCCGCATTCTCGGCCGAGGGAGAGCTCCGGCTCGAAGCGGCGCGGCATCCCCTGCTCGACCAGCGGCTCGGCGATTTGCGCCGGTCGGTTCTCGGCGACAGCGACCCGCAGTCGGACGTCGTTCCGACCGAGCTGCGGCTCACCCGCGAGCGACCGGCGCTCGTGATCAGCGGCCCGAACGCGGGAGGAAAAACGGTCGCCCTGAAAACCGCGGGGCTGCTGACTGCGATGGCGCTCTCGGGTCTACCGGTTCCGGCTGCCGAGGGATCGATCGTCCCTCTGGTGGACGAGATTCACGTGCTCGTGGGCGACGATCAGAGCGTGCTCGAGCACCTCTCGACTTTCTCGGCGGATCTCGTGCGCCTGAGCCGGATCCTGAAGGAAGCGACGCCGACCTCGCTGGTCCTGCTCGACGAGCTCGGGTCGGGGACCGATCCCGAAGAAGGTGGCGCCCTGGCGGCGGCTGTGATCGAGCACATTCTCGACCAGGGTGCGCTCCTGATCGTCACGACTCACCTTGCGGCCGTCAAGAGTTTCGCTCTCGGCGACGAGAGAGTCGCGAATGCCTCGATGGAGTTCGATCCCGAGACCGGACGCCCGAGCTTCCGCATGATCCCCGGAGTACCGGGTCGGAGCCGGGCGATCGAGGTTGCGGCGATGATGGGCGTGCCCGATACGGTGATCGCTCGCGCGCGCGAAAAGCTCGGCGGCGGCTACGCCGACATCGACCAGATCGTCGCCGAGCTGCACAAGGGAATGTCCGACGTCATCCGGCAGAAAGAGGAGCTGGACTCGCTGCAGTCGTCGCTCTCCCGGCGGGAGAAGGACCTCGAGCGAGACAAGTCGGTCGTCGAGGAAGAGAAGAAGAAGCTCGCGGCGAAGTGGCGTCAGGAGATGGATGGCGTCCGCGCCGAGGTCTCGCGGAACCTGCAGGCCGAGCTGCGGAGACTTCGCGAGCTCGACCGGGAGGAGCGGCGGAAGGTCGAGCCGAAGAACATTTTCGAGACGGTCGTCTCTCCGATCGAGCGATCGGGACCGAGAGAAGGAGCGCCGCCCGACCGCCCGATCCGCACCGGCGACCGCGTCGAGCACCGGATGCTCCGCTTCACCGGCGACGTGATGTCAATCGACGGCGAGAAGGTCGTGCTCGCGGTGGCCGGAAAGAAAATGCAGGCCTCACTCGGCGATCTCCGGCTGGCGGCCGAGGGGAAACCGGCGAAGACTCCGAAGGCGCGCGAAGCGGTGAAGGTCGCGGGACCGGAGTCGGAGCCGGAGGTCTCGGCGGAGCTGAACCTGATCGGACAACGCGTCGACGAGGCGCTCGACAACGCGCAGAGGTTCCTCGACCAGTCGCTGCTCGCCGGCAAGGCAGCCGTGCGCATCATCCACGGCCACGGAACCGGCGCCCTCAAGGAAGCGATCCGGAGCGAACTGCGCGCCTTCCCCGGCGTCCGTTCCTTCCGCCCCGGCAAACAGAACGAGGGAGGCGACGGCGCGACGGTCGTGGTCATGGACGTGTAGAAGAAGCGAGGGGCTAGGGGCTAGGGGCTAGGGGCTAGGAACGGCAGAAGACAGAAGAGACGCGTCATCCTGAGAAGGCGCAGCCAATGAAGGAACTCAAAATGCGAGTATCGCGTTGGCCGGTGCGGGGGGGGACGTGGCAGGTGGGCGACATCCTGCAATTCTGAGGTCCTTCGGTCGCGCCCACCGATCACGGGTGACTGGCTTATCCCGCGGCGCTCCCTCAGAGGCTGTGAAAGAAACCAGAGGGGCCCCTCTGGTTTCTTTCACAGCCTCTCAGGATGACTGCTGACGCTCACTTCCCCATCCACTCGCTCAGGAGGGCGTGGAAGTGGTGGACCCCGTTCTCCCGGCGGACCGAGTAACGG
>JBHEPS010000008.1:0-42483 GCA_046260175.1 Thermoanaerobaculia bacterium
GGATGACGGGGGTAGCTTCGACTCGCCCCTCATCCCTAGCCCCTAGCCCCTAGCCCCTAGCCCCTAGCCCCTAGCCATGATTGAGAGATAATCCCCCCGATGCAATTCGTCGAGCACGGACTCATCCCTTTCGAGCCGACCGAGCTTCGCGGGGAAACCCTGCTGGTACTCGCGCCCCATCCCGACGACGAGGTGATCGGTTGCGGAGGGGTCGTGGCGCTCCACGCGCGCGAGAACCGCCGGATCCATATCGTGATCGTGACGGACGGGAGTGCGTCGACGCCGGATGCCGATCCGGCGGAGCTGGTCGAGCGGCGCAGAAAAGAGTCGATGGCGGGGCTCGCCGAGATCGGCGTCCACGACGCGGAGTTTCTCAACCTTCCCGATCGCCAGCTCGACGCGAGCGCCGAGCTGCTCGGGCCGCTCCTCCGCGAGGTGCTGCTCCGGACGGCTCCCGACCTCATCATTCTCCCCAGCCCGGTGGAGATCCATCCAGACCATCTGGCCCTCTCGCGAGCGTTCATCGAGCTGATTCAGGCCGATGCGAGCCTGGCGGGAGCTCTCGCCGTCGCGCGGATCGCGTTCATGGAGATCAGCCAGCCGATCCGGCCGAACGCGCTGGTCGACATCACGGAAGTCGCCGAGCTGAAAGAGTCGGCCATCGCCCAGCACGAGTCGCAGTCGCACCTGCGGGATTACGCCTGGTACGCGCGCGGGCTGAACCAGTACCGCACGATGACGCTCGACGAGCCTTGCCTCTTCGCCGAGGCTTACTGGGTCACCGACGCGCAGTACCTTCGGAGCACGCCGCTCTCGGCCGTCGAGGCCGCGGTCCGGGGAAGCTCCGCAATCTCGGTCGACGCGGAACCGCTGCCCGTGACGGTCATCGTCCGGACGAAAGACCGCCCCGCTCTCCTTCGCCAGGCAATTGCCTCGATCCGCTCCTCCTCGGCCTCGGCCGCGATCATCGTCGTCAACGACGGAGGAAAAGACCGCGTGAATGCGGCAGGCGAGAACGTGACGGTGGTCGAGCACGAGACCGCGCGGGGACGCTCGGAGGCAATGAATAGCGGCGTCGCGCAAGCGGCGACCGAGTGGATCGCCTTTCTCGACGACGACGATCTCTTTTACCCCGAGCATCTGCCGACGCTCTACAGGGCCGCGTCGTCGCGCGATGCGCTCGGCTGGTATACCGATGCCGTCTCGGCGGTCTACGAGATCGGCGAAGACGGCGCTCCCGTCGTCCGCCAGAAGCTCCGCTCCTACGCGGCCGACTTCGATCGCACGTTGCTCGCGGTCGACAACTTCATCCCGCTTCCCACCCTGCTGATCCGGAAGTCCGATTTCCTCGCGTCGGGAGGCTTCGATCCCGCCTTCGATCTTTTCGAGGATTGGGATTTTCTGCTGCGCCTTTCGGAGCGCGGAGAGCTCATCAGGATCCCGAAGGTCACCTGCGAGATCCGCCACTTCGAAGGAACGGGCTCGGCGATGCTCGAGAATCCATCCCAGTCCGAGGGGTACCGCAAGGCGAAACTTCAGGTCTGGAAGAAGCACGGATTCACAGCTGACGAGACGAGGATCTTCCGGTCGGTGGAGGCGCTGAAGGATTCGCTTTCCAACGCGCGGACTCGTGCGCAGATCGAGACCGGGCGGGGGCGTCATCTCGAGCGCGACGTGGCGCGCTTCGAGCGGGAAGTCCGTCGGCTCGAGAAGGACAAGAAGATCCTTATCGAGCAGATCGCCGCCGGCGCCCACCGGGAATCGAACATGGAAGCCCGCGCGCGCGATCTGGTGGGCCGGATGGAGGAGATGAGCGCCGAGCAGGAAAGCGCCCGGGCGGTCCTTCAGACGCGCCTCGACGAGGTTACCGGTGCCGTCATGGAGAGCTCGGCCCACGCGGGGAGGCTCTACGCCGAGATCGCGAGACTCGATGCGCTGCTGGAGGAGATGCGCGGGACGAAAGCATGGCGCCTCCATCGTGCGGTCGAGCGGATGCGAGGGAGGAAGTGAGCCGGATTCTCTTCGTCTGCCCCGAACCGCTGGGGCACCGCAATCCCGCAGGCGTGGGCATCCGCTTCATCGAGCTCTCCCGCGCCGTCAGACGAGACGGGCACGAAGTCGAGATCCTCTCCCCCGACGGCGGCGCCGTCGAGGGTTGCGCCGCGGGTTCGATCACACCCGAGAGCCTGGCCACGAGCACGGCTCGCGCCGACCTGGCAATCGTTCAGGGACACGCAGCCAATGACCTTCTCGCTCATGGCCGCCCGGACATCCCGATCGTCGTCGACCTCTACGATCCCTTCCCGGTGGAGAACTTTCATTACTTCAGGTCGCGAGGAGCCGAAGTCTTCGAGCACGATCACGCGACGATTCTCCGCTCACTGCGGCGCGGGAACTTCTTTCTCTGCGCTTCCGAGGCGCAACGGTTCTTCTACCTCGGGATGCTCCTGGCGATCGGGCGTGTCAACCCGGCTCTCTACGAGCGCGATTCGGCGATGGAGTCGCTTCTGGCAACCGTTCCTTTCGGCGTTCCGCCGTGGCAGACACCGCAGAGCGCCGGGTTCGACTCGCGCGAGATCTTCTTCGGAGCGGTTTACGACTGGTATGACCCGGCGCTGGCGGTCGAGGCGGTCGAGCATGCGCGCCGCAGCGATCGGCGCCTCTCGATCACGTTCACCTTTCACCCGAACGCCGCGACGACGCCGCAAAGTCTCTTCAGCCGGCTCCGCGCCGATGTCGAGCGGTCCGGGCGCTCGGCGTTCGTGAAGTTCGAGCCGTGGGTCGCTTACGACGAAAGGCGCCCCTTCTACGATCGCTTCGCGCTCGCGCTCCTCACGTTCCGCCCCTCGCTCGAAACGGACCTGGCGATGCGGACGAGAATGTTCGACTGTTTCTGGGGCGGACTTCCCGTCATCTCGAGCTCCGCCGGAGGAACCGACCCGTTGATCGCCCGCTACGGGTCGGGAACGGTCGTCGCTTCTTCGTCCGCCGAGGATTACGCAACCGCGATCCTGGATCTTCTCTCCGACGGAGAACGATACGGGAGAGCGCGCGAGGGCTGCCGGCAGTTCACCGGGGACCACCAGTGGGAACTGCTGGCGGGGCCCCTTCTCGAGTTCTGCCGGACTCCACGCCGGGACGACACCTCCGCGCGTTTCGCGATCGAGCGTCCCGTGGCCGCGGCCGCGCCGCGCCGTCTCCTCGATCGGTTGCGCCGAAAGGTCGATCGGCTGCGACGAGCGGAAGGGGCGGAACGATGAAGGTGGACATCGTCATCGTCAGCTGGAACGGACGGGAAGACACGCTTCGCGCCGTCGAGGGAGTCATCGCGCAGACTCCTCCCCGCTCGACACCCGAGCCGGGCATCATCGTCGTCGACAACGGCTCGAGCGACGGCACCGCCGAGGCGCTGGCCAAGCTCTACCCTTTCGTCCGGCTCCTGCGTCTCGGGAAGAATCACGGCTTCACCGGAGGGGTGCGCGCGGGGGTCGAGGTCTCCAGCGCGGATCTCGTCATCCTCCTCAACAATGACGCAGTCCCCGAGCCGGGATGGCTCGAGGCCCTCGTCGAGGCGATCGCACAGTCTCCGCCCGATGTTCTCTCGGTTGCCGGATGCATCGTCGATCCGAGCGGATCCCGGGCGGACTTCGTCCGCGGTGCGATGACCTTCGATGGCCACGCGTTTCAGCCGGGATTCCGGAAGCCGCTCGATTCGGTCGAGATCCTTCCACCCGGGTCCGAGATCCCGTTCGCCTGCGGCGGGAACATGATCGTGCGTCGCGTCCCGTTCCTCGGCATCGGAGGGTTCGACGACGATTACTTCGCGTACCTCGAAGACGTCGATTTCGGCTGGCGCTCCTGGCTCGCCGGATACAGGACGCTCTGGGAGCCGCGCGCGGTGGTCCGCCACCGGTCATCGGCGACCAGCGACCGGCTCGGCTCGTTCGAGAGGGGCGTGCTGTTCGAGCGCAACGCCATGCAGACCGCGCTCAAGAATTACGACCGCGAGTCCTTCCGGTCGGTGGCGGGCGCGATTTTCCTCACCGCTCTCCACCGGACGCACCGATACACGATCGACCGGAACCCCGGCACCGCGCGCCTCCGCCGCCCGGCGCTCGACCAGGCTCCCATCGTGCCTCCCGCCTCGGGAGGGCTCTTCGGACGCGTGGCGCGCAGGTTCGGATTTCGCCGGGCTTCGAACGCCCCGGTCATCGAGGACGAGCTCACCGTCATGCAGTTCCGCGCGGTCGAATGGATTTTTGCCAACTCATCGCGGGTGATGGAAAAGCGGCGCCGTGTGCAGGGTCTTCGCAAGCGGCCCGACAGCGAGATCTTCGAGCACTTCCCGCGGCTGCTCGTCCCGACCTACCACGGCGACGCGCAGCTGTTCGACAGCGCGCTCTTCGAGGAGCTGACCGCCGGCTTGGGCCTCGAGCGCCGCACCCTCGAAGACATCCTGGGGTGATTGAAAAGATCCTCTGCCACAGCCCTCAGCGCGCGAGGTGCTGGACCATCTCGAGGAGCTCATCGAGATTGAACGGCTTGGGCAGGATTGCCGACACTCCCATTTCCAGAACCGCCTGCGGATCCTCGCGGAGATGGGCCGAGATGACGATGATCGGCACCTTTCCGAGGTGGCCGCTCTCCTGGAGTTTCTGGAGGAAATCCCAACCGTTGATCCCGGGCATCATCAGGTCGAGCAGGATGACGTGAGGATGATTGAGGAGCATCGCGCGGTGCGCCTCCCCTCCGTCGCCGGCGAGGAACACCTGATACCCATTGCGACGGAGAGCTGAGGAGAGCATGCCGCGGAGCGGCAGGTCGTCGTCAACGACGAGGATGCTCTTGCGCTCCCCCACCGTCTTGCGCTGCCGGTTCTCGTCGCGCCTGGTCGGTTCGATCATGCTTTCACAGCTCTCATTCGGGCGCGTTGCTGCGCGTCAGTAGACGTCGTAATCGCCCAGCGTGTAATAAAGCTCGCCGCTCCTCGGCGTTGGCCGCTGCGTGAACGACCGGAACTCGACCCGATGGTCGCGAGCAGCCATCCGGAACCCTCCCTCGACCAGCAGCTGACCGACCGGATGGCCCGGCGAGCCCCAGTAAACGACTTCCTTCCCCAGCCCCGACAGGCGGCCGATGAGCCGCCGAACCGAGGACCGGGAAAATGCGCCACCCAACTCCATAACATGTACTGCTTCACCGTCCTGATGCACGATCGCTGCAATTTGCGTCCCCATTCCGAAGGGGCGGCTCGCCCTCACGATTCCGTAGCGCCCGCCTGGACGGTCGAGATAGCGCCAGCGAAGGTAAATCGAATCGCGCAGAGCGCCGAGATCGATGGGAACCCGCGAAAAGAAAGGAAGATCCCGCTCCCGGAGCTCCTCCACTCCGCCGCGGTCGCTCTCGGAGGCGAGGCTCATTTCCCCCACCGGCTCGACCGGGCGGTAGCCGAGGAGGCGCTCCCCGAGCAGCCGGTGCCTCTCCCCGGGAAAGCCGTAAACCATCGGGACTTTCGACGGCCCGCAGTAGGCCTCGAAGAACCGCTGCGCCGTCCTCACGAAAACGCCACCCCGGCCGATGCCGCCCGGATAACGGGGACTGCTCATGAAGTCGGTGGACTGCAGGGCCAGGTGCTCCTGACCGTAATCCCGGAAGCGGACCGGTGTTCCGCCGCAGTGCGCGACGAGCCTGCCATCGGCCTCGCAGACGAAACTGGTCAAGCCGCGGGGGTTGTCGAAGTACTTCCATGCCCAGATTGCCGGATCGCGATCTTCTCCGAACACTTCGCGGAAAAGGGCTCCGAGAGCCGGGATGTCTTCCCGGCGCGACTGACGAATCTGCTCAGCGGGCATGAGTCGGCTCGACGGCACGAATCGCCCGGACGTTCAGGTTCGAGCCCGAGCGCCGCCTGGCAACGAGCCGGATGGAACCGGAGGGGGTCGGCATCGGGTCGGGCATGGCGACCATTGCGGCTCTGGCGAGCGCGCCGATGGCGGGATGAAGGGAAGAGAGGCGCGATTCGACGAACTCGTGGGTGCAGTACTCGAAGTCGGACGAGACCGAAACGATCTCGAACCCGGAGTGCTCGAGCAGTTCGATCAGGGCCGAGCGGGAGTAGAGGATCAGATGCTCCGGGAACTTGTAGCTCACCCACGAATCACCGGAGATGGCGCAAAGAGCGCTTTCGGTATCGGGAGTGATGAGAATGAGAATGCCATTCGGCTTCAGAAGATCCGAAATCCGCGCGAGCGAGTCGTGTGGATCGTTCAAGTGCTCGAAGACGTGAAACAGGGTCACCGCGTCGAACAGCGAGCCGGTGTTCACGAAATGGGAAAGGCTCGAGCGGAAGACCTCGAGGTCTTCTGACCGCGCGGCCCGGACCGCCTCATCGGAAAGGTCGATTCCGACGTAGTCGAACTCCTTCGATGCGAGGCGGCCGAACAGGCCGTTGCCCGCGCCCACCTCGAGGATCCGGGCGCGCGGGGGGAGATGGCGACGGAGCACCGAGAGGCGTTTTTCTCCGGTCTTCGCGGTCGCCGGGGTCAGCTCTCGCGATGCGTACCCATGCTCGGCATCCCGATGGCTGCTGAAGTAGCTGTCGTTATAGAGCGTCTCGAGGTCTTCATCCGACGGAAAGGAGGCGAGATAGCGGCACTTGCAGCGGAAGCACTGCCGCACGACCCAACCGCGGATTTGCGTGCGCGTCGAGACCTCCGAGGAGAAACAGACCGGGCATCGACGAGGCGGACGGTACGCCTGGACGCGGTTCCAGTACCGCACCCGAAGCACGTCGGCGAACATTCGGAACGAGTCGGCCATCAGCCGTACTTTCGATTCGTGGCGATGAGACATTCCGACGGGCACGCGCTCGATGCGGAACCCGTGCTTGCGCGCGAGAAAAAGAATCTCGAAGTCGAACCCGAACCCCTTCAGCTTCGACTCGGAGAACAGGGTCCGGGCCGCGTGCGCGGAGAAGGCCTTCAGACCGCACTGCGTGTCCGGGATCCCCGGGACGAGCAGAGCCTGGACGATGCCGGAGAAGGTGCGCCCCAGAATGCGCCTTATGAGCGGGTAGGATCGGTCGAGATCCGAGCCTGGAAGATCGCGGCCGCCGATCGCGATGTCGGTCGCACCCGATTTGACCTGAGCCACGACATGCTCGACATTCGCCAGGTCGTACGGGAGGTCGGCATCGAGGAAGACCACGACGTCGCCTCGCGACTCGAGAACCCCCCGGCGAACCGCCGCCCCTTTCCCCTGGTTCCTCGCCTGGGCAACGAGCTGAACCCGCCGGTCGCGACTTCTGAACCTCGCGACCTTTTCGCGGGTCCCGTCTTTCGATCCGTCGTCGACCACGAGGACTTCCCAGCTGAGCCCCGTCCCGCGGAGCCATCCGGTCAGCTCTTCGAGAGTTCCGTCGATTCCGGCCTCTTCGTCGTAAGCCGGAATGACCACCGAAACGGTGGGTGCCTCGCCTTGCATCCCGTTCATTCTAATGGAGGGCCGCCCCGCCGGAGGCGCAGGCTTCGGATCGGCCTGCCGGAGCTACGCTCCACGACCCGGACGTAGAGCTCGCTGCTCCGCAGCGTGTCGCGGATTTCGAGAGGAACCCCAAGCTCCTCGGAGCCGGTAAAGCGGCCGGCCGCGCTGGAAAAATCTGCGAGAGGACTCGCTTCGACGATCCACTCCCCCTCGCCCGGGGCAACCGTCGCGTCGAAGGATCCGCTTTGCTCGGGCACACCGAGCCTCAGGGGACCGCGCCAATCGAGCAGGAGCTTTCCGACCCGGGAGCCGAAGTGTCGCTCGTAGTAGCGGCGCTCGGATCGGGCGTAGAGAGCTCCCGCTTCGCTCCCCGACCTCCCGGCGCTCTGGTTGTAGAGATGCCGGCAGACCGCCGCCGGAACGTACCGGATTCGTCCTCCCCGCCTGCGAAGCCGCTCGAGAAGGTCGATCTCCTCGAAATAGAGGCGGTATCCCGGATCGAACCCTCCGACAGCATGGAACGCATCGGCACGCAGGCAAAGGACAGCCCCGGAGAGGACTCTTTCATCCGCCGGCTGCTGGCGCAGCCAGAAACGCCCCCTCTCGCGCTGCCGGCGGGCCAGCCACCGGTCCGCCCACGTTCGCGATCTCCCCGCCGCCACCCGGTCCAGGGCGCGCCCGAGCGTCGGAAGGTCGGGCGGCGGGAGCAGCCACTCCCCTTTCCGGTCCCAGACGAACTTCGGCCCCGCTGCGACGACGCCGTCCCGGGTCACTTCTTCGGCGAGTCGGTCGATACTCTCCGGAAAGAACTCGACGTCCGGATTGGCGACGATGATGACGCCTTCGGCATTCCGCGCGCCCAGGTTGGCGCCGGCGCCATAGCCGGGATTTTCAGGAGCGTCGATGATCTCGTCGATCGGCAGCGAACAGAGCTGCGCACTCTCGCCCGCATCCCCCGAGTTGTCGACGACGACGACGCGAAGCGGGGTGCGGGAGGCCTGGCGGGCCGAGGCGATCGCGGACCTGACCAGGTCCGCGGTGAAGTAGTTGACCAGGACGAGAGTCCGCTCAGGCGTCAATTCCGAGCGCCTCCAGCAGTTGCTTCGCGGAGTCCTCGACCCTGCGCGCGCTCCCCGAGTCACCGAGGGCGAGTGCGGTTTCGAGCGCGTCCGCAAAGCTCTCGGGGCTCCACTCGGAAACGCGGATCCCGGCGGGGAAAGGATGCTCGGCGGATACGACCACCGCGACTCCAACGGCCTCGGCCATCCACGGGAGAGGTGTCGCGTCCCCGAGTGCCACTGCCGGGTCGAAGACGGCGGAGGAAGAGCACAGCAGACGCTGCAGGTCGCTGGCGGAAGGCTCGGTGTGGACCTCGTCGAAGGCGCGTTCGCCCCCCTCGTCCGAGAGGGAACCCCAAACGGCGAACCGGCATCCGGCACGGCGGCGGTACAGCTCCTCGGCGGTCCTGGCCATCATTCGTGCCTGGCGCGGATCCCCGCTGCCTCGCGCCAGAATCGTCGGTGGCAGCCGGCGCAGGGCGGACCGCGGAACCGTCCAGGGGATCTCGATCGTCTCTTCACCACGGGTCAGATGGACGAGCCCGTGCGTGATTTCGGGAGAGACTCGCCACGCCCGCGGGAACGAAGTCGCGTTCCCCTCCGCACAGATGACGACCGACTCATCCGGCCGGGCGAGCTCCCCATCCACGCCCACCTCGATTCCGCGTGAGCCGAGCTCGGTCGCTACGGCGCGCAGCGGGAGCTCGATCTCGGGCGCCATCCCATCGGTCTCGAGGTGAATCGACCTACTCGGCATGAAGCCTCGCGGCTCCTCCACCCGCTGCCGCAACGGCCCGGAGACGCGGGCCGACGGGCTTGCCGTCGAGCTCCCAGGCGTGCGTCACGGCGATCATCCCGATCTCGTAGCGCTCGGCGGAGACCGAGAAAGCCGTCCGGAGATCTTTCCGGTCGAAGATATGGAGGGCCGCCGAATCCCCGACGAACAGAGCCAGCTGATAATCGCCCTTCACGAGCGGAACTTCGTGCAGCCTCACGGTCAGATCGTACAACCGCCGTCCGGAAAGCGGCGCCATATCGTCGGGCTTCGTTCCAAATGTGAAGCACTGAAGCTGGTCCGCGGATCGGCTCACGCCAGCCAGCAGGTGAAATGGAAGCGACGGATCGTCGGACTCGACGACGATTCTCACCAGAATGTCTTCCCCGGTCGCGAAGGTCGATGCTGGCTTTCGGTCGGAGTCGAGGATCTCCAGATCGCGGATCCTCACCGGCCGGTGCTCGTGCGGCATTTCTTCCGCGGGAGCCTGGGCGAGCTCGCGGGCCAGCAGAGCGCTCTCGTATTCATGGACGACGTCGACGGAGGGGCCGATCCTCTTCACGCTTCCATGATCGAGCCAGATCGTGCGGTCGCAGAGCGTGGAGATGTAGTAGAGCGCGTGCGAGCAGAAGAAGATCGTTTTCCCCCGCTGCTGAAACTCGCGGATCTTGTCGATGCACTTTTTCTGGAAGTGCCCATCGCCCACGGCGAGCGCTTCGTCGATGACGAGGATGTCGGGGTCGACGTTGACGGCAACCGAGAACGCCAGGCGCATGTACATCCCCGAGGAGTAAGTTTTCACCGGCTGATCGAGGAATCGGCCGAGCTCCGAGAACTCGAGGATCGACGGGAGCTTGTCGCGCGCCTCGGAGGCCGAGAGCCCGAGGATGGCGGCGTTGAGTGCGGCATTGTCACGCCCGGTGAACTCGGGATGGAATCCGGTTCCGAGCTCGAGAATCGAAGCGATCTGCCCGCGGGTCTCCAGCGTGCCGCTCGACGGAGCCGTGACCCCGCAGAGAAGCTTGAGGAGGGTGCTCTTGCCGGCGCCGTTCTGGCCGATCAGGCCGATCGTCTCGCCGGCCCGCGCGGCGAAGCTGACCCCTTCCAGGGCGGGAAAGACCGTGTGACGGGGCCGGCGGGAGAAGAGCTCGATCAGACGGTCCGCCGGCCGGTTGTAGAGCCGGTAGACCTTCGAGAGCTCCTCTGCACGGATCGTGGCGTCCATCAGGTTTGATTCTATCGCGCCCGTGGCCACATGGAAAAAAGGGTGGCGGCTCGCGCCGCCACCCTGGGGTTATCGATGCAGTGCCGAATCAGTCCAGCGGCGCGGCCGGGACGTACTCGGGATCCTTGGTCATCTGGTCGATAACCGACGCGTAGGCCCAGACCGGAGCACCGGAGGTGACTTCGATCTTGAGGCTTCCGTTATCGGCCGTCGCGTTGATGGCCTGGAGAATGCGGCTGGCGACGATCGACTCGCCGGCGACAAGAGTCACGGACCAGGTTCCGATCGGCTGGCCCGACTGCTTGTCGAGCAGCGAGACCAGGACCGTCGAGGACTCGTCCCCGACGTTCACCAGACCGAGGTTGGTGTAGTAGGAGAGATCCTGACGGACTGCCGGCAGGATCGCGGGCTTGCCCGTCCTGACGTTCGGCCTGGACATCGGAACGCCGATGATGCCCTGGCCGTAAGTGCCGGCCGCTCCCTGGTCGTTGTATGTGCGATCGGTGACGACCGGGAACTTGTCGGCCAGAGGACTGTCGACGTCGAGGCGGAGCGTGCCGATCACGTCCCTCCCGACGGTCGGAGTCATCTCCGGTGCGTTGACGATGTCGTTGATCTGCAGTGTTCCCTTCGCCGGAAGGATCCGGTTCTGCGCCTCGGAGAGCAGCACGCCCTTCTCGTCGTAGAAGCTCAGGTCGAACTGAATGGCCTGATCGTCGGGATTGAAGATCGCGACGTCGCTCTTCCAGCTCTGGAAGAGGCCAACTCCGGGAACGATCTGATTCTTCATTCCCGGATCGGTGGCGAGCGAGGCCGGAACCGCCGAAACGTAGACCGGGTCGTTGCTCACGTTGTCGATCATCGACTCGTAAGCGATCAGGGCTCCTTCGTCGGCGCCGCTGATCATGACGCTGAATGCCTTCTCGGTCGAATGTCCCGCGAATTTCGTGCGGAGAGTTCCGTCGCCGACCTGGATGAATCGGTACGGCTCGAGGGTCTCCTTGAACTGGCCGATCGCCGCGCCGAAGCTATGCTCGAACGCCGTGAGCGTGACCGTGATCGGGCTTCCCGAGATATTGAGAAGGCCGATGTTGGTCCGGAAGCGGTTCGTCAGCCGGACGCCCGGGAGGTAGTAGGTCGTCGGCCCGGTGGCCGAGTTCTCGTTCGTTTCGATCCTGATGGCCGGAATGAGCTGGCCGTAGGTCCCGATACCGTTCGACGCCACGTTGTAAGTGCGGGTCCAGATCTGAGGAAGCTTCTCGGTGTTCCCGCGCACGATGACCGGCCCCGAGTTGTCGCCGTCCGTGAAGAACGACATGAAGTCCTCGGAGATGAGAGTCGAACGGTCGAGCCTCATAATCTTCGTCGTCGTGAGAGTCGCGGAGCGGAGCTCGAACTCGAGCTCGACTTCCTCACCCTGGTACGGATAGTAGATCTGCAGGTCGGTGCGCCAGAGCGAGCCGTTGTGCCCCGCCCCATGCGTCACGACCGGGAGGAGGAACGCGTAGGCATTCTCCGCCGCGACGTTGATCTGTCTCGTCAGCGTCGGGGCGGCCCCGCCCGCATTCGAGCCCTGGAGCGAAATCTCCCACGGGCCGGCGGTCGAGAAGGTGTGGACGACCGACTGCCCCGTCTTGACGATTCCGCTGCCGAACTCGCCGAAGGTCCACTTCCAGTTGGTGACCGGATCCCCCCCAGAAGAGGAAGCAGTCAGGGTTACCGGCTTTCCGACGATCGGGGTATTCGGCGTCCAGGTGAAGTCCACGCTCGTCGGCTTCGCGACGCCGAGATCGCCCACGAGGAGGCTCTTCGTCTCGCCGACCTTTTCACCGGCGTTGTTCTTGATCTTCACGGTCACCTGGTAGGTACCGAACGAAGCGTACTTGTGCTTCGCGGTCTGCCCGGTGCCCTTGGTGCCGTCACCGAAATCCCACTCCCACGTGTCGCAGGACTGCGGCGTGTAGAAGAAGACGGATGCCGTGAAGGCGATGTCCTCGCCGAGGTTGCAGTTCGAGCCCGGAGTGCAGCCCGAATCGTCACCTACCCAGGTGAGCCCGATGGAGCCGCTCGGGGGAGTGGTGCAGGTTCCGGGGGGAGGAGGATTCGTCGTACCGCCTCCACCGACCGTGACGCTTCTGGTCTTGCTCACCGATCCGATCTCATTGTGCACGGTGAGGGTCACGTTGTAAGTCCCGGGCTGGGAGTACGTCTTCTGCGGATTCGTGGCGGTCGAGCTGGTGTTGTCACCGAAGCTCCACGAGTACTTGTCGCAGGACTGAGGGGTGTAGCCCCAGTTCGAATACTGGAACGAGATGGCCTGGCCGGTCTGACAGTCCGTTCCGCAGGAGACGGTGAAGTCCGCGTACTGGCCCGGCTTCGTGGCACACGGCGTCGGTGGCGGCGGGGGAGGCGGCGGCGGCGGCGTGGGCGTTCCGAACTGCACCGTCGTGGTTCCGCTCTTCTGGCCGTCATCGTTTTTCACGACGAGGGACACGGTGTACGGTCCGTTGCCGGGAAAGCTGTGGACCGTGTCGAGATCCTTCGTCACGGTCTTCGGCGATCCGTCGCCCCACGACCACTCATAGGTGTCGCAGTCCTGAGGTACATAGTTGAAGTAGTAGGGCCTGAAGTTGAGCGGCTCACGCGTGGTGCACGTGGTGCAGCCGGTGTTGATGCCGACATAGGTGATCGAGAAGCTCGCAGGAGCGCCGCTGCAGGGCGGCTCTAAGACCGACCAGCTCTGCTGCGTCGTGGTCTCGCCAATCGCGTTCGAAGCCTTGAGCTTGAGGGTGTTGGATCCGGGCTTAAGGGCGTCCTCGAGATCGATCGAGGCCGTCGTTCCGACCGTGCTCGTGCCGACGCTGGTGGTGAGCGTCCAGACGTACGTCCAGTCGCTCATGCTCTGATTGCTGGCCGATCGGGCGGTCGCGGTGCACGGCTGGCCGGCCGTGAGGCAGCCCGACAGATCGAAAGCCGGATCGGGAACCGCCAGGACGAACTCCGCTGAAGCCTCGACGAGGGTCGCGCAGCTGACCTCGCTGATCTGGTCCGCCGCGACGGTCACGGTGAGAAGGACCTTGCTGTTGTGGGGCTTGCTGGTGATCTTGAAGGTGTCGCCAGCGAGGTCCGCAAGAGTCAGCGCGCGGGTCATCACCGGCGTAACGATGTCGGCGCCCGAGGCGTTGACATGACGCCAGACCACTTCGACCGGAGTGCTCAGCCCGGTCGCGAAGGCGGCCGTGGAGACCCGGGTTGCGTTCTCGAAAGTGATTGAGTTCGCGTTGGAGGCTGCGACGTCGATGCTCGGGACGAACGGTCGCACCTGATAGTTCAGGGTGATCGGAGAGGGAGCGAAGCGAGAGGTGAGGCCGCTGGGAGAGGCGACGCCTGCCGACAGCGTGTACGGGCCGTACTGCGGGGCGAAGCTCAGCGAATGCGCTCCGCATGCACCCACCGGCTGTTGCTCGCTCGGCAGCCGGTCCGTGATCTCTCCGTCGAGAGACCACTTCGTGTAGTGCCCGGCAACCGATCCGTCGGAAGCATCCACGAAATGATCGCCCGCAACGATCGGCGCCGGGGAGCTCGCGTTCGGCTGCAGGAAGAGAAGATCCGTCCCCTGGATCGCAAGACGCGCCATGGGGGTGGCCATGTTGACCGTGACCGAATCGGAATTCGAGCTGTTCGTGATCGCCCGAGCCGTGACGTTCCGCTGCGTCGTGATCGCCGCAGCCGTCGTGAGTCCGGAGTACTGATAGACGACCTGGTTACCGGTCGTGGAAGTCGTGGAGTTGCCCGGAGCGCCCTGGTTGTCGAAGTTCCAGTCGATCTGGATCGGCCCCGGCGCGAAGCTGCTCTTGAACGTTACGGGATCCCCATAAAAGAGGCCGTTGCCTCCTTTCGAGAAGGGATTCCTCGCACCGTATCCGGCAGCCGTGTCGATCCCGATGTTGATCGACTCCGCGGCCTGCAGCTCGTACACGTCACCCAGGCCGTAGTTCGACCAGAAAAATAACACCTTGCCGTTGTGTTCCTCGACGCGTGCGTCGCTGATCACCTCGGTGTAGTTAAGGGGCTTCGCGTAGCCGGCGGGTGGGCTCTGGTAATACTTCGAAAAGTAGCCGTTGAGCTCGATCGGCTGCGGCGCGCCGTTATCGAGTCGCCAGACCGCGGCATCGACCGCCCACCCAGAGGTGCGACCGCCGGCAGCGAGGAACCCCCCTTTTCCGTACTGCAGGGTTTGGGCTTCCTTCAGGTGAGAGGGATAGGTCTCCCGGACGAAAGTGTCACCGGAGGGGCGGAGCACGTTCAGCTCGTTCGGTCCCGAGACGTAGAAATTGGTTCCGTCGGTGGTCACCTGACCGAAGTTCTGCCCGGCGAGGGTGTAGAACGGCTGCCCCGTCCGTAATCCGTTGACCGTGTAAATGTTGAGATTACCCCCCTCGTCGACGTGCGCGATCTTCGGGACGCTCTCATTGGTGGTTGCCATCGACCGGTGGGTCCGCGTCACGGTCCCGACCTTCACCGGACTGGTGGGATTCGTCGTGTCGTAGAGCGCGAGAATCTGCCAGTTGCTGACCAGAGCGTAGTAGCTCGAGCCCGACCGGATCGAGAGAATCGCCTTCGCGTTCTCCGTTCGCATTTGCTTAATGAGCGGAACGCTCGAGACCTTGTCCTGGTGGATTCCCCATCCGAAGATGGTGTAGGCGAGATAGAGATAGCCGCGGTCGTCGTAATCGAAATCGTAGAGACGCTCCTGACCATCCATGTAGGACGTTACCCAGCCGGAGGTCTTCCACTCGGCGTAAATCGTGTGCTGGCCTCGGAGGTACTTCTCACGAGTCGTTCCGGGGATCGCCCTGGCTCCCGGGGGGTAGACGAGATTCGCTCCATCCGGGCGAAGAGAGGTCGAGAAGAAGGAGTCGTAGTCGAAGATTTCCAGCCCTTCGCCTGCGATCACGTAGACGCGGTCCCGCTCGGGTGCCAGGACTACTTTTTTCGCGCGGACGGTCCGGTAGCCGGTTCCGTGCTGGTATCCCTGGGTCGCCTGGGAGTCGACGTAGCGGCCCGTGAAGGCCTTGACAGGCATCGAGTACGGCCAGGTAGGCTTGTTTGCGGAGGCGACATCGGCGCAGGTAGTACAGATCACCGGCGGCTCCGAGTCAGAGGCCGGCATTGGGTATGCCTGCGCCGACAACAACGACGGCAGCGCCACCATCGTTGCGAACACCACACCCGCCACCCGCGCTAATAGTCGTGTCATAAAGCCCTCCGAGCCGAGATTGATCATGATTCTCCGAACTGTTCGAGAAGAAATGGCGCCGGGAAGGCGCGTCAGATTCTTATTGTAAAGATAAAACGAGTATTAGCAAGTCACAAAACGCATCCAGGACCGACGGCGAAGCCTGAAAAGAAAAAGGCGGGCCGGTTACACCGGCCCGCCTTCCCAGTTTCGTACTGATTTGCTTCTTACTACGGGGTCACGTTCACAGCCGGCCCGATGGGATCGCCCGAAAGTGGAGCAGCCGAGCAACCGTTGCCGAGAGCGGTGGCGTCGAAGAGGACGCTGTAGCGACCCTCCGCCGACATGCTCACGGTCACCCAGTTCTGCGACCGACCCGCCGGACGCGTAGCCGCATAACCGAAGCCAGGGGCTCCGCCGTTGTTGAGGTCCATGTACATCCAGCCGCCGAGATCGGCGGTTCCGGTGAAGTCGCCCGGGAAGAGAGCATCGTTGATGCTCGCCGAGAAGGCTTCTTCGGTTCCACCCTCGACAGGAGCCGGCGACACGATGACGCCGCCCTGGCGGGTCATCGGGTTCTCCTGCTCGTCGAAGCGGACGAACTCGGTGAATTCGATGTTCGCGTTACCAGAAGGATTGCCGAGGCCGGTGCAGTCCGGATCCTCGAGACCCTCACGCCACACCTGGAAATCGGTGTCGAACGTCTCGGCGCCAGCGGCGATGTAGCGAGCCGCGAAGGTGCCCGGGAGCGGCTGGCGACGGTCGACGCCACCAGCGTTGTAGCGGTCATAGAACGTGAACGGCAGGTTGTAGGGTGCAGGCGCGCCCAGACCCTCGGGGACCGCGCGGATGTGCACGAGCGGCGTGCCACCAGCGAAGTTGCCGCTGGCCGCATCCGGATTGATGTACATATAGTCGCCGGTCAGAACGTTGTCGAACCCGATTTCATTCGCAAAGTAGGCCGTTTCGGTCGGAAGACCCGTACCGCAGAACCGCGCCACGTCGATCGTGGCGTAGCCGGTCGCGATGTCGGGGTGGTTGCCACCGACGGCCACGACGCATCCGAAGCCGGGGTAGGTGCCGACGGTCAGCGCCGAGCGAATCGCCGAGGCGAGGTCACCCGGGATCGGGCCAGGCAGCTGCGTGCAGCCAGCGACGCTCGTGAGCGAGGGGTTCGCGGCGGTCGTGTTGGCCGCAGAAAGCGAACCGGGGGTCTTCGCGCTGGTCGTGGACGGAATCTGGCCGCGCACGATGATGTCGTAGAGCGAGATCGCCTGGACATCATAGCCCGTCAGGAAGATGTTGAAGTCGATGACCGGGAACGACCAGTCGGTCCACAGAGTGATGTGAGCGATCTGCGGAAGCCGCGAGGTGTTGATGATCGTGAAGTTGGTGTCTTTCGCCGTAGTACGCGGCTCGTTGACTTCAACTTCGAAATAGGGAAGAAGCAGCGTCGCTGCCGGCTGAAGCGCGATGTCGCACGAATCATCATTGTTCGTGGTCGTCGGCGAGCCAGTCGCGAACGTCGCGTTCGGCTGGACAAAGAGCCGGTCGTCTCCCACGCCCGCCATTGCAGTGGCGGCCACGAGGAGCATCAGGCCCGTCAGAGTCAGAAACTTTTTCATCATTTTTCTCCTACACTTCGTTGTGGTTGTGAACTCGAAAATCTCTTGAAAGCTTTGAAAGCTTGGTTGCGGAATGTCCCCCAGACTCGCCCGCGATAGGATCACCTCCGGATCAGATTTGTCAAAGCAGCCATTCAGGCTTATGCGACTCCGGTGAAACATTAGGCCACACAAACCGATAAGTCAATAAGAAAAGCCCGTTTTTATGGGGTAACACCATAAACCCGCGCCGTCGATTCGGGCGATTATACCCTGATACGAACCCTTTTCAACCCCCCGCCTCCCTCATTCGCTCCGGTTCAGCCACACCCGAATGGATCCGTCGCTCCCCTTGAGAGCCTCGAACATCATGATCACGTCCTGCCGGCCGTCGCCATCGACGTCGGCCACCGTGATGCCGTAGTTCGCGTTCTCCTGGAGCTCGAGGCCCTCGAGGACCGCCCTCTGAAAGCCACCCTTCCCATCGCCCAGCAGGATCGACGCAGTCCTCGGCTCATAAGTCGCGTAGATGAGGTCCAGATTGCCGTCGTTATCGAAATCACCCTTGCCGAGCGAGAACACCGTGCGAAATGTCGGCCACCGGGCGATCGGAGTTCTCACGGGCTTTCCCTTCACCCACGAAACCCGCTCGAGTCCCACCATCCTCAGGTTCTCCACCGGCGCCACCACTTCAGGATCCACTTCCCGGGGCCACGCGCGGGCGAAGCTGAAGATCGCGTCATCCTGCTTGCGGGAGGAGAATTTTCCGGCTTCCACCGCGAAGTAAAAGGAGAAGTAGGGCATGAGCCCCATGCCGATCGATTCGAATTCGACCTTCTTCTTCCCCATCCACAGCACCTCGGGCCCGTGAAAATAAATGCTCGATGCCACCAGGTCGGGATAACGGTCTCCGTTCAGGTTTGCCACTGCGAGCCAGTCGCCGCCGACCTGGCTTCTTCCGTCACCGATCAGCACCTGCCTCCAGTTCGCCCCCCCCTTCTCGTTCAAGAAAGCCTGCAGGCGTGCGGGCGGCAGTTCGAGATCCTCGGCGCGCCCCATCGCCATCGTCGGGCCTTCGGAGATCGTTACGATATCGAGATCGCCATCCCCGTCGAGGTCATAAAGCACTGCCTTCCGAGTGGGGAAGTTCTCCGGCAACCCGGTGATGTGCTCCGAGGTGAAGTTGCCTTTCCCGTCGTGGAGGAAGACGCGCAGGTGTCGCAGATGGATCGCGAACACCACGTCCAGGTGGCCGTCGCCATTCAGATCTCCGACCGCTGCGGAGCCGTAGTCGATCGGCCAGTCGAAGGAGGCTTCTTCCCAAAAACTCCAGCCGCCCTTGCCGTCTCCGAGGTAAATCCGCGGCGAATCATCTGCGCCGCGCTGCGGCGGGACCATCAGGTCGAGATGGCCGTCCCCGTTCATGTCGCCAACAGCGAGGCTGTTTCGCCAGGAGCCCGCCTCCGGCAGGCCGGCCGAGGATTCCACGAACCGGATGGTCTTGTTCGCCGCCGGCACGTCGAGAGGGGTGAAGTCGGCTCGCATCGCTTCCAGCACCTCGATCTCCGGCTGCTTCGGGACACGGAATTTCGACTCCGAAGCGGCGGGCGCCGGAGTCTGGCCGTGAGCGGCACCTGGCTGGTAGAGCCAGACCCAGAAGTGCTCATCGTCCTCCCGATAGATCTCCCGCGCAATGTTGATGTAGGCCAGCGGACGAACCCATCCCGGTTTCGGGTCGGAGGCCGTTCCCGTCTTCGGGAATTTCTGGATCGTCATGGCCTGTCCGAACCGGGTGAATACCTTCTCCGGATCGGGATCGGCCCCGGGATCCTCTTCGGTTCCGATGCGCTCGATCCGCTCCTCTTCGGTCTCGGCTCTTCCCGTGAACGGGTCGATGGAACGGAAGCCGAGTTTCTGCTCCAGAGCCGCCACCGCCTCTTCGCGGGCGGGGTCCATCGGTTCGGCCGGTTCGGCCGGTTCAGCCGGTTCGGCTGCGGCCGCCGGTTCATCCTGCGCAGTGAGCACTCCAGGTGCAGCCAGGGCGAGAGACAGGCCCAGCATCATGAACAGCAAAAGTCTAGACATCAGGATTTCCTCCGGTATCAGATCAGGTCGGCCATGTTCGGCTGGGCTCTCCGCAGGAGCAGAAGCCCTCCGGTGAACACGGCGCCAGTCACGACCAGTAGGATTACGATCGAAGCGGGTTGAGGTAACGGCTCCGAAAGAATCGCGCTCCGGAACAAACCGAGCAGGGGCGTCAGAGGATTCCAGAGGAACACATTCTCCCACCGGCTCCCTTCCACCCGATAAAGGACCGGGCTCAGGTAGAAGAGGATGGAGAGAGTGAACCCGAGAATCTGCCCCACGTCGCGGAAAAACACCTGGATCGTGGCCAGGGCGAAGGAGATCCCGGTCTGCAGACCGAGCTGAATGACCAGGGCGAACGGCAGCAGCCAGATGCTCCAGAGGGGCTGGCCGGCGAGGAGAAGGTAGACGAGGAACAGCCCGATCCCGATCATTTCGAAGATCAGAGCCGAAATGTTGGGGACGAGGACGAGCATCTCGGTCTTGAATGTGAGGCGCCGGACCATCGTGGCGTTCTCGGCGATGCTGCCCGTCCCGCGGGCGATCCCTTCCTGGAAGCCGATCCAGGCGAGGAGGCCGGAGATGAGGAACCAGGCGTAATTGTCGTACTGGACGGTTCCCCCTCCCGTCCGCGGACCTTCGAAGATCTGGGTGAAAACGAACCAATAGAGGATGACGAGGCTGAGGGGCTGGAGGACGGCCCAGGCGATCCCGAGGGTCGAGCCGGCGAACCGCATGGAGAAGTCTCGCCGGACCAGCTCAGATAAAAGGTGGAGATTCCGGGGGAGGCCGCCGAAGAGGGCCAGCTTGACATGGGGTCCGGCAGCCCTTAGATTGGTCACGTCTGCCGAAATTATTCGGCGACAGCATAAAAGTCAAGAAGGCCGCCATGAATCGTTCAGTCCAGGTCGAGCTCGTCGGACGTAAGATCCGACAGATGCGTCGTCAGCACAAGCTGACCCAGACGGAGCTCGCCGACCGGATCGGCATTCATCAGAGCGATCTCTCCCGGATGGAACAGGGAGAGTATCGGGTGGGGCTCGACACGCTGCTGAAAGTCCTGCAGACGTTCGACGTCGGGATCGGCGAGTTTTTCGAAGAGAGACCGCAGGCGGTGAGTCCGATGGAGGACTACTTGCACCTCAGCCCTGCCGCGCAGAAGGAAGTCGAGGATTTCATCGCCTTCAAGCGTATGCAGGAAGAAACGCTGCGGGATGGGGAGAGCGAGGGGGATGACGACGTTGACTGAAAACGGTATCGAGAGCATTCGGCAGGAAGGGCTCCAGCACCTGCTGGCAGGTCGTCCCGAAGAAGCGCTCGCCTTTTTTGATCGCGCTCTCTCGCTCGGTCCCGAAGACGATCAACTCGAGATCCTCACCATCAATAAGGCGCGATCCCTCGTTGACCTCGGGCGCACGGGACCCGAGGTGCAGGCGCTCCCGATGATCCTGATGCGCCGGCGGAACCCGCGGCACGCGTTCCTTGCTGCGTACACACTCCTCTGCAAATACGCTCACCTCGACCGCGACTATCGCAAGGCGACCCTATACGGAAGCCAGGCGCTCGTGCTCGCCGATGAGATTGGAGGAGAGGGAAAGGCAAACGTCCTTCTCGCGCAGGGAACCGCCTGCATTCTCGACTCGCGAACTGAGGAAGCGATCGGGTACTTCGAGCTGGTGCTCGAGATTCTCGAGAGCCAGCCCGAGGCCGAGCTGAGCCAGGCGATCGCTCTTCAGAATCTCGGCTACAGTCGAATGATCTCGGGCGAGCCTGCGCGCGGCGTCGAGCTGATTCACGAGGCACTCCGGCATATGGAAGCCATCGGCGCCGATGGCTTCTATCCCGAGTCGCACATCGACCTCTGCTACGGCTATCTCGAGCTGGAGGAGCTCGAGAAGGCCCGTCACTACGGCGAGCTCGGGCTGGCTCACGCGATCGAAGACCGCCAGATCCGCAACGCCCACTACCTGCTCGGCGAAGTCCTGTTCAAACTCGACCGCTCCGAAGAGGCCCGCGGTCATTTCGAGGCGCTCGCTCGCTTTTACCCCGATTTTCCAAACCTCACGAATCTTTTGCAGGCGTTCGATCTACGCCGGATGGTGAACCTCAAGCTATGAAGACCAGGATCCTCATTCTCGCATTCGCGGCCCTGCTCGTGGCTGCAGCCGGTCAGGCTCAGGACGCCAGCGTCGCACTCACTCCCGATGGCGCCCTCTACTCCATCGAGAGCGAGCCGTACTCGATGGACGGACAGAGTGGAACTCGCCTGGTTCTCGTCGAACAGCGCGATGGTGAATCCACCACGACGGTCATCCCCGCCACCGCAATGGGCGGGTCTCACACCGACGCGGCTCTCGCCTGGGACCAGGAATCGGCGACCCTCTTCCTCTTCTGGAAGAAGATGCCGAACCCGTTCTCGAGCGAGCTTCTCTTCTGCTCGTTCCGCGACGGAGAGTTCACCGAGCCGTTCTCGGTCGAGGAAGGGACCTTCCACCTCCGATTCAATCTTCAGATCGCCGTCACCCACTGGGTGAGAGAAGAGGGAGAGACGGTCACTCGTGCGCGAGGCCTCAACCTTCACGCCATCTGGTGGGATCAGACCGGCTATGGCGAGACCGCGCGCTACGCGATGCTCACGATCGGCCAGGGTGAGGTCGATCGCATCTTCATCAGCGATCTGATCGACTTCGTCGGAGACCACCGGCAGACCGAGCCTTTCGAGCTCCCGGAGGGATTCAACCGCGTCATTTTCCGAGCCGCCGGCGTCTCCACGACGCCCGACCTGAGTGGGATCCACGTCACGTTCGGTGACTGGGCCGGAAACCGCTTCCAGACCGTCGACATCTTCCCCGCCCGCGGCGACGGCGTTCTCACTGTCCCCATGGGCGTCTGGCGCGGCGATCTGAATCCGCCGACGCGCGTGTTCCACGATGTCGTCTTTTCCAATTCGGTTCCGTCGGTCCTCCATGGCCCGACCGGCTCCAACGGGATGGTCTTCTATTCATGGGATGACGAAGCCCAACTCCACTACATGGTCCAGAATCAGGGCGAGTGGAGCGAGGTCCGGACCATCGCGACCGGCGAGCGCGTCACGCGCGGTGCGGCGATGTCCGGTGTCCGCAGCCTCCTCGCCGCGACCGAATAGCCCTACCAGAACATCGAAGTTTCCAGGCCCCCGGATGAAAGCCCGGGGGCCTTTCTTTTAAGCCAGAAGCCAGAAACCAGAAGCCAGAAGAAAAGGCGGTCCCGACGGAGGCTGAAGCCTCCTGCCACCGGGGCGTGGCACTTCGCTTGCTGAGTACGTCAGGCAGGAGGAGCTCGCTTTGAACTGGTTCAATCTTTCTCTGGTTGGCTGGATCGTTCTGATCATCGCTCTGGGAATCGCCGCCTATCTGGTCGGGGCTCCCCCGGTCTGGATCGCGGTCGGCGCGCTCGCTCTGATCGGAATCGGCATCATCTTTTCGGTCAAGGGCTCGAAACCGCAGGCCTGACGGGCGAAGTCATCGAAGTCATCGGGCAGGGCGGTTGCCTTGCGGGCCATGATCCCGGCCACGGTTGATGAAGCCAAACCGTGGCCACATGCGCCGCGCGCTCCGCATTCTCGACACAAAAAAAAGGCCCGGCGGATGCCGGGCCTTTCGTTTCGTTTGGGGCTGATCGCCCGCGGCTACTTGTTGACGGCGATGAAGGCGATGATCAGCGCGTAGATGACGAGCGACTCGATCAGCGCGAGACCGATGATCATCGCGAGACGGATGGCGCCGGCCGCGCCGGGGTTGCGCGCGATGCCTTCGCAGGCGGCGCTGATGGCGCGCGACTGGCCGATGGCTCCCGCCGCGGCTGAAATGCCGAGGACGAACGCAGCCGAGATCAGGCCCCATTCCACGCCGCCCGACTGAGCGGCGACGGTTTCCACTGCCTCCTGCGCAAACGCCGTTGTCGCGACGAGCATCAGGCCGGCGAGAAGCAGGAACGATTTCATTCTATTCACCACGATTTCTCCTTTTCTGGAATCCCGATTGAAGGTTCCGATTCTTGTTTGAAATTGCGAATCTCAATGCTCCTCGGCGGTCACTGCACCGCCGATGTAGACCATCGTCAGCATGATGAAGACGAACGTCTGCAGGGTCGCTCCGAAGATGCCGAGCGCCTGCATCGCCCACGGCAGCAGGACCGGGAAGATCCCCATGAAGATGCCGGTCGCCGTGTGCTCGCCCGTGATGTTTCCGAACAGACGCATGCCCAGCGAAAGGATGCGGGCGAAGTGTCCGATCACCTCGATGAGGAACATCAGGGGGGCGATCAGGAGCACGGGCCCCATGAAGTGCTTGAGGTACTTGATCGGGCCCTGCGTCCGGATTCCCACGTAGTTGTAGTAGAGGAACGCCGCGATCGAGAGTGCGAAGGTGACGTTGACGTTCGCGGTGGGCGGCTGAAGGAAGTAGAACTGCCCCAGGATGTTCGAGAGGAAAATGAACACCGTGAAGGCGCCGATGATGTGAAGAAACCGGTTGCCCGCGCCGTGGCCGACGATGTCCTCGAGAAGCCCCTTCAGTCCCTGGACGAGGAGCTCGAGCACCTGCTGCAGAGGACCGGGATCGTCCTTGCTGAGGCGCCGCGTGATGAGGGGAAAGACGATCAGGCTGATCAGAAGGACCAGCAGCGCCATGATGACGTGATCGGGAATGTAGATCCCGAACTTCTTCGCAAGCGCGTTGACCGGTCCGTAGAAAATCGAGTAATGGTGTTCCATTCTTTCAGATGTCCAGGCGTTTCGACGCGCTCACGCGGCTCCCCTGCTGGCTCTGTAGACCGCGTACAGAACCTCGCACCCGATTCCGATCACGAGGACCGAGAACCCTAACAAAACACTGAGCGGGTTGAAACGAACTACGAAGATTGAGAGCGCGATTGCGATCCCGAATAAGCCGAACCGCGCGATAGCACCAAGGCCGATTTTCCAGCCCTGAACCTCCGGTGCGGGCTGAAGAGCGCGCACAATAATCCCCTCCAGCCAGAGGAAATTGATCATAACCACGGCGCCACCACAAGTCAATCCGGCCAGACCCCACCAGTCGAGCCGGACCACGTACCAGGCCGCGATGATCACCCAGCTCGCCAGGGAGAACCGGAAAATGCGATCCACCATGGCGCGCTCCTCCGAGGGGTTCTCGGGGCCGCACGTGGCGGAGTCAGCGGGGAGGTCTCTCTTTTCGAGCTGCAAATCGGATCAGTTGGATGAAGGCCGCGGCCACCCCGCAGACGGTCAGCAGGATCGTCAGCCACGGATGCGTTCCGAGCTCGCGGTCGAGCCACCACCCTCCCCCGTAGCCAATGACGATCGCGAGGGGAAACGTCAGACCGAGCGCGGTGATTTCGGCCAGCGCCCGGTACCATCCACCGCCACCCTTCTCCGGCTCCACCGCGGCATCTTAGCGCAGGGTCGCCACGATCGAGTGAAGCGAGCGGGTCACCTCGTCGATCATCGGTCCCGGCAGGATGCCGAGCAGCAGCGTCAGAACGAGGCACGCCCCGGCCACGAGGCTCAGCGAAGGGCTCGACGCCAGTTTTCCTGCCCCCTCGTCGCTCTGGTACATCGCGACGACCAGCCGCAGGTAATAGAACATCGAGACCGCCGACATGAGCACCGCGATCACCGCGAGCCAGGCGTATCCCGCCCCGATCGCGGCGAGGAAGAGGTAGTACTTGCCGACGAACCCGGCGGTCGGCGGAATCCCGCCGAGGGACAGCAGGAACACGACCATCGCGAAGGCCCACAGGGGCGCGCGCCGGCTCAGTCCCGAAAAGTCGTCGATGCTCTCCCCCGCATAGGTCGTCTGGCGCAGCATCAGGACGACCGCCCAGATCCCGAGCGTCGCGAAGACATAGACGAACATGTAGATGGCGACCGAGGTCAGCCCCAGCGCGCTCATCGCGAGAATGCCGAGAAGTCCGTATCCCGCGTGTCCGATCGAGGACCAGGCCAGCATCCGCTTCACGTTGGTCTGGGTGACGGCGGCCAGATTTCCGACGATCATCGACAGCGCCGCGATGACGGCGAGAACTCCGGACCAGTCGAGCCGGAAGTCGGCCAGGCCCATGTAGAAGATCCGGGCGAAGATGGCGAAGGCGGCGGCCTTCGAGGCGGTCGAGAGGAAGGCGGTGATCGGCGTCGGGGCGCCGACGTAGACGTCGGGAGTCCAGACGTGGAAAGGAACCGCGGCGATCTTGAAACAGAGCCCGGCGCCGAGAAGGATGATGCCGACCATCAGCGCGTCGTTGGAAACGATCATCGCGAGTGAGTCGCTGATCGCGGTCAGCTCCAGCGACCCGGTCACGCCGAAGATGAGCGACATGCCGTACAGCATGATCGCCGAGCTGATCGAGCCGAGCAGAAAGTACTTCACGGCCGCTTCGGTCGAGACGAGCTCGTTCTTGTAGTAGCCCGCCAGGATGTAGCTCGAGAGAGACAGCAGCTCCAGCCCGATCCAGATCGAGATGAGGTGAACGCCCGAGACCATGAACAGGGTCCCGCACAGCGCGAACCCGATCAGCGCGAAATACTCCCAGGCGGAGTACCCGCTCTCGCGCAGGTAGTCGGTCGAGAGCATCACGACCATGATTCCCGCGGCGAGGAAGAGCAGCTTGAAGAAGATGGAGAAGCCGTCGAGCAGGAACATCGAGGCGAACATCTCGCTCTGCTCGACGCCGCCCGAAGCTTCCGCCGCCCACAGCACCAGCCCGGCGGTCGCGACCAGCACGGCCAGCGCGTGCCACCGGGCCACTCCGACTCGCGACCCGATCCGGCGCAGAATCACCGGAGCGAGAAGGAGCCACGAAGCTCCGAGAGCCAGGCCGATCTCCGGCGCCAGCAGGATCAGATCTTTCCAGGTCATTGCGCCGCCTCACCCGCGATGCCGGCATGCGTCTCGTCCGCGGCGGCTGCCGGCTCCATGGCCGGAGGCTGAGGGATCACGACTTTCTCGGCCGCGAAGTACTCCGGATGGACCTTCTCCACGATGTAGTTCACCGGCCGGCTGATGGTGTCGAACATCGGCTTCGGATAGACCCCGATCCAGATCATGAGAGCCACGAGCGGAATCAGCGTCCAGGCCTCGCGTCCGCCCGGGTGCACGTCGACCAGATCCTTGTTCGCCGGATTGTCGACCGGGCCCCAGAAGACGCGCTGGTAGAGCCAGAGCAGGTACGCCGCGCCCAGAACGATTCCGAGCGCCGCGGCGGCGCCCCACCAGAAGTTCCGGTTGGCCGCGCCGATCAGGATCGCGAACTCGCCGACGAACCCGTTGAGTCCCGGCAGGCCCAGCGACGAGAGCGCCGTGATCAGAAACAGCGTCGCGTATACGGGCATCACCTTCGCCAGCCCGCCGTAATCGGCGATCAGCCGCGTGTGCCGCCGCTCGTAGATGATTCCGACGAGAAGGAAGAGCGCGCCGGTCGAGATGCCGTGGTTGATCATCTGGATGACCGAGCCGCTCACCCCCATCGGGTTGAGGGCGAACATGCCCAGCATGACGAACCCGAGGTGCGAAACCGAGGAGTAGGCGACGAGCTTCTTCATGTCCTTCTGCACGAGGGAGACGAGAGCGCCGTAGATGATGCCGATGATCGCGAGGATGGCGATCGGAACGGCGAGCTGGACGCTGGCGTCCGGGAGGATCGGCAGGGAGAACCTGACGAACCCGTAAGTCCCCATCTTCAGGAGGACGGCCGCAAGGATGACCGAGCCGGCCGTGGGGGCCTCGACGTGCGCGTCGGGAAGCCACGTGTGGAAGGGGAACATCGGAACCTTGATCGCGAAGGCGAAGAAGAACCCGAGGAACACCCAGAACTGCATGTTCGCGGGCATCAGGTGGCCGATCTCGTGATACTGCAGGATCGAGAACGTCTCCGGATTTCCGAGCCCCTCGATGCCGAGCATCGGAATGCCGCCACTGTTGAAGAAGTAGAGCGCCAGAATCGAGAGAAGCATCAGCACCGATCCGGCGAGGGTGTAGAGGAAGAACTTGATCGAGGCGTACAGGCGTCTCGGTCCGCCCCATACCCCGATGAGGAAGTACATCGGGACGAGCATGATCTCCCAGAAGACGTAGAAGAGGAAGAAATCGAGCGCGCAGAACACGCCGATCATGCCCGTCTGGAGGAAGAGCATCAGCGTGTAGTACTCCTTCTCGCGATGGGTGATCGCCTTGAAGGAGGAGTAGATCGCGATGAAGCCGATCAGGGTCGTGAGCAGGACGAGGATCAGCGCGATCCCGTCGATCCCGAACACATACCGGACCCCGAGCGCGTCGATCCAGCTCACGTTCTCGTTGAACTGAAAGAGCTCCGAGTCGGGGCCGCGACGAAAGTGCCACCAGAGCGGAACGCTCAGCGCGAAGTCGATGCCGGCTACGACGGTCGCCCACGTCCGGATCGCCTTGACGCTGGTCTTCGGTATCAGAAGAAGAATCAGCGCACCCGCGAACGGAATGAAGGTAATCAGCGACAGAATCGGAAAATCACCGCTGTACAGGCCCATGAAAGCTCAATCTCCTCTGCGTTCGGGATGGCCGCTACGGCCTGCCCAGCAGGTAAACCACGACCAGGAGGACGACGCCTCCGCTCATGACCAAGGCATAGTTCTGAACGACTCCGGTCTGGAGCCGGCGAAGAAGTGTCGATCCGCGCTGCGCGCTGCTCGCCACTCCGTTGACGGCGCCGTCGACCACGTAACGGTCGATCAGCGAAGATCCCTCTCCGAGCAGGATCACCGTCACGTGCCGGACACCGTTGACCAGCCCGTCGATTACATGCGTGTCGAACCACGCCATCGCGTTCGAGAGGACGATCGTCCCGCGAACGAAGGTGGCGTGGTAGATCTCATCCACGTAGTACTTGTTCTCGACCACTCTGTGCAGCGTCGGGAAGCGCGCCACGAATCCGCGCGGCCGGCTCCATGCCGGATCCGTATAGAACGCCCGGGCCACCAGGATGCCTCCAACCGCGACTCCGATCGAGAGGAGGATCAGCATCCACTCGACCGCGATCGGCGCGTGATGGAACTCGAACGCCTCGCCGCCGATCGGCCAGAGGACCGGGGCGAGCCAGCTCTGAAAGGGATTTGGATGGTGGATGCCGAAAGCTCCGAGCGGCGGCCCGACGAGGCCTCCCACGATCGACAGGAGCGCGAGCGCCGCGAGCACTCCCGTCATGGAGTTCGGCGACTCGTGCGGATGGGCGGCATGACCCGCGCCTCCGTGCTCGAGCGGGTCGGCCTTCGGAAGGTGCGCCGGGGCGAGCCTGGTGTCGGCGTCGATGACGTCGTGGCCCTTGTGCTCCGGCTCGGTCGCTGCCGTGCCGGCAGCCGCGGCACCGCGGTACGTGCCGAGGAAAGTCATGTAGTACGCACGGAACATGTAGAAGGCGGTGAAGGTCGCGGCGATGATCGCCATGACCCAGAGCACGAGCGGGAGCGAGCTCCAGGGAGCTCCCAGTTCCGTGTAGCGCTTGAAGAACGCGCTCGCGAGGATCTCGTCCTTGGAGAAGAAGCCCGCGAGGGGTGGAATCCCCGCAATCGCGATCGTCGCGACCAGGAACGTCCAGTGCGTCTTCGGCATGTAGCGCCGCAGCCCGCCCATCTTCCTCATGTCCTGCTCGCCGTTGCAGCCGTGGATGACGGAGCCGGCGCCGAGGAAGAGGCACGCCTTGAAGAACGCATGCGTCATGACGTGGAAGATCGCGGCCGTGAAGGCGCCGACACCGACGGCCAGGAACATGAACCCGAGCTGCGAGACCGTCGAGTAAGCGAGAACCTTCTTGATGTCGTTCTGCGCGGTGCCGATCGTGGCGGCGAAGAGCGCGGTCACCGCTCCGACGACCGCCACGACCGCCATCGCCTCGGGCGAGAGTCGGAACAGGACGTTCGAGCGGACGACCATGTAGACGCCGGCGGTGACCATCGTCGCGGCGTGGATGAGCGCGGAGACGGGCGTGGGGCCCGCCATCGCGTCAGGCAGCCAGACGTGCAGCGGGACCTGAGCCGACTTGCCGCAGGCGCCGATGAAAAGGAGGATGCAGATCGCGGTCGCGATCCCCTCGAAATGCGCCGGATTGGCCGAGACCTGGGCGAACACGCCGGTGAAATCGAGCGTGCCGAACCAGCTGAAGATCAGGAAGAGGCCGAGGAGGAAGCCGAAGTCGCCGATCCGGTTGACGATGAACGCTTTCTTCCCCGCGTCCGCGGCGAAAGTCTTGTCGTAGAAGAAGCCGATCAGCAGGTACGAGCAGAGACCGACGCCCTCCCATCCGATGAACATGACGGCGTAGTTGTTGCCCATCACGAGGATGAGCATCATGAACATGAAGAGGTTGAAGTACGCGAAGAAACGGGTGTAGCCCTTCTCGTGCGACATGTAGCCGGTCGCGTAGACGTGGATCAGGAAACCGACCCAGCAGACGACCAACATCATGGTCGCCGAGAGGGCGTCGACCTGGAAGCCGAGCTGGATCGAGAAGTCGGAAATGAGCCCGCCCACGACCTGGCCCGTCCCCATGGGGAGCCACTCGTAATAGACGACCTCCAGCGGGGTGGCTGTCCCAGCGCGGGCCCACGGAATGACGACGTAGAACGTCGCGACGAGCGCGGACAGAAGGGTCGCCGAAAGGGCGATCAGCCGCGTCGCTTTGCGGCTCTTTTTCGCATGCGGCTGCTCGAGTGCGCGGAAGCCGTTGATGATGGCTCCGAGCAGAGGGAGGGCCGGGACGAGCCAGATTACCGAGGCGATGTCATCCATTCTGTTCTCTGTGGCGCGACGGGTTGCGCCCTTGTTCTCCGGGGGTATCGAGGGAACCGCGGCTCATCCGTGGAGCTCGCGGGCCTCGTCGACGTTCAGCGAGTTTCTCAACCTGTAGAGCTGGATCAGGATCGCGAGTCCGACCGCGGCTTCACCCGCGGCGACCGCGATGATGAAGATCGGAAAGACGTGCCCTTCGAGCTCGCCAAACCGTCTCGCGAATCCGATGAAATTGATGTTGACGGCGTTGAGCATCAGTTCGACGCACATGAGAATGACGATGAGGTTTCTCCGGAGGATGATCCCCACCACGCCAATCGAGAACATGGCGGCCGAGAGGACCAGGTATGCGTCCGCGCTAGGCACCGATCTCCTCCTTCTCTCGCTTCTCTTCCGCCGCGCGATCCACGATGAACTGCGGGACGAAATCCTCTTCCTCGGCCATCAGCTGCCGCTTGCCGATTACGATCGCCCCGATCATCGCGACGAGCAGGAAGAGCGAGGCGACTTCGAACGGCACGAGGTACTTCTGATAGAGCACCATCCCGACGGCCTCGGAGTTTCCGACGAGCTCGGGGGCCGAGCCCTCGAGGGTCATCGTCCGGAGGGCGTCGGAGGTCGGGGTCGCATCGCGATAGGCCCCGCCCCGGAGAACCGTCCCGAACAGCACGAACAGCGCGGCCCCGACGACGATCGCCGCCTTCCAGTAGGGCGAGAGCATCGGCTCGTGCGGCATGTCGCGCACGTTCATGAGCATGACGACGAAAAGGAACAGGACCATGACGCCGCCGGCATAGACCAGCAGCTGGACCGCCCCCACGAACTCGGCCTCGGCGAGAATGAAGATCATCGCCACGCAGAGAAACGTGAGCATCAGGAAAAGCGCGCAGTGAATCGGGTTCCGCAGCGCGACCACGAGAATCGAGCTCGCGATGGCGACCGTCCCGATCGCGAGGAACAGAATGAGCGGACCCTGGGCGACCAGATCCATCAGGACTCTCTCCCTTCGTCGATCGCCCGGACCGCGTCGTTCTGCCCGAGACCCGCCCTCTTCGCGATCTGGTCGAGCGTCGGGAACTCAGGCTTCACGCTCCAGTATTCGAGCTCCTGCATGTTGAAGTAGAGCTCTCCGCGGTCGTAGGTCGACATCTCATACGTCTTCGTCGACAGCCAGATCGATTTCGGGGTGGTCGGGCAGGCCTCTTCGCAGAGCGCGCAGAACATGCACCGCTTCACGTCGATGTCGAACCGGTCCAGGACCTTGACCTTCTTCTTCTTTCCGTCGACTTCGTGCTGCTCGTCGTGTACGTCGATGTAGATGATGTCGATCGGGCAAGCCATCGCGCAGAGCTTGCAGGCAATGCAGCGCTCGTGGGAGAAGCGGAACATCCCGCGGAACCGGTCGGACGGCTCGAGCCTCTCTTCGGGATACTCGACGGTCACCTTCGGTCTCCAGAAATTCTTCCAGGTAACACGGAGCCCCTCGAAGAGATCGAGCAGCAAAAACTTCTGGGACCAGGTGGTCTTGGGCCTTTCGACGTACATCAGGCTCCTCCCCCGTTCAGCGCGAGGACCACGATGCCGGTCACTGCGATGTTCACCAGGGCCAGCGGAATCATCCACTTCCAACCGAGATCCATGAGCTGATCGAACCGGTAGCGTGGGAAGGTTCCGCGCAGGAAAAGGTAGAAGACCATGAAGAACATGACCTTCGCGAAGAAGATCAGGCCTCCGAGAATCGCTCCGATCCATCCCCACTGCTGAAGGACGGCGGTCGTGATTCCCCAGCCGCCCATCCCCAGCGTCCAGCCGCCGAAGAAGAGAATGACGACCAGGCAGGAGTTGACCAGCATCGCCGCGTACTCGGCGAGGAAGAAGAGCGCGAACTTCATCCCGGAGTATTCGGTGTGGAAGCCGGCGACGATCTCGGACTCGGCCTCGGGGAGATCGAACGGCGCCCGGTTGTTCTCGGCGATCATCGCGACGAGGAAGATGAAGAACCCGAGGAACTGCGGGATCACGTTCCAGAGATGAGCTTCCTGGTAGGCGACGATCTTCCCGAGGTCGAGGGACCCGACGATCATCAGCACGCCGATGATCGAGAGCGCGAACGGCACCTCGTACGAGACCATCTGCGCAGCCGAGCGGAGACCGCCCATCAGCGAGAACTTGTTGTTCGAGGCCCAGCCGCCGAGGATCATTCCGTAGACGCCGGTCGAGGTCAGGGCCAGGACCAGCAGGATGCCGATGTTGATCGAGGTGATCTCGAACGCCGGCGGCGGCCCGAGCGGGATGATCGCGAAAACCGTGATCGCCGGGATCAGCGGCAGCATCGGCGCGATGAAGTACGCCGCCCGCTGCGCGCCCGAGGGAACGATGTCTTCCTTGAGCAGGAGCTTGATCGGATCGGCGACGAACTGGAGCAGCCCCTTCGGGCCGACGCGGTTCGGACCGAGCCGCACCTGGATGTAAGCCAGCACTTTCCGCTCGACCAGCGTGAAGGCGGCGACCACCGTGATCACGATCGCGAAGGCGATCACGAATTTGATCGTCGGCCAGATCAGCCAGTTCATCATCGGATCGTCCGCGGGGACGGCCATGAGGAGCATCGTCTGGATCACCGGTCTATCTCCCCGAGAACGATGTCGATCGTCCCAATCAGTGCGACCAGGTCCGAGACCAGGTGACCCCGCAGCATGGCGGGAAGCGCCTGCAGGTTGATGAATGAAGGGGGGCGGACGTGGATGCGGTACGCCATCTGGCTCTTTCCGTCCGAGATCACGTAGTACCCGAGCTCTCCCTTAGGCGCTTCGATCCCGTGATAGACCTCCCCCTCGGGAGGGCGGACCACCTTCGAGATCTTCGCTTTCAGGTCTCCCGCGGGAGTCTCCTTCACCTTCTCGGCGCACTGCCGCAGCATCCGGGCCGACTGCCGCATCTCTTCCATCCGGATGAGGTAGCGGTCGTACGTGTCGCCGTTGCGGCCGAGCGGGACTTCGAAGTCCAGCTCACCGTAGATCTCGTACGGGAGCGCCTTGCGGATGTCCCAGTCGACGCCGGAGCCGCGCAGCGGCGGGCCGGTCAGGCCCCAGTCGATCGCTTCTTCGGGCGAGATGACCCCGATGCCGACCGTGCGGCGCTTCCAGATGCGGTTGTTGGTCAGCAGCGACTCGTACTCGGCGACGGCGGCGTCGAAGGTGGAGAGGAACTTCGCCAGCTTCTCGAGCCACTTCTCGTCGATGTCGTAGGGCAGGCCGCCGATCTTCATGCAGTTCAGCGTCAGGCGCGCGCCGCAGTAATCCTCGAACAGGTCGAGGATCTCCTCCCGCTCGCGGAAGGTGTAGAAGAACGGCGTCATGGCGCCGAGGTCGATTGCGTGCGTGGCGAGCCAGAGCAGGTGGGACGAGATGCGCTGGAGCTCGGCGAGCATGACCCGGATGATCTGCGCGCGGCGCGGAATCTGATCGGTGATCCCCATCAGCTTCTCGATCGCCTCGACGTAGCCGAGGTTGTTGGTCGCCGCCGCGACGTAATCCATCCGGTCCGTGTGCGGGACGCACTGCGGATAGGTCATGTTCTCGAACAGCTTTTCAGTTCCGCGGTGGAGGTAACCGATGATCGGCTTCGAGTCGATCACCCGCTCGCCGTCGATCTTGAGGATCACGCGGAGAACGCCGTGCGTGGCCGGATGCTGAGGTCCGAAATTGATCTCCATCTCCGTCACGTTCAGCATCGTTTCTGGATCGTGGGTGCTCATCGTCAGCTCCGGGACTTCCCGGCCTCCGCCATGATCTTCTTCAGAGCGTCTTCAGTCTCGGGCGCGCCGGGGACGCAGAGTGTGATGTCGTCGGTTTCGCCCGTGGCGAGCGCCTCGCCGTATCCTTCGCAGTCCCATCCGCACGCGCCGCAGTCGGTCTGCGCCATCGCCGCGAACGCCTCGGCCTTCACACCTTTCCCCTTCGCCAGGGCGAGCCGCTCCTCGATGCTGAGCGTCTCGTCGTGCCACGGCGCTTCGGGGGCCGACGCGCCGGTGACCGCCGCGGGCGCTTCCGGAGCCGCGGCCGGGGCAGCTTCCGGAGCGGCAGGGGCGAGGGGCGGCTCCGCCGGCGGCGCTGCGGCTGCGGGCGCGGGCGCGGGCGCTGCGGCTGCGGGCGCGGCAACGGCGGGCGCCGGGGCCGGCTTCTCGGCCGCTGGTTTCGGCGTCGCCGGTTTTGCTTCGGGGAGAGCTTTCTTCTTCGGTGGCGGCGCCGGCTGGGCGACGGGGGAGACACCGAATGAGGTCCATTCGTCCTCCCAGAGGTTCACGTCGTCCGGCTCCTTGCCGGTCGAGCCGGCCTTCGGGCCGCCGCCGGCAGGAAAGACCTCCGGATAGATCCGGGCGCCCGTATCGATGCCGCGGATCGGAAAGTCCTTCCGCAGAGGATGACCGTTGAATTCGTCCCACATGAGGATTCGTTCGAGCCGGGGGTGCCCCTCGAACAGGATCCCGAACATGTCATAGGTCTCGCGCTCGCACCAGTTCGCCGTCTTCCACACGGATGTGACGGAGGGCACCTTCACCCCATCGGCGACGCGAACCTTGAGGCGGATCCTGACGTTCTTCTCGAAAGAGTAGAGGTGATAGACGACTCCGAACCGCAGGTCGCCCGAGTGACCCGGATAGGCGGAGTAATCGACGCCGGTCAGGTCGACGAGATAGGTGTATCCCGCGCTCTTGAAGCTCGCGGCGACCTCGCGAACCCGACGGCGCTCGACCACGAGAGTGATCTCTCCGGCGAACTCGGTCGCCTCGAGGATCGCCTCGCGCAGCGGCTGAACGGCGGCGGCAACGACCTGATCCGCGAGGATCTCGTCGGTCGTCCGGCTCACCGGGGCGGCTTTTTTTTCCGCCTGGGTAGGGTTGGTTTCTTCTGCCATCGAGATGATCCAGGTTCCGCCGGCCCCCGGGAAGGCCGGAGCTTTTCTCGGGATCAGGCGCCTTCGTACTCGCGCCCGCCCTCCTTCATCAGAACTTGCAGCGTGTCGAGCGTCTCGGACTCGCCCGGGACGCAGAGTGAAATGTCCTTTTCCTCGCCGGAGGCGAGCGCTTGTGCGTAACCCTCACAGTCCCATCCGCACGCGCCGCAATCGGTCTGCGCCATCGCGGCGAACAGCTTCTTCTCGAAGCTCATCCCCTCGGCGAGCTTCATCCGCTCGGCGAGACTGAGGGACTCGTCGTGGAAGGAGGCTTCGGCGGAAGCTCCCGTGGTCTCGACGGCCGCGAGCGCGGCTGGCGGGGCCGGAACCTCCGCGACCGCGACGGGCGCCGGAGGGGGTTCGACGCTGGCGGCGGGCGGCTCGGCGACCGCGACGGAAGCCGCAGCCGGCGGCTCAGGAGCTCGCTCGACCGGAGTCTCCGCGGGTTCGGCCGAAAGCAGAGCCGCCTGCTCCGCGCGGAGCGCTGGTCCCTCGTGCATCGGGCGCTCCGCCGCGCGGACGGACTGCCTCGCGAAATCGTAGGCCTCGCCGCCCTTACGGATGACGTGCATCTGGTCGATTTTCTTCTGGAGCTCCATCAGCCCCCAGATCAGGGCCTCGGGGCGGGGCGGGCATCCGGGGACATAGACGTCTACCGGAACCAGCCGGTCCACGCCCTGCGTGACGGCGTACGTGTCGTACGGGCCTCCGCAGGTGGCGCACGACCCCATCGCGATGACCCACTTCGGATCGGGCATCTGGTCGTACAGCCGCTTGACGATTGGCGCCATTTTCTCGGTCACCGTCCCGGCCACGATCATCAGATCGGCCTGACGAGGAGTGGACCGGAAGACCTCGGCGCCGAAGCGCGAAAGGTCGTAGCGCGGGTCGAGAACGGCCATCATCTCGATTGCGCAGCAGGCGAGTCCGAACTGCATCGGCCAGAGCGAGGATTTTCTCGCCCAATTGAAAATTCGATCGACCGATGTCGTGAGGATGTTGGGATCGAATCTGTTTTCGATCAGACCCATGTGAGAACGTCCCGCTTCCAGGCGTAGAAATATCCGATCAAGAGGATCCCGATGAACACGGCCATCTCGATGAATCCGAACCAGCCGAGGACTTTGAACCGGATCGCCCAGGGGAAGAGGAAAATCGTCTCGACGTCGAAAATGATGAAGAGGACGGCGATCAGGAAGTACCGAACCGAGAACTTCGTGTCGAAAGCGGTCGAGGTGACCGGGTTTCCGCACTCGTACGGCTCGAGCTTGACCTTGGATGCCCTGGACGCCCGGACCAGCGGGGTGATGAGGAACAGCGTTATCACCGGAAAGGAAATCACGATGAGAAACGCGATCAGAATGATTAGGTAGCTTGACATCTCGTGCCTTCGGCGCCCGGTGCGAGACGCCGCGCCCATTGTAGAACTCCCTACCCCCCTGTCAAAGGCGCGCTGTCATAGACTTTTCTTCAGAAATCTGATTTCGTTCTCGGTCCCTCATCCAGCCCGATTTCGCGCGTCTGAATCAGCACCCTCATCTCGTCCCCGATGCCGTCCGGAAGGAGGAGCCGCCGCGCCGAATCGCGCATCGCCGCCAGCTCCACCGCCCCCTCCGCGCTCGCCGGCTCCACCGACTCCCGCGGCGCCAGCAGGGGGTGGTCCGCGGCGCCGTTCTCGAGGAGAAATCGCGCCTGGCGCAGGAAGCCGGCCGTTCTCCACCCGCGCGCCTCGCCCCCCCTCTCGAGGTCCGTGAAATTGATGTGCGCGGTCAGATCCTGCTCCCCCGGATTCGCCATCAGATCGCGGTTGAGCCGGTGGCGGTGGAACGCCACGGCCGTCCCATAGCGGCGGACCCGGATGTCGAAGAGCTTCTCCTGCGGAAAGCCGTAGTCGATCGTGAGGATGACTCCCCTCTCGATCCGCCCGGCGAGCTCGCCATAAAACCGCTCCCACTCGAGCGAAATGTCGGCGAACTGCCCGATCTCCAGCTCGATCTCCCGCGAGGCAAAGTACCGGACGTACTCCTCCCGCGCCGGCCGCTCCCCCCACCCGAGCTCCTCTCCTTCGGCCCTGACCGTCAACTCCCGCAGCCCTTCCTCCCTCCTGACGAGACGCGCGAAGGGGAAAGCGTCGAAAAGCTCGTTGCTGAGGACGAGCGCGGGGCGGGCGGGGTCGATCGCCTCGATCGACCCCGCGAAGTGAAGCGCCGGGTCGGAGGCGAGCTCCGGCCGGAGCCGCCCCGCGCTCCGGTCGATCCCGATCAGCTGGACCCTCGAGAGGACGGATTCGGGGAGGTTGTCCCGGATTCCGGCCAGGAGCGATCCGTCGCCGCAGCCGATGTCCACCACCGAGCACACGCCGTCGCCCGCGGCGGCCAGAAATCGCAGGACGAAGCGGGAGAGCGCGAACGGAAAAACGGGCGAAAGATCGACAGAGGTGGCGTAATCGAGACCGCTCTTCGGGGCCGAGTAGTAGCCGGAATCAGGGTCGTAGAGAGCGAGGGCGACGAATTCTTCGAATGGCAACTCGTTCTCTTTCAATCGCTTGAGCATCCAGGTCAAATGCGACTCTCCTTTGCCTCTCCCCAATCGCCGAGAGTCGTTCCCCTCGCATCGGGATGACGGCTCAGCACGCGAGATCCGACCATGCCACCCCGTGGCACTTCGGTTGCGGTAGGGGGAGGCAACGCGGTCCCGAACAGGACCGGGGAAGTATAGAGCCGGCGACCGGCCGGTACTACGCGGGCAGGTGCCCGCAGGAGGCAATGATGAAAAGAACCGTGGCAGTCCTGATGGTCGCAGCAATGTCGATGTTTTCGTTTGCGAGCTACGCGGCGGACCCGGCGACCACGCGCGACAAGACGCGCAGGGGCGCCGCGATCGGCGCAGTCGCCGGTGGCGTCCTCGGCGCGGTGATCGGCAACAACCGGGGAAGTGGTGACGCCAAGAAAGGCGCCATCATCGGCGCAGTCGCCGGAACCGCCGTCGGTGCGGGAATCGGCGCCTATATGGACAAGCAGGAGCGCGAGTTGAGGCAGATCGAAGGCGTCGGCGTCTATCGCACCGCCGAGGACGAGCTCAACGTGGTCGTCCGCAACGAGGTGCTCTTTGATTACGACTCTTCGAGGATCCGCTCGGACGCGCGCTCCGCGCTCGCCGAGATGGGAGACGTCTTCAGCCGCTACGGCGACACGGTGATCGCGGTGGAAGGGCACGCTGATTCGACCGGATCGGACGCCTATAACTACCGACTCTCGCAGCGCCGGGCCGACTCGGTCGCCAACCATCTTCAGAACCTCGGCGTTCCGGGCCACAGGCTCGACACGGTCGCCTACGGCGAATCGATGCCCCGCGTCTCGAACGCCACCGCGAGCGGACGGCAGCAGAACCGGAGGGTCGAGCTCAAAGTCCGCGCCAACCGGGGATAAGAGAACCAAGCCAGAAACCAGAAGCCAGAAGCCAGAAGAAAGATCAAAGGCAGGAGGCGAGCTACGCCTTCTGCCTTCTTTATCCTCGGGTCAACCGCGCTCATCTGGGGCGCGGCTCCCAGATTTCCGGCCTCCCTTCTGGCTTCTGGCTTCTGGCTTTCGTAGGTGGCACAGCCCTTGTAATCCATCCGCCTGAAACCTTTGGAGGAGTACGTCTATGAAGAAGCTATTACTAGTCATGTTAGTCACCCTGTTCGCATTCGCATGCGTCAGCGCGGATGATCCCAACCGCCGCACCAAGCAGGGCACCGCGGCCGGAGCCGCTGCCGGTGCCGCCGCGGGCGCGGTCATCGGAAACCAGTCGGACAACCCGCGCACCGGAGCCGTCATCGGCGGCGTCGTGGGCGGAGTCATCGGAGCCGCGGTCGGACGGCGGATGGACCGCCAGCAGGCCGAGCTCGAGCAGATCGAGGGAATCGAAGTCGAGAGGCCGTCCGAGGACACGCTCAACGTGAACCTGCGGAACGACATCCTTTTCGATTTCGACTCGTCAGCGCTCCGCACCAGCTCGCGGGATACGCTGCAGGAGTTCGCATCGGTTCTTGCCCGCTATCCGGATCAGTCGGTCTCGGTCGCCGGACACACCGATTCGGTCGGCACCGATTCTTACAACCAGAACCTCTCCGAGCAGAGAGCGGCAGCCGTGAAGAACTACCTGGTCAGCCAGGGCGTGCCGTCGTCGAGAGTTCAGGCCTTCGGTTACGGCGAGTCCCGCCCGGTCGCGTCGAACACGACGGCTGACGGACGGCAGCTCAACCGCCGGGTTCAGGTCTACATCAAGGCCGATCCCGAATAAGAACCAGTCCAACCAGCAGTGAGAAAGGGCAGCCGATCCGGCTGCCCTTTTTCTTTCCGTCGAGGCGTTCTCCCTCCTGCTACAATCCGGCCGATCTGCCCTGCTCCGGTCCGAGCGCGGCGATCCCACACAAGCCGTGACCGACCGGTCTGATCCAGCATTTCAATGTGCGCGTTCCCGACGCGCTCTGGAGGAATTTTGCCTCATCACCTGACTCGTTTGGTGATCCTCGTCCTGGTCGTCCTCTCGTTGTCCGTTACTCTCTTCCCCTCTCCCGCACTGGCTCAGGAAGCTCCTACCTCGACAGCAATGCGGACGTCGGCTCCCGCGCCGCACCCGGTCGAGCACCGGAGCGAAGCGGACCTGGTCCTGCCCGACCTGCGCGCAGTCGAGTTCCTCGGCGGGATCTCGGGACACAACCTGCTCCTCTGGGGGCTGCTGGTCTGCGTAGCCGGGCTCGGGTTCGGGATCGTCATGTACTCGCGCCTCAAGAACCTGCCGGTTCACGAGTCGATGCGGGAGATCTCGGAGCTGATCTACGAGACCTGCAAGACGTACCTGATCACGCAGGGGAAGTTCATCCTGATCCTCGAAGTCTTCATCGGGACGATCATGCTGGTCTACTTCGGCTGGCTGCGGGACTTTCCGGCCGAGCGGGTGGCGATCATCCTGCTCTTCTCGCTGGTCGGAATCGCCGGCAGCTACGGTGTGGCGTGGTTCGGGATCCGGATCAACACGTTCGCCAACTCGCGCTCGGCATTCGCCTCGCTCGGCGGCAAGCCGTTTCCGACGTACGCGATTCCGCTCAAAGCCGGCATGTCGATCGGGATGCTCCTGATCTCGGTCGAGCTCCTCATCATGCTGTTCATCCTCCTCTTCGTCCCGCGGGAGTACGCGGGGCCGTGCTTCATCGGATTCGCGATCGGTGAGTCGCTCGGAGCGGCGGCGCTCCGGATCGCCGGCGGCATCTTCACCAAGATCGCCGACATCGGATCGGACCTGATGAAGATCGTCTTCTTCATCAAGGAAGACGACGTCCGGAACCCGGGGGTCATCGCCGACTGCACGGGGGACAACGCGGGCGACTCGGTTGGACCGACCGCCGACGGATTCGAGACCTATGGCGTGACCGGCGTCGCGCTGATCACGTTCATCCTGCTCGCCGTGACCGACCCGACCGTGCAGGTCCAGCTCCTGGTCTGGCTCTTTGCCATGCGCATCCTCATGGTCATCACCTCGGGCGTTTCCTACATCATCAACGAGACGATCGCGAAAGCCCGCTACGGCAACGCCGAGTCGATGAACTTCGAAACGCCGCTGACGACGCTCGTCTGGATCACCTCCATCCTCTCGGTCGCGATCACCTACGCCGCCTCGGCGATTCTGATTCCCTCCCTCGGCGGCGACCCCTCGGCCTGGTGGAAGCTTTCGACCATCATCACCTGCGGCACGCTCGCGGGCGCGATCATCCCGGAGATCGTCAAGGTCTTCACCTCGACCCAGTCCGGCCACGTGAAGGAAGTGGTCACCGCCTCGCGCGAGGGGGGCCCCTCGCTCAACGTCCTCTCCGGCCTCGTGGCGGGCAACTTCAGCGCTTTCTGGATGGGCCTGACCATCACGTTCCTCATGGGCATCGCCGCCCTCGTCGCCGGCTACCTGGAGCCCGGCCTGATGCTCGCCCCCGCGGTCTTCGCGTTCGGGCTCGTCGCGTTCGGCTTCCTCGGCATGGGGCCCGTCACGATCGCGGTCGATTCCTACGGCCCGGTCACCGACAACGCGCAGTCGGTGTTCGAGCTCTCCATGATCGAGTCCCGGCCGAACCTGAAGGCGGAGATCCAGCGCGACTTCGGGTTCGAGCCGCGCCTGGAGACGGCGAAGGATTTTCTCGAGGCGAACGACGGCGCCGGGAACACCTTCAAGGCGACGGCCAAGCCGGTTCTCATCGGCACGGCCGTGGTCGGCTCGACCACGATGATCTTCTCCATCATCGTCATGCTCACGGGAGGGCTCACGACGGACCTCGAGAAGCTCTCCCTACTCCATCCTCCGTTCCTTCTCGGCCTCATCATGGGCGGCGCCGTGATTTACTGGTTCACCGGGGCGTCGATGCAGGCGGTCGTCACCGGCGCCTACCGCGCGGTCGAGTTCATCCGGCAGAACATCCGGCTGGACGACGCGGCCGTCCGCGCATCGGTCGAGGACTCCAAGAAGGTCGTCGAGATCTGCACGCAGTACGCGCAGAAGGGGATGTTCAACATCTTCCTCACCATCTTCTTCATCACCCTCTCGTTCGCATGCTTCGAGCCGTTCTTCTTCATCGGTTACCTGATCTCGATCGCCCTGTTCGGCCTCTTCCAGGCGATCTTCATGGCCAACGCCGGAGGCGCCTGGGACAACGCGAAGAAGGTCGTCGAAGTCGACCTCAAGGAGAAGGGCACTCCCCTTCACCAGGCGACGGTCGTGGGCGACACCGTCGGCGATCCGTTCAAGGACACCTCCTCGGTGGCCATGAACCCGATCATCAAGTTCACCACGCTCTTCGGACTTCTTGCGGTCGAGCTGGCCGTCCAGATGGTGCGCCGGGGTCAGGAGCAGCTGACCCACGTTCTGGCAGCCGCGTTCCTCGCGATCGCGCTGGTCTTCATCTGGCGATCGTTCTATTCGATGCGCATCGGGAGCGTACGGCCGGAACCGGAAACGGCGATCTCGGGGTGAGTTAAAGGTGGCCGGGGGCTTTCCAGCCCCCGGCTCGTGGACGAAACCGAGCCCGTCAAGCAGGCAGGAACCGCGGTTCCCGCGGACTCCCGAGTCTCCGCTTCGTGGCACCAGCCGGAGCTGGAAAGCTCCGGCCACATCCGCTTCGTGGCACCAGCCGGAGCTGGAAAGCTCCGGCCACATGGATGCAAACAAATCGGGCGGCCTCGCGGCCGCCCGATTTGTTTTCCACTTGTCGATCGCAAGCTACATGAAGAGCGGCGCGGC
>JBHEPS010000008.1:42493-42832 GCA_046260175.1 Thermoanaerobaculia bacterium
AGAGGCCGACCACGACCGGGGCGACGACGGCGAGAAGACCGGGAATGACCATCTCGCGGATTGCGGCCGCGGTGGAGATGTCGACGCAGCGCGCGTAGTCGGCCTTGCCGGTTCCTTCCATCAGGCCGGGGATCTCGCGGAACTGCCTGCGAACCTCTTCGATCATCTGGAAGGCCGCCTTGCCGACCGCCTTCATCGACATGGCGGAAAACAGGAACGGCAGCATGCCGCCGAGGAAGAGGCCGCCCATGACGTTCGGATCCGACAGATCGATCACGCCGAGGCCGACCGTGGTCTTGAAGGCCGCGAAGAGAGCGAGGGCGGTGAGGGCGGCCGAGC
>JBHEPS010000080.1:0-11382 GCA_046260175.1 Thermoanaerobaculia bacterium
CCGGGAAACCGCTCGGATCCGGTCTGCCCGACGCGGTACTGCTGCGCATCGGCCGGCTGAAACAGGTGCAGTGGCGCGCGGAGCAGCTCTGGAGTCAGCTCGCGCAGCGGGCGGACGTCGTCGATGACGTACGCGGACCGGCCATGAGTTCCGATGACCAGGTCGTGCTCGCGGGGGTGAATGGTCAGGGCCATCGTCGAAACGGTCGGAATGCCGTGGCGGAACGGGAGCCATCCCCGTCCTCCATCGACCGACAGGAAGAGGCCGAACTCGGTGCCGAGGAAAAGGAGGTCGGGATCGACCGGATCCTGCTCGATCGAGAGGGCGTAGCCGCGGAGGTCACTGGTGGCGAGGTTCGTCCACGAGCGACCGAAGTCGATGGTCTTCTGAACGTACGGCGTCCAGTTGGAACGGCGATGGTCGTCGAATACGACGAATGCCGTGCCGGCGTCGTACTTCGACGGCTCGATATGGGGGATCCAGCTGTTCTTCGCGACCCCCTTCACGTTCGCTTCGACGCTCGCCCAGTTGGCTCCCGTGTCTCGGGTCACGTGAATGCGTCCGTCGTCGGTTCCGACCCAGATCACCCCGCGTTGAACAGGGCTCGGCGCAATCGTCAGGATGGTCGTGAAGTTTTCGGCCCCCGTGACGTCGAAGGTGATCCCGCCGCTCTTTCCCTGGTGCTGCCAGGCGGAATTGTTGGTGGTGAGGTCAGGGCTGATCGTGGTCCAGTTCTCACCCCGGTCCGTGGATCTGTGGACGAACTGACTTCCGTAGTAGACGGTCGAGGGTTCGAACGGATCGATCGCGATCGCGGCGTTCCAGTTGAAACGAAGGCGCGCGTCTTCGGGGTGGGAGGGGCGGATCGCTTTCCGCTCACCCGTCGCCAGGCTCCATCGGAGGAGATGCCCCTCCTGGCTCATGGCGTAGCCGGTCGTTCCGGTCGGATCGATCGCGAGGGTCGCGAAGCCGTCTCCGAATCCCACTTCCTGCCAGTGGTGATTGCGAATGCCGCCGTTCTCCCAGACCGAGCTCGGCCCGCGCCAGGATCCGTTGTCCTGCATACCGCCGTAGATGTTGTACGGCGTCTCCATGTCGACGTTGATGTGGTAGTACTGGGCGAGGGGCAGATTGCGGACGTAGCTCCAGCTGCGGCCCCGGTCGCGACTGATCGCGACCCCGCCGTCGTTGCCGTCGATCATCAGTTCCGGGTTCTCCGGGTGGATCCAGAGGGCGTGATGGTCGGGATGGATCTTGCTGAACGGTATGAGCGTGCGAAAGGTCTTGCCGCCGTCTTCCGACACCGAGACGAGCGAATAGAGCGAATAAACCCGATTCGGGTCTTTCGGATCGACGCGGATGTCGGCGTAATAGAAGGGGCGGGAGGCGATCGTCGCCTCGTCATTCTGAGTTTTCCAGGTCCGTCCGCCATCTTCCGAACGGATCAGCGCGCTCTTCTCGGCCTCGACGAGGGCGTAGACGATCGAGGGATTCGACCGAGAGAACGCGACGCCGCTGCGGCCGAGAATTCCCTTCGGAAGGCCGTCCTCCTCGGTGAGCTTCTTCCAGTTCGCTCCGCCGTCGTGCGTCACGAAGAGCCCGGAACCGGCGCCTCCCGAGCGGAAGAACCAGGGCCAGCGTCGGTAATCCCACATCGCGGCGATGAGCTTGTTCGGGTTCGACGGATCGACCGCGAGATCCGCGGCGCCCGTCCGTTCGTCCACATAGAGAACCTTCGACCAGCTCTTTCCGCCGTCCGTGGTCTTGAAGATCCCACGCTCGGCGTTTTCGCCCCATGCCCGCCCCATCGCCGCGACCCAGGCGGTGTCGGGAAACGTGGGATGGAGAATGATGCGCGAGATGCGCTCGGAGTCTTGGAGTCCGAGGTGGGTCCAGGTGACCCCGCCGTCGAGAGAGCGGTACATGCCGTTCCCCACCGATGCGCTGTTGCGGACGTTGGATTCTCCGGTACCTACCCAGACGATGTCGGGGTTCTGCTGGTGGACCGCGAGGGCGCCGATCGCCGCGACCGGCTGCTCGTCGAACAGCGGCTTCCATGTGACGCCGCCATCGACCGACTTCCACACTCCACCCGTGGCTGCTCCGACATAGATGATGTTCGGATCCGAGGCGATTGCATCGATGGCGGCGATGCGTCCGCTCATCGTTGCCGGGCCGATCGCGCGCGCCTTCAATCCGGCGAGCATTGCCGGGTCGATCTGCGCGAGAAGCGTGAGGGGAGAAAGGAGTGTGAGAAGGAAGACCAGCAGGAGTCGGGACATCGTTTCCTCCGAGCTCGGGTTGTACGAGCGGAGGGATTCTAGCAAGCTCAGGGGATCAGTGCGCGTGATCGTGGTGATGGTCGTGCGCGAGGCCGTGATCCTGCACAGGCTCCTGCGGACGCTGGTTTCGGCGCCGCTCATTGAGCCAGGCGGCCCACTCCTCGAACCCGAGCCCAGTCTTCGCCGAGACCTCGATGACCTTGGGATCGGGCATGACGCGCCTGAGGTTTTCGCGGATCGTGTCGACGCTGATCTCGAGGTGAGGGATGAGGTCGGCCTTGGTGATCAGGACGAGGTCCGCCTTGTGGAACATCGTCGGGTATTTCAACGGCTTGTCTTCCCCCTCGGTCACCGAGAGGGCGACCACGTTCGCGGCCTCACCGAGGTCGTAGACAGCAGGGCAGACCAGGTTGCCGACATTCTCGATGAAGAGGATCCCGACCCCCTCGAGGTCGAAACCGTGAAGGGAATCGTGGATGAGGCGGGCGTCGAGGTGGCACGCCGTACCGGTCGTGATCGACCTCGAGGGGATGCCTGCACGAATCAGCCGTTCCGCGTCGTTGTCGGTCGCCAGATCGCCCGTGATCGCGGCGAGGCGGAGCGCGCCCGAGAAAAAGCTGGAAGTACGCTCGAGAATGGCCGTTTTTCCGGCGCCGGGCGACCCCATCAGGTTGATCGCCAGAATGCCGGCCGCCGCCAGATGGTCACGGTTGTGAGAAGCGACCCGGTCGTTCCCTTCGAGGATCTTCGCCTGGATCTCGACCGGAACCAGCTCAGGATCTCCACAGCCACAGTCACGACACATCGGGAACCTCCAGCTCGAGTCTTTCGAGAATGATGTCATCTCCTTCGGCGAGCCGCGCAGGAGCGTCGCACGGCTCACATCGGAGGTATCCCCCCCGGGGAAGGGTCGCTTTGCAGAGCGAGCACTCCCACCGGGCGGGAACGAAGTTGATGGAGAGCTCGGCGGCAGCGGCGACCGTCCCCTCGCGATACGCCTCGAAGGCGAAACCGAGCAGGTCGGGCTCCACTCCGGAGATCTCGCCGAGCCGCAGAACGACGCGATGGACCGAGGTCGCTCCATGGGATCGCGCCTCGGCGTCGACCCGCTCCAGGAGGGACTGAATGATTCCGTATTCGTGCATCCTCGGCGCCTCGCGCGGCGGTTTCCGCCGAGCTCGAGATCACTACGGTAGGTCTCTTGTGCTGGCCGATCGTGTGACTGGACTCACTCCGCCTCGTGACTCCCCGAACAAGAGAGGTCCGCCGCGAGGCGTAAAGTTCACGCTACCGGGAGTCCAGTCGAGCCGAGCAGCGGAGCCGAGATCAAATGGGCAGCCGGGGGGACGTCTCGAAGGTCAAGGAGCGGGAGATGAGCATCGGCGTATTCGGCATCGGCAACGTCCTGATGGGAGATGATGCGATCGGCCCGGCGGTCGTCGGCTGGATCGCCTCCAATTTCGAGATGCATGAGGACGTCGTCCTCGAAGATCTCGGAACGCCTGGACTCGAGCTGCCCACCCACCTGGTGGGACACGACACGATCGTCTTCATCGACGCGGTCGCCGGTGATGCCGCTCCGGGAACCGTGGTTCGGTTCGAGCGCGAGGAGATCGTCCGGTTCGCACCGGGCATCCGGCTCACCCCCCACGATCCAGCGCTCAAAGAGACCCTGCTGATGCTCGAGCTGACGGAGAGTTCCCCGAGCGATGTCTATCTGATCGGAATCGTCCCGCGGTCGACCGCGATGGGCAGCGGGCTCTCGGACGAGATGCGCGCCACGATTCCCGCAGCAGGACTGGCCGTCCTCGCCGAGCTCGAGCGCCTCGGCGCGCCCGCGACCCCGCGCCGCGAGCCAGCGCAGCCGCATTACTGGTGGGACGTTGTGTGTGAGGAGGGATAGGTCAGGAGCCGAGTTCGAAAGCCAGAAGCCAGAAGCCAGAAGAAAAGGCGAAGCTGGAAGATGGAAGAAAGGCAAGCCAGAAGAAAGATCAAAGGCTAAGGCCGGCGGCGGTGGGCACAATTCGGGGGGCAATCCAGCTGCTCGTCCGGAACCCTCCCCTGGAACGAGCTGTGGATGTTGTCTTTGACCTTTCTTCTGGCTTCTGGCTTCTGGCTTCTGGCTTTAGCTCTGGCTTCTGGCTTTAGCTCTGGTCCTGTTTCTGGCTTTTCTTCCGGTAGAATCCGGGCATGTCGACGAGCGTTGTTCCGGCCGCTTCTGCCCGAACCGTTTTCACCGCGCTGACGGTCTGGTTTTTCGCGGCGTTTGCGCTCTCCGCGATGGGATACGTTCGCGGCACGTCTCCTCCGATGATCGTCGCCTCGCTGACGGTCGTCTGCGGTATCGCGATTTTCTCGGCCGAGTCGTTTCAGAAGGTCGCAGCGCACGGCTCGCTCAGGCGGATGGTCGGGTTTCACCTGGTCCGGATTCTCGCGGGAGCGGCCTTCCTCGTCGAAGCCGCTGCGGGAACGCTTCCGCGGAGCGTCGCGATCGGGGCGGGAGTCGGAGACATCGCCATCGGGCTTCTCGCCATTCCCGTTCTCCTGTACGCGTTTCCAATCGACACGAGCCGGAAGCGGCGCGCGGTTCTGGTTTGGAACTCGGTCGCGCTGGCCGACATTCTTCTCGTTCTCGTAGCGGGTGCCGCGACGCTGGGAGGTAACCGCGAAGCGCTGAGGCGGATGACGGAATTGCCGATGTCACTGCTGCCGACCTTCATCGTGCCGCTGGTCCTCGTGACTCACGGCCTGATTTTCTGGAGGCTCCTCCAGAAGGATCGGGAGCGCCTGCCGTGAACATCCGCCGCGAGTCGCAGGGAGACGAGGCCCGGATCCGGGCGATCTACGAGACCGCGTTCGCAACGTCCGCCGAAGCCGATGTCGTCGACGCGCTGCGTGTCGAAAGCAAGCCGTATGTGGGGCTCGTCGCGGAGGAAGACGGCGCGATCGTCGGTCATCTCGTGCTGACCGAGGTCGTCGTCGAGACACACGCGGGCCGGATGACGGGTCTCGGCCTCGCTCCGCTGGGAGTCGACAAGCAGGCGCAGGGGAAGGGGATCGGCAGCGCCCTGGTGCTCGCCGCGCTCGACGAGGCGCGCACACAAGGCTCCGATTTCCTCGTCATCCTCGGTGATCCGAAGTTCTACACGCGCTTCGGCTTCGTCCAGGCCGCGCCCGCCCTCCGCTGGCGGAGCCGCGACTTCGATCCCTACTTCATGGTCTACCCGCTGCGCGAAGGCATCCTCGAAGATCTCCGCGGAGTCGTGACGTACCAGCCCGCGATCGAAAGAATGTAGAAAGACAAGCCAGAAGCCAGAAGAAAAGACAAGCCAGAAGCCAGAAGGCAGAAGCCAGAAGAAAAGACAAGCCAGAAGCCAGAAGCCAGAAGCCAGAAGAAAGATCAAAGGCAAAGTCCCGTGCCGTGGGTCTGCCTTTGATTTTTCTTCCAGCTTCTGGCTTTCGACTTCTAGCTTCGCCTTTTCTTCTGGCTTCTGGCTTCTGGCTTCTGGCTTGTCTTTACCCCGCCTTCTCCCACTGTCCGCCGTTGGCGTGCGAGAGATGTGCGGCGTCGAGGACCTGCTGCTGGCGGAGGCCGTCCTCGAAGGTGGCGGCTTCGCTGATCGCTTCCGCGTCACCCCCGTCGAGCGCAGCCCGAAGTGCGCGGCCGAGCCAGATTGTGCCGCTGCCGAATGACCCTCCCGGAGAATCGCCGGGAATGTCGAGCCCGTCCGACGGAACGATCTCGCTCCATTCGCCTTTGACTGCCGCGTGAAAGAGGCGATCCTGAGCGAGGCGAAACGCGCCCGTTTCTCCCACGATCGTCAGTCCCGTATCTTCGTCGACCGCTGCCACGACGGTGAACGTCATCGCGGCGAGTGCTCCACTCGAGAGCCTGAGATGAACGGCGGCGAAGTCGTCGGAAGTGACGAGGCGCCGCTCTCCGTCTCCTGCCGGTCGCTCACGGATGAAGGTCTCGAAGACGGCCTGCACCGCATCGATCTCTCCGGCGAGCCATCGGATCGCGTCGACGTAATGGGAGCCGACCGCTCCCCAGATTCCACCGTTCTGCTCGCGGTCGCTCCACCAGTTCCACGCGCGCTCGGGGTCGTTACGGCTGGGGCTCGAGTAACGCATCTCGACGTACCGGATCGGTCCCAGCTCAGCGATGCGACGCTTTGCCTCGCGCCAGGAAGGGAGAAAGCGGAGCTCGTGGTCGATGATTGCGATGCGGCCGGGCTGCTTCGCAGCCGCGTCGCGCATCGCTCTCGCCTCGGCGGCGTTCAGCGCGGTCGGTTTCTCGCAGAGGACGTGGAGCCCTTTCTCGAGCGCACGGATCGCAAGCGGGCGGTGAGTGGCAGGAGGCGAGACAATGCTCACCAGGTCGATCTCCGCCTCGTCGATCAGGGACTCTGCGGTGTCGAAAGCCTTCAGTTCGAGCTCCGAGGCGATCCTGCGCGTCTTCCCGGGATCCCGTCCCGCGAGAGCGACCACTTCCAGACCCGCTTCGCGGAACGCGGGCACCTGCACCCGCGACCCCCATCCGGTTCCAATGATTCCAACCTTTGCCATCGAGCAAGTATAGAAGCAAGGGGCAAGAAGCAAGGGGCTAGGGACTAGGGACTAGGGACTAGGAAAGGCAAAGGCGGAAGTGAAGTCAGAAGCTTGAAGTCAGAAGTGTGAAGCCAAGTCTAAGACGACGGCAAGAACAGGGTTTGGCTTCTGCCTTTCCTAGTCCCTAGCCCCTAGTCCCTAGCCCCTGAACTTATGGCGGAGGCGTGTTGGAATCGAACCAACCCTTCGACACTTCCGCGCCGAAACAACGGTTTTGAAGACCGCGGGGGCCGCCAGACCCCATTCGCCTCCCCGAAGAACCAGATACTCGCGAGCCGGGAGATGCGCGCGAAGGATATCAGACGCCTGCTGGTGAAGCTGATGCGTCCGCTGCGGCAGCTGCGCCGGTGGGGGCGTCTGTGAGAAACCCGATCTTGTGTGCCCCGCCGCGTGGATCGCGTCCATCGCCCGGACCGCCTGCTCGAACGAGACGGAATCGGATGCATTGATGAACACGACGCGCGCCTTCTCTTCGCGCGAGAGCATGATGGGAGCGATGCGGTCTCGGAGCGCGTCCAGCGTTGGAGCTCCGAGCTCCGCCACGCGCGACTGGTTGACGTAGAAACCGTCGGGCCTGACGTCGACGACGATCTGGTCGAGGGCCGCCTCGGGAGGCGATCCCGTCACTTCGACCTTGGGCGGGACTTCCACGTCGAGTCCCATTTGAAGGACCGGCGTCGCCACCATGAAAATGATCAGGAGGACGAGCACCACGTCGACGAGGGGGGTGATGTTGATGTCTCCCCGGATTCCGGTGCCGCTGACGTTCATCGCCATCGGATTACCGCGCCTCCGAGTTCTCGGTGAGGATCGCGACCTGGCTGAACCCGGCCTCGACCGCGCTCTTCATCACCTGCCGGACCTTGCCGAACTGCAGCCTGGCGTCGGCCTTCAGCATGACCGTGCGCGAGGGGTCCTGGTCATGCTCGGCCTTGAGGAAACGGACCAGGTCGGCGTCGGGGATCCAGCTCTGGCCGATGAAGACCGTTCCGTCTTCCTTGACCGAGATCACGAGGTCCCCCTCTTCGCCCGGCTTGCGCTCGGCGTGCGGGCTCTGGGGGAGCAGAACGTCGACGCCCTGCTGGAGCATCGGCGTCACGACCATGAAGATGATGAGCAGGACGAGGCAGACGTCGACCAGGGGAGTGACGTTGATGTCCCCCCTGACCTCGAGTCCACTGTTGTTGCTACCGAACGCCACCCGTTCAGACCTTCTTCGTCTTGAGGTAGTAGTCGATCAGCTCCGACGAGGCGTTGGCCATCTCGACGTTGAACCGCTCGATCTTGTTGGAGAAGGTGTTGTAGAGCCAGACCGCCGGAATGGCGACTCCGAGTCCGAGGGCCGTGGCGAAGAGGGCCTCCGCGATGCCGGCGGAGACGGCGCCGAGTCCTCCCGAGCCGGAGGCTGCCATGCCGCGGAAGGCGTTGATGATTCCGACGACCGTTCCGAAGAGACCGATGAACGGAGCCGTGGTCGAGATCGTCGCCAGGTTGCCGATCCCCTTCTTGAAGTCGGCCGTCGTCATGAGAGCCTCGCGCTCGATCGCCCGTTTGGAGGACTCGAGCGTGTCGAAGTCCGCCGGCGTCTCGTTTTTCGCGCCATAGCGGAACTCGGTGAGTCCGGCATTGAGGATGCGGGCGATGTGGCTGTGGCGGTAGCGGGACTCGCCGGTGAGCGAGATCGCTTCATCGAACTTGCTCTCTTTCAGGAGAGGGCTGACGCCGTGAGCCACCTGAAGCGATTCCTTCTTCGCCTTGTGAAAGCGCCAGAAGCGATCGATCGCGATCGTCAACGACCAGACCGACATCAGGGCCAGGATCGCGACGACGACCTTCGCCGTCGGTCCCATCGAGGCCCACATTCCGGCCAGTGTGAAGTGTGTCGAATCCATTCGGTCAATGCCTCCTCAGCATCCGGGCCGCGGCGCGGTCTCGAACCCGAACCCGGCGCCCGACTCCGTCATTCCGTGGCTATTGCAACCTGAATCGAACCATCAGATCGAAAATCACCGGCACGGGCTTGCCTTCTTTCCGCCCCGGCTCGAACTTCCACTTTCTCACCGCCTCGAGCGCCGATCGGTCCAGGCCGCCCGCGAGCCCCTTGAGGATTCGGGCCTGCGTGACGTTCCCCTCGGTGTCGATGATCGCTTCGATGATGACGATTCCCTGGAGCCGCGCTTTCCGCGCGTCCTCGGTGTAGTCCGGCTCCACCCGTAGTACGACCTTGGGCGGCTGGACGTTCCCGCCGACCCGCAGCGGGCCGGTTCCGGTGCCCGTGCCGCCGATCGTTCCTCCGAGGGTTCCTCCGAGAGTTCCGCCGATGACGCCTCCGATCACGCCGCCCACGACCCCGCCGACCTCGCCCCCTTCGACGCCACCCTCGACGCCGCCGATCACGCCGCCATCCGCGTTCTCCACGGGGGGCATGCGGGTCTGCGGGATCTCGACCGGCACCTCCGTCGGTGCGATGAACTCACGATCGACCGGCACCTCGTCGGGCTCGGGCGTTTCCGGTTCTTCCGTGACCGGGACCGAGGGGCCGGTGGATCCGCCCGGAGGTGGAGGAGGGGGAGGGGGGGGAGGAGCCGGGTTGCCGCCGCCCACCAGGAAGGCGCGGATCGGCTCATCGACCATGGTGGGGACTGCGCGGGTGAAGAGTCCCACCACGATGCCCCCGACCAGAAGCGCATGAAGCGCGGCCGAGAGCGCGGCGGAGATGGCCGCGTCTTTCGACGTCTTTCTCTTCGACGATTCGATCAGCACTCGGTCGAACATGGCTCGTGTAGATCGATTCTCCCCCGGCGAGATGGCTAACGATGGAAAGGAGTTGAAAACTCCGATCCGCAGCCGGCGGAATCAGCGGCTCTCCTGCCGCGACGGGCGGGAGGTTGCAGGAAGCAGCACGAAACGAAAACGAGCCACCCGGGGGGGTGGCTCGTCGATTCGGGTTTTGGATTTGGTGGAGCCGATCGGGATCGAACCGACGACCTCCTGAATGCCATTCAGGCGCTCTCCCAATTGAGCTACGGCCCCGTGAAGATGTGCCTCATTCGAAGGCTGGCGAACGCTAGCACCTCGATGACGCAGGGTCAAGAACCGGACCCTCCGGAGCGATATTTCAGTCGGGTGATCGGTTCGACGAAGGGCGAGAAGAGCGCATTCGCTCACGCGAAGCCGCGCGTCGCTGACCTCAGCGCGGAGGATTCTGGTTGTAGTAGAAGGCGGCAGTGACGCGTTCGCTCGGCTCGGGGAAATCGGCAGGCAGCGGGGCGAGAGGTGAGGCGAGCTCGATGGCTTTCTGCGCGGCGAAATCGAACGGAGGGATGCCCGAGCTCTGGAGCATGGTCACGTCGGTGAGCTGCCCGCTGCGCTGAATCGTGAAGCGGATGACGACGACGCCCTTCATTCCCGTCCTGATGATCTCGGGCATGTTGTTGTACCAGTGGAGGCGGATGCGCGCGACCATCTGCGCCGAGTAGGGACCCCAGTCATACCACTGCGTCTCGAACGAGATCGGCCCGCTCTCGGCAAAGCCGGCTTCCCCACCCGTTCGGCCGGGCTGCCCGGCGATCGTGCTCGAGCGGCCGATGTCCTTCACCGCGGCGCGCCAATCCACCTGGGTCGCGTCGGCAACCCGCGGAGCTCCCTCGCGCATGGTCCGGTACTGTAGAGCCGAGTCGTCGGGTCGGTCTGTCGAGGGAGTCTCAGGGTTCTGAGTTCCTGACGGCTGCGCGGCGGGCGCGGTCTGCCCGGGTGGAGGAGCCGACGGAATGTAGGCGCCGCCCGAGCCGTCTCCCGGGCGCCGTGTGAGAGCGTCGCCCGTCGGATTCGGAGTGGCGGCCCGGCGGTTTGCATCCGAGAGTGCCGCTTCCGCCGCGGAAGGCGGCTGTTCGAGCGCGCGGCCGGGAGCCTCGGTGAAAACGCGGGGTGCGCCCGGCGCCGCGGCCGGCGGAGGCATCCGCGGAACGAGCTCGACGTACTGGAGGGGCTTGTCCGGGGGAGCGACGTCCTTCTGAGTCACCCCGAGGAAGACGAGCACCAGGGCGGCGACGTGGAGCGAGAGGGATACGCCGACTCCGAGCGCGGTGCCTTCGGGTTCGGCGCTCTGCTCGAGATATTGGAAAGGACGGGACAAGAAGTGGCTCCGGAGAAGTGACGCTCTTCGCAAGGTAAAGGTTTCAGTAGCTGGTGTTTGTTCCATCGCAGAGAAGGAACGGGTAGATGGCGATCCTGCAATTTTGAACTACTACTTCCTGAAACCCGCGTACCGCGCGAAGATTTTTCGCCAGGTGCCTGAGTGATCTGGAGATATTTCGACCTGGGCTGCGGGCGAAGCCCGCGATGGGATTCTTCGGTCGCGCTCGCCGTTTTCGCGGAGACCTCGTTCCGCGCGGCGCTCCCTTCTAATGAACCGACCTTTCCGTCGTAGTCGAGAAGGGGGCGGGAGGCAGGGGACAGGGGGCAGGGAAAATCAGATGACGGCCCTGTC
>JBHEPS010000081.1:0-723 GCA_046260175.1 Thermoanaerobaculia bacterium
GGGGTATTGAAAAGCTAGGGGCTAGGGACTAGGGGCTAGGGGCTAGGAAAGGCAAAGGCAGAAGGCAGAAGCTCCGTCATCCTGAGCCGGCGAAGCACGGCGAAGGATCTCAAAATTGCAGGATCGTGCGAGTCGACGGAAATGGACCAGGTCGGTTCATTAGAAGGGAGCGCCGCGCAGTGGTGACCCTCGGCAGATCGGCGGGCGCGACCGAAGGATCCCAAAATGCGGAGATCGCGGTGGTCAGCGCGGGGCAACGCGCAGGTGGCAGGATCCTGCCATCCTGAGGTCCTTCGGTCGCGCTCACCGTCCGCGTGGAGTGAACCGCTCCCCCGGCGCTCCCTCAGGATGACCCGGGGCGGGGCCTGGATCAAGATGTTGTCTTTGATGTTCCCTAGCCCCTAGCCCCTAGCCCCTGCTCTTCAGCCCCTGCTTTCCGGATTCTCGAGGATCATCGCGATTCCCTGGCCGCCGCCGATGCACGCCGAGGCGAGGCCGTACTTTTTCCCCTGCCTGCGCAGCGAATGGAGGAGGGTGAGGACGAGCCGCGTGCCGGTGGCCCCGAGCGGATGTCCGAGAGCGATCGCGCCGCCGTTGACGTTGAGCTTTTCCTCGTCGATGCCGAGCTCGCGGACGACGGCCATGATCTGGCCGGCGAATGCCTCGTTGATCTCGATCAGGTCCATCTGGTCGAGCGTCATGCCGGCCCGCTCGAGCGCGAGC
>JBHEPS010000081.1:733-10882 GCA_046260175.1 Thermoanaerobaculia bacterium
TTCCCCAGGAGACGATGTTGCCGAGAGGCTTCCGCCCCGCGGCGCGGGCATGCTCCCCCGAGGTGACGACGAGCATGGCGGCGCCGTCGACGATGCCGCTCGCGTTGCCTGCGGTGACGAATCCGTCTTTCGCGAAGGCCGGCTTGAGCTTGGCCAGACCCGCCATCGTGGTCTCCGGACGGAGGTGGTCGTCCTCCTCCATCTGCTCTCCCTTGCGCCCGTAGACCACCGGTACGATTTCATCCTTCAGATGCCCCGCCTCGGTCGCGCGCCCGGCCTTCTGCTGGCTCCGGAGGGCGAACTCGTCCTGCTCCTCCCGCGTGATTCCGTACTGTTGCGCGAGCTTGTCCGAGGTCTGTGCCATGTAGAGACCCGTGTGGGTATCGAGCAGCGCGACCATGAGCGAGTCCTCGAGCGCGCCCTGGCCGAGGCGGAGTCCCTTCCGAGCGCCCCGGATGACGTGCGGGGCCTGGCTCATGTTCTCCATTCCGCCCGCGAGGATCGTCGACGCCTCATCGAGCAGGATCTGCTCGACGCCGCTGATGATCGACTGGACCCCTGATCCGCAGAGCCGGTTGACCGTGAGCGCGGGAACGCGGCTGGGAACGCCCGCCTTGAGGCCGACGTGGCGGGCGCCGTAGAGGGCGTCCCCCGAAGTCTGGAGCGCGTTGCCGACGATCACGTGGTCGATCTCGTCCGGTGCGACGCCGCTGCGGGACAGCGCTTCTTTCGAGGCGATCACTGCGAGGTCGATCGCGCTGATGTCGGAAAAGTTTCCGTTGTACTCGGCCATCGGGGTGCGAGCCCCGTCGATGATGACGACTTCCTTCATGAGATTTCCTTCCCTTCCATGATCGAAGCGCGAATCGTATCAGACCGTACGCGACGGGAGTGACGTGCGATTTTCAGAGTGAGGGCAATGACGATCGGCAGCTGCACGAGAATCATCCAGACGCTTCCTTCGATGCCGAAGTCGCCGCCGGTGAGGAAGGCGGGACCTGGATCCGACTGCGAATAGAGCGTAGCGGATGGCCGCCAGCCGCTCACTTCATATCCTAGAACGGGACCGGAAAAAAGGTTCCAGGAGAAATGAAGAGCGATCGGTGCCCAGAGATTTCGGAAGGCGAGAAAAGCGAGGGAGAGCATCACGCCGGCGACCGTGATGTTGACCAGCCCGAGCCAGCCCACGGCGGGATTCGCGGCGTGAAGGATGCTGAACAGCAGCGCCCCGCCGACCACGGCGAGCGGGGCGCTCCAGCGCGCCAGCTTCTGGAACGCCCAGCCGCGGAAGAGGAGCTCTTCGTGAAGAGCGGCGGGAAGGACGACGAGGAGGGCGTCGCGGGCGGCGAGGCCCCGTCCCGCCTCGAGCGAGAGTCCGCTCGAGAGGAGGATCAGGGCATGTCCGGCGCCTACGGCGAGCGCGGCGATCGCGACGCCGCTCGCGACGCTGAAGATGGCGCGGCCGGGCCGAACCCGGAGACCCGCATCGGGGAGGCGGCCGTCCAGCAATCTCCCCGCGACGAGCGTGGCGAAGACTGCGGCGAGGAGAGCTCCCCACTGAGCGCCCGCCATCGAGTCCATCGTCCCTGCCCCGAGAAGGGCGGCCAGGACGAGCAGGTAGAGTGCTGCGAAGAGGAGCGCAGCACCCGCCGCGCGGGCGAGCCCTCGCAGGCGAGCCGGCGGGAGGGCGTCGCTGGGGGTCGGAAAGGACATCGATCAAAAAGAAAAGGCACGGCCGCGGGGGCCGTGCCTTTTCAGATTCGAGAGGAAAATCCTCATTCCGGGATCGGCAGCTCCTCGGCGATGATGCCGATGTTGTGAGCTCCTGCGGCCCTGGCGGTGTCGAGGAAGGTCATCGTGTCCTCGTAACTCGCCTTGGGGTCGCCTGCGAAAAAGACCATTTTCCCGGTGTTGCCTTTGAGTACGGTCGCGATGCGCTGCGGGAACTGATCGATGGTCATGCTGTCGCGATTGATGTAGGCGCGCCCGTCGGCCGTGAACCGGATGATGATCTGGTTCGGGTCGGTCGGCGTGCCAGCCGGCTGGGGAGGCGCCTTGGGCGGCACCTTGACCAGGTAGCCCATCTGGACGACCGGGGTGATGACCATGAAGATGATCAGGAGGACGAGAATGACGTCGACCAACGGGGTGACGTTGATGTCGGACTTGACTGTGCCTGCTCCACCGACCTGCATGGCATCAACTCCCTGACCCCGGCCCACCGGCCGGCTGCGCGATCAGTCCGACGTTCTCGAAACCGGTTTCCCGGCAGGCCCGAAGGACTTTGAGTACGTCGCCGTAAACGAGCTTGCGATCCCCTTTGATCACGACCTCCCGATTGGGCTGGGTCTTGTAGATCTCCTTGAGGGCCGTTTCGACCTGGTCGGAACGAACGACGTTCCCTCCGACGTAGACCGTACCGTCCGCCTTCACGGAGACCTGTAGCTGTTCCTTGGTCTCAGGGGTTTTCATGGGGTCTTCCGTGACGGGCAGGTTGACGGGAACGCCTTCCTGCAGCATGGGAGTGACGACCATGAAGATGATGAGAAGCACGAGACAGACGTCGACGAAGGGCGTGACGTTGATGTCCGACATCGCCGCCTTGGCGCCGAGCTTCCCGATCGAGCTATGCCACTTATGCTTTAGCTTCATGAGCGGCTTCGGATTCCTTGAGGAAGTAAATGCTCATTTCTGAGCCGGAGTTGGACATCTCGACCGTGAAGCGATCGACCCGGCCCTGGAAGTAGTTATACGCCCAGACGGCAGGGATGGCGACGAAAAGGCCGAAAGCGGTCGCGACGAGCGCCTCCGCGATACCGGCCGACACCGAGGCGATACCGCCGCCGGACTTGGCCATTCCTTCGAAGGCGTTGATGATCCCGATGACCGTTCCGAGCAGCCCGACGAAGGGGGCGGTGGCACCGATCGTCGCGAGGCCACCGAGGTTGTCCTTCAGCTCGGCGACGGTGATCATGGCGGTACGGTCCATGCCCTGACGGGCGGCTTCGACCGTGATCTCGGGATCGATCACGCGCTTGTCGCGGCGTCCGGCCTCGAACTCGAGCAGCCCTGCAGCGATGACCTTCGCCAGGTGGCTCTTCTTGTACTTCTTGGTGATGTCGATCGCTTCCTGATACGCGCCGCGAGTCAGCACGTTCGAAAGGGCGCCGATCAGTTTGAGCGACTGGCTCTTGGCCGCGTTGTAAAGGATGCTGCGCTCGATCATGACCCAGATTGAATAGATGGACATGCCGACCATCACGAGGGCGATGGCCTTGACGACGATTCCCATCTGTTCCCAGATTGCCTGCGGACTCAAATCCATGGTGGGTTTCTCCTCCTCGGTTGCGCTCCGGACGCGCCGGAGTCAATTGGTTTATTAGTTGAGCTTGAAATTGACTGTCAGGTTGAAGATGACGTCCACGGGCTGACCGTTGAGCGTCCCGGGACGGAACTTCCACCGGCGAACTGCGTCTGCGGCTGCCTGGTCGAGTCCGAACGGCAGGCCCTTGAGCACCTTCACGTTCGTGACGCTGCCGTTCTTGTCGATGATTGCTTCGATGATGACGATTCCCTGGATTCGGGCCTTACGGGCGACTTCCGGATAGGAGGGGTCGACCCGGTTGATCACGACCGGCGGCTTGACGTCTCCACCGACCCGGAGCGGGGCTTCCTGCACCGGCGGCGGGGCGTCGATCACGCCGCCGACCACTCCACCCACGACTCCACCGAGCACGCCGCCCTCGACTCCCCCTTCGACGCCGCCCTCGACTCCGAAATCGGAAGCCTGCGGCTGAATGTCCGGGATCTGTTCGGGAACCGCGGTGGGAGCCATGTTCTCCGACATGGGCGTCACCTCGGTCGGCTTGACCTGCTGCTGCTGCGGGCGGGCGGCCGGCGGAGGAGGAGGCGGTGGCGGTGGTGGTGGCGGCGCCGCGGCGACCGAGTATTGCGCGACCTGCGCCGGCGAGTTCATCGGAAAGTCCACGGCCCAGACGGCGGCGAAGAGCGCTGCGGCCAGGACCACGACGTGCAGCCCGATCGACACCGGAAGGGTCAGGATCTTCTCGATCCCCACTTTTTTCTTTCTCGATTCAATGACGGTGGTTTCGAACATGAGCCCCCCGATTAGCCTTTGGCTTCCGCCGCGGCCTTCTCTTCTGCGGCCTTGCGCGCTCTGGTGATCGCGACTGCCTGATTCCGGAGTTGGTCCGCCTGAGCCAGCAGTTCCTGCTGCCGCACCGGATCCTCCGCGATCTTGGCCTCTTCACGATAGAGAAGGTTCTGGTAGACGATCGCCTCGAAGTAATCCTCGCGAAGCTTCATCGCCTGGGTCAGGGCCGCCCGACCCCGATCGATGATCGCCATCCGCTCGCCCATGTCGGCCGGCGGGTTGCGGTTGACTTTCTCGAAGGCGACGACGCCGAACGTATAGAAAGCTTCCGGGTTCTTCGAATCGAGGAGCGTGATCTTCTCGTACCAGTTCAGCGACTCGTTGAAGTCGCCCTGCTTGGCGTAAAGCTGGGCGATCGAGCGCACCGTCGCGAGGTCCGCGGGATTCTTGACGAGGTAGGCCTTGAAGAACTCGATCGCCTGGGAGGTGCGATCGGCATTGAGCATGAGGTTGACCATCGCTTCGCGGGCCGCGGTGTCGCCCGGTCGCCTCTGGAGGTATCTCTGGAGATGGTTGATCCCCTGGTCCGCGTACTGCGCGTTCTCGGGGGTGTCGCTCTCAGGGCTGAACAGGGCGATGTAGCAGTAGCCGATCATCCGATCGATTTCGGGAAACGACGCCGGGTCCATCTCCCGGGCTGCCTGGTAGCGCTCGAGCGCAACCTTGTAGTCCTCTTCTTCGTATGCGTGATTGGCATCCCGAAGGGCCATGCGGGTCTGCAGCTGGGTGCAGGAGATTGCGAAAATCGACAGCATTAGTGCCGTCGCAAGGCACACGGTCTTCTTCATTTGAGGATCAAGCTCCCTGATTTTTCGTCCGCACAACCGCTGCGGACCTGCTGACAACTGACCCGCAAGGACCGGGCGGGGTCGGGCTGGGAGTATAGAGTTCGCTTCTGACAGCGTCAAGGAGCGAATTTCCTTCTTTGCCAACCGTTTTCATCTCCGCCAATCAAACCCTCTGAGACCCGTTGACTCGTCGATTCTGAGCGCCGTCCTTCCCCTGCTTTCCGGGCCGGATTGCGCGGCCTCGCTCGCCTCCCCTTCTGAGAGGACTACCACCGCTCGGCTCCGGATATTTCAGCTCGCACAAATCCCGGAGCCACCCTTGGACTCAAACAAGCTCGAGCATGTGGCCGAGCTTGTTTTTCTTCGCTTCCAGATACCGGCGCGTCCCCACCGAGGGGGCGATCTCGAGCTGGATTCTCTCCACGATCTCGAGCCCGTATCCCTCGATGGCCACGAACTTCGCCGGATTGTTGGTCATCAGCCTGATCTTCCGGACGCCGAGGTCCCGAAGGATCTGCGACCCGGTGCCGTACTCGCGGATGTCGGCGGCAAACCCCAGTTTCTCGTTGGCGTCGACCGTGTCGTCACCCAGCTCCTGGAGCTCATAGGCCTTGAGCTTGTTGAACAGCCCGATGCCGCGCCCTTCCTGAAGGAGATAGAGCACCACGCCCCTCCCCTCCTCCGCGATGATCTCGAAGGCGCGGTGGAGTTGATCGCCGCAATCGCACCGCTGTGAGGCGAAAACGTCACCGGTGAGACACGACGAGTGGACGCGGACCAGCACCGGCTCGTCCTCTTTGATCTCACCCATCACGAGCGCGACGTGCTCCTCGCCCGTGATGTCGCTGCGGTAGGCGTGGACGCGGAACTCGCCCCACATGGTCGGCAGCCGCGGGGCCGCCACCTGGTGGACGAGACGCTCGGTCCGCATCCGGTACTTGATGATGTCGGCGACCGAGATGATCTTGAGCTTGTGCTCGAGAGCGAACTCGGCCAGGTCCTTGAGCCGGGCCATCGTGCCGTCGTCATTCATGATCTCGCAGATCACGGCGGCCGGGGTCATCCCCGCGATGGAGGCCAGGTCGACCGAGGCTTCGGTCTGACCTGCGCGCTTGAGAACGCCTCCCTTCCGCGCCCGGAGCGGAAACACATGCCCCGGACGCAGAAGGTCGGCTGGTCTGGTATTCGGGTCGATGGCGGCCTTGACCGTCTCGGAGCGATCCCGCGCCGAGATCCCGGTCGTAACCCGCCCCCGCGCCTCGATCGAGACGGTGAACGCCGTGCCGAAGCTCGACGTGTTCTCCTCGACCATCAGAGGGAGCCCCAACTCGTCGCAACGCTCTTCGGTCAGGGCCAGGCAGACCAGGCCCCGGCCGTACCTGGCCATGAAGTTGATCGCCTCGGGCGTGACCTTGTCCGCGGCGATCACGAGATCGCCTTCGTTTTCACGGTCCTCGTCGTCGACGATGATGACCATCTCTCCACTGCGGAACAGCTCCGCAGCTTCCTCGAGCGTGGCGAACGGCATCGGCTTCCTCTCCTACTGCTTCACGACCGTGAAGGTGTCCTTCAGGTTGTAGGTCTGCTTGGCCACCGTGTCGATGACCTTCATCTCCATCGTATACGTGCCCGGCTCGAAGCCCGCCAGCGGAATCGCGCTGCCGACCGCGTAGTGTCCCGGGACGCCCTTGAGCTCCTGCGCCTGAACTTCGGTCAGCGGGAGACGGAAACGCTTCTTCTTTCCGTCGATCTCGGCCGTCACGTCGATCCCGACCTGGATCTTCGGGCGGTCCTGCCCAGCTACCGTTGCGGCCGTCGTGGTGCTAGTCGAGGTTCCCGGTCCAGTTTCTGTGGTTTCGGTCTTTGTAGCAGGAACCGACGTCGGAGCAAGTCCGGGATTGCGTAACTCGAAGAAGTACCAGAGCTCATCCGCCTGGCTGAACAGCCGGTCGCCCTTGGGAACGACCTTGATTCCGCCAAAGGCGTACGGATCGGTCGGAAGCTGGGCTTCCGTCAGCGCGTAAATATTGTTCGACAGGATCAGCCGCGAGATGCTCGGCGCATCACTCGGGATCGGCTTGAGCTCGAGAGTCGTCTTCGCCATCGCAATCGGCTTGTCGTCAATCGCGATTCCGAACGTCCCCGTGTAGGTTCCCGGCTCGAGCTTGAGCGACTTGTCGACGTAGACGTCGCCCTTCGAATCGGCCACGGTCACCGGGACTTCATACACCGCCGCGATCGTGCCGTCGGCATTCTCGACCACGCCGAAGAACTCGACCGTCTGCGCGGCCGCGACCACGTCGGTCCTCGTCATGTATACCTGGACGGGAACGAAGTACTCCCCTTCCGAGGTCACGAACTCACCCACGTTGATATGGACGTTCTCGTACGGGCTCTTCTCGAGCTCCTTGAACGCTTTCCAGGCCTTCTCGAGCTCGGCCGAAGTGAACGACATCTTCACCTCGGTCGCCGCTACGTTCTCCACGACCGGAGCTGCTGCAGCGGTGTACTGCGGCACTTCCTTCAGGTCCGGCTGAAACTGATAGAAGCCCTGAGCGATTTTCATCGCTCCCAGGATGTCCGTCTTCAGCGCGCGACCAAGCTTGTAGTCGTTCGCGAAGTTCTGGTCGACGAAGACCACTTCCATTTCCTTGAATCTCTGGTGAAGGAACTGCGGAACTTCGTTCTGCTCCCAGAGCCAGGTCTCGGTCGGAATCGTGCTGTCGCTCACGCTCGTCGGGGGCGCGGTCTGGTTGAATCCTCCGGGCGTCTGAATCCCGGTGGTCGGCGCGCTCGTATTCCGCAAGATCTTCGTCGGCGGCCCGATCAGGATCAGGACTTTCCCACGATCCGTGAGGGCGCCGCGAACGCGACCCGCCGTGAATCTCTGGTCGGCCAGCTCGACCCGCTGGTCGAACGCCCGCTTCATCTCATTCTCCGGAGTCGCCGGCGACGGATCGCGGCGTGCCCAGAAGAGACTCACGAACGCTTCGGCCTCGGCGTCGGTGCGGACTTTCTTCCAGTCCCGCACGTCATCGTTCGTCATCAGAAATTTGACCGGGCCATCCGCCCAGTTAAGGTACTGCTCGGAAAGCTGAGCCCAGGCGTTGCCGACTCCCAGCATCGCGAGCAGGACAACAGCTGCTGCTGCTTTTCGCATAGTCATTTGTGTGGGTCTCCCTGGCAAAATGTGACGATTTCGGTAACAGAGGCACCTGGCCGCTATTCCTTCTCCTCGTCCTCTTCATATTCTTCGATTTCCTCGTAGAGGCGATCGAGCTCCTCGTCGAGCTCGTCCTGGGCAACCACGCCCTTTTTCACGAGTAGATTCGCGAGTCCGCGGAGCATGATTCCGTTCTCGATGATCATCCGTTCGATCTGATCCTCGTACTCTTCGTCTTCAACGCCGTTGATCTCGTCCATGGTTACCCTCCTGCCTGTCGTATCGCATTTCGCGCTCTGGCCGTCCATCTAACACCACCGCCTTCTGGACGCAAATGTTTTTCCCTACACTGTCCGGTGATGATCCGCATTGGAATGTCCTCTCGCCCCCTCCGCGCCCCAAGGGGCATCGAAACGAGCGCCGCCGTTCAAAACACCAGAAAGGGTAGGGATCATGCCCGCCTCTTCCTTTCGTCCCTCTTCTGCGTACCGCTCCTGCTGCTGACTTTCATAGGGTGCTCCCGGGGGGAAACCCCCGTTCCGGCCGAGCGACCCGACGCGTTCGAGGTCGGGCTCCTCACCACCGGATCGATCAACGACGCCGGCTGGAACGCCCTCGGATACGAGGGGCTGCGCCGTATCCGCGAGGAGCTCGAAGCCGAAGTTACACACCTGGAAACAAATTCTGCGGCCGAGCATCCGGAGAGCTTCAGGACGCTCGGCCGGAAGGGTTTCGACCTGGTCTTCGGGCATGGATACGAGTTCCAGAGCGCGACCCTCGACGCTGCGGCCCGCTATCCGAAAACGCAGTTCATCACCACGTCGGGAAGCCGCATCGGCTCCAATGTCTCGCCCCTCGTGTTCGAGACGGAAGAGACCGCATACCTTCTCGGAATGCTCGCCGCGATGGAGTCGCGTACCGGCAAAGCGGGAGTGATCGGAGCCGTCCAACTCCCTCCGATCGCATCGACGTTCCTGGCCTTCCGGAAAGGGGCACGCTCGATCGATCCCGACTTCGAGGTTCGAGAGGTCTATACGGGAATTGCCAGCGACGAGGAAACCCGGCTCGCCGCGCTGGCCCTCGCCGACGAGGGGTGCGACGTTCTGATGCACCAGCTCAGCGCGCAAGGACCAGCAGTCGTCGAAGCCTGCCGCGAGCGCGACCTCCGCTGCTTCGGGACGAGCCGGGGCCAGAACGACCTCGCGCCCGAAGTCATGGTTGCCTCGGCCGTCGTCGACGTCCCGGTAGCTTTCGTCGCGATCGGACGACTGGTCAAGAGCGGCAAGTTCGAGCCGAAGATCTACTCCTTCGGCCTGAAGGATGGAATCGTCACCCTCGCCTGGAACGAACGACACCGCCTCGCCCTCGCGCCCGAGAAAATGAAACTCCTCGACGAGACCGAAACGGAGATGCGCGAGGGTCGCTTCGTCATGCCGGCGGGAGGATTTTAGAAGCAGGGGCTAGGGGCTAGGGGTCAGGGGCCAGGAAGAGCAACACCAACTCCGTCATCCTGAGCCGGCGGGCGCGGCGCGCACAGCGACCGTTAGTCGATCGCTCAGCGCGGCGCTCGCTCAGGATGACGGGGGAGTTGCCGTTGCTCTTCCTAGCCCCTAGCCCCTAGTCCCTAGCCCCTGTCTTCTATCCTCTCCCCCACTCGCCCGCCCGCTCCCACACCGTGGGAGCTTCCGCTTCTGTGGAACTCACGGCGCGTCCGGGGCCGCGGCTGCCGAGGACGCTCGACAGGACGCCCGCGACGGCGACCGCCGTCCGGTCGGCGGGGGGCGCCAGTTCGGCCTCGAAGTCGCCGAGGAAGTGCGTGTGCACCTCTCCCTCCCTGAACGAGGGGTGGCCGAGCACGCGCCGGAGCCAGCTCACGTTGGTGCTGGTTCCGAGCAGAACCAGCTCGCCGAGCGCCCGGCGAAGGCGGTCGATCGCAAGGTCTCGAGTCTCCCCCCAGGCGATGAGCTTCGCCAGCATGGGATCGTAATGAACGCCAACCTCGGATCCGCCAGCGACGCCGGAGT
>JBHEPS010000081.1:10892-11159 GCA_046260175.1 Thermoanaerobaculia bacterium
CCCGCCGGCCATTCGAGCCGCTCGATCGTGCCCGTTTGGGGAAGGAACCCGCGATCGGGATCCTCGGCATAGATCCGAGCCTCGATCGCGTGACCCCGCTGCCCGAGGTCCTTCTGCCGCCAGGGGAGCGGAAGCCCCGATGCGACCTGGAGCTGTGCGCGGACCAGGTCGACTCCGACGACCATCTCGGTCACGGGATGCTCGACCTGCAGCCTGGTGTTCATCTCGAGGAAGAAGTACTCCCCGTCCGGCGAGAGGATGAACTCC
>JBHEPS010000082.1:0-5539 GCA_046260175.1 Thermoanaerobaculia bacterium
AGATAGATGAGCTGCTGCTCGTCCACCTGCCCCAGGAACGCTGGCATGATCGGGTCGTAACCCGCGACGATCTTCCCCTGCGGATTGAGGATCGACTCCCGGATGTAGTTCTCGTCGGCGAGGACGGTCTGCCCGTTGCGGAGGCGGACCGGGTTCCCGAACAGGTCCTCGAGCACGGGCCCGCGCTGCTGCAGCCCTTCACCCATGTGGCAGGTGTTGCAGGCGAGGGCGTTGAAGATCTTCTCCCCCTCCTCCACGGGCGAGGAAGTGGGACCGCCGGCCAGCCACGCCTGATACTCGGCCGGTTGCAGGACGACGACGCTTCCGATCATTCTCGAGTGCTCGGTACCGCAGTACTCCGTGCAGAACAGATGGAACCGGCCGATCTTCGTCGGGGTGAACCAGACGGTCGTGTAGCGGTGCGGGAGGACGTCCTTCTTCACCCGCATCGCGGGCGCGTAGAAGCTGTGGATCACGTCCTCGGAGGCCATCGTGAGGCGGATCGGTCGCCCGAGCGGAACGTGGAGCTCGTTGATCTCGCTCTGCCCGGTCACGTGCTGGAACTTCCACATCCAGCGCTTTCCGGTGACCCAGACGTCGAGCGCGTCGTCAGGCGGCCTGTTGATCTTGAAGAAGACCGCCGCTCCCCAGACGTAGATCACCATGAAGGCGATGAACGGGATGATGATCCAGACGTACTCGAGGTACTTGTTCTCGGGCTCGTGGACCGGGACTTGATTCTCCGGCGTGCGACGGTACTTCACCGCGAAAATGACGACGAGGATCATCACCAGGAGCGTGGCGGATCCTGTGACGGCGATGAGGAACCAGTAGAGCCGGTCGACGTCGCCGGCGATGCTGGATGCGGCCTCGGGAAACAGTGGGAAGTCCCTGAACATAACCCTATTCGTCTCGCTTAGGTTGAGCCTTCACGCGATCGCGCCGCGTGAGGAAGAAGATGAAACCGCCGAGACCGAGGACGGTCACCGCACCGCCTGCACGGACGAAGTTCTTCGTGGCGGCGGTGTACTTGCCGGTCGATGTGTCGTACTGAAAGCAGAGCAGCATGAGCTGCTCGGTTGCGCCGCCGATCGCGTTGCGCGAGGCCTCGACCAGGCCGAGCCTCATGTCGCGCTCGTCATAGTCGATTCCCCAGAAATAGCGTGAGATCCGCCCCTCGGGCGTCGCCACGATCACCATCGCCGCGTGGGCGAACTGCCCCGTGGCAGAGTCGTACGTGTAGCGGAAGCCGAGAGCGTCGGTCAGCTTCTTGATGTTCTTCTCGTCCCCGCTCAGGAAGTGCCAGTGGTCCTGCGATCCGGGCCGCCCGTACCGCCGTGTGTACTTGGTCCACTTGTTGGTCGCCGTCTCGGGGTTGTCGCGCGGGTCGAAGCTGAAGGTGACGACCTCGTACTCCTCCCCCATCTTGAATCGGAGCTCGTGCAGCGAGTTGACCAGCCCGTCGAGAACCAGCCCGCAGAGCATCGGGCAGGAGTAGTAGACCGGGGCGATGATCACCGGCTTCCCCTTCTCGAAGTAATCGCCGAGACGGACCGGCTTGCCCGTCTGATCGAGGAACTCGGCCTCGAGCGGGAGAACGCCGTTCAGCCTCTGCTCGACCTTCGCCTGCCCCCCGGGGGGAGATGCGGTGAGGTAGTCCTGCTGACCGGCCGCCGGGACGGCAGCGAGCAGGCTGAGAGCGAGGGCGGCGAGAAGAGAGTGCTTCATGGGTTTGGGGTCTCCGGGGTGCGCGGCTGCGGCGGAGCGTCTGCTCCGCTCGAAGCCGGTGAGGCGGCGGACGGCGCCGCGGGTCGAATCTGATCGGGTAGCGGCACGGCTGGCTGCGCCTGGCCGGGGGTCGCGACGGGGAAACCGCGCCGGAGCTCGAGCTCCATCGCGCGCTCGATGGGAATCCGCGCGCGGCCGTCGGGGCTCACTTCGTACGTGGTGAGGATGCGCTCCTCATCGGCGAGCATCTGCCGCATATCATCCTGCGGTCCGGTTGCGAGGGGGCTCATTCGCCCTTCCTGCCCCGGCGCGGGGAACGGCTGAAGACGCGGGGTCGGGGGCAGCTTCGGCACGTCCTGATCGACCAGCGAGACCGGCAGCAGCTCCGGATCCCTCAGCGAATTCCTGATGAACCCGTAGTGGAAATAGACGGCGACGTAGCTCACGGCCATGAAGACGACGAAAATGGCGATGAACCAGAGGATGCCGCGGACGTCGACGTCCGTCTGCTCGTGGTGCACGTCCTCGTGGACGGGCTCCTCGGGTGTGGTTCGCTCATCAAGCATGAGAGGGAACCTCCAGCTTATGGACTTCGTAACTCGGCAGGAGCGAGGCCTTCCTGAGGTTGCTCAGCGCCAGGACCAACCAGAGAGAGCCGAGCGCGATGAACGCGAGCGGATCCATCCAGCTCAGGTGGAACGGCGTCTGGTGAAGCGGAGCGGCTCCTTCGCCATGGCCCTGAACGAAGGCGGGAGCGGTGATCCAGAAGATGTCGATCGCGCGCATCAGAAGCATCAGGGCGGCGACCATCGCAAGGGTCTTCGCCTCATCCTTGATCCGGCGCATCAGCAGGAGCGTGAACGGCAGGAAGAAGTGGAAGACCAGCAGCGCGACCGCGATCACTCCCCACCCGCCCTGCGAGCGGACGATGTAGTAGGGCGTCTCCTCGCGGATGTTGCCGTACCAGATCAGGAGGAACTGCGAGAACGAGGTGTAGGCCCACAGCATGGTGAAGGCGAGCATCAGGTTTCCGAGGTCGCGAAAAAAGAGCGGCTGCACCACACCGAGGTAAGGCTGCGAGCGCGAGAGGCGGACGACCATGAGAATGATCACGGTCCACCCGGCGAGAAGGCTTCCGATGATGAACGAGATGCCGAACATGGTCGAGAACCAGTGGGGCTCGAGCGACATGATCCAGTCGACCGAGGCGAAGGTCAGGGTCAGGCCGAGAGCGAGAATCCCGGCCGCGGCAACGCGGCGGATCCGGAGCTCGACCCATCCGTCGTGGTTCTCGTCGAGGCTCCGCCCCCAACGGACGAGCATGAGCGCGAGCACGCTCCAGATCGCGAAGTAGAGCACCGCGCGCCCGATGAAGAACGGCACGTTGAGGTAGGCCTCCTTGTGCTGGAGGAGCGCGTCGTGCGCGACCAGGTCGGTGTGCGTCCAGGCGTAGATGCTGTGCATCCCCACGAGGATCGGGATCATCGCGAGCCCGACGAACGGGATCGTGCTCACGACCGCCTCGGCCGGCCGGCGGATGATCACGCCCCAGCGGCCGCCCGAGAGGTACTGGATCATCAGGACGGCGAGGGCGCCGGTCGTGATCATGACGATGAGCAGCCAGCCCATCAGGTAGGACCTGAAGAACTGGTCGGTGTCGAGAAAGGCGCCGATCAGGAGTCCGACGAGCGCGATCACTCCGACGATGAGAGCGGGCTTCTGAAGCGCGAACAGATCGGCGCCGCTCGTGGTGTCGGTTTCATGCATCACTGTGCGCCTCCGGGGATGACGAGCTTCGCGCGCTCCTCGGCGGGTAACACCTCGGCCGGTGCGTTCTGACTCAGCTGCAGGGTGCGGATGTACGCGGCGATCAGCCAGCGATCGCGGACCGGGACCTGCGCGGCGTAGGAGGGCATCACGCCGAAGCCGTTGGTCATCACGTCGTAGAAGTGGCCGGCGGGCAGCTCGCGAAGCCGGTCGGTGTGGTACGACGGAGGACGGCGATAGCCGCGCCGCACGATCATCCCGTCGCCCTGACCGGTCTGCCCGTGGCACGGCGTGCAGAAGATCTCAAAGCGTTCCCGGCCGCGCTCGAGTCCGGCGCGGGTGATCTCGAACGGATAGAGCGCGGATGGAGCGCCGCCCGTCCGGCCGGTGTAGAGAAGGCTGTCGTCGCGGAGGTGACCGCGCGCGATGGTGCCGGCGACGGGCTTGCGCGAGGACATCCCGTCCTCGTAGAAGTTGCTCGACTCGAGCGGCCGGTACGCGGGCTGGTCGGCCATCTGCTGCTGGGGACGGCAGGCGCCGAGGGCGAGCCCGGCCACGAGCATCACCGCCATCAGGGAGGCGCGCCTGGCGCCTCTGTTCTTACCAGGGGACATCGGTCACCTCTCGGGGTTGGAGACTCTCGAGGAACGAGCGGGTCTCGTCCGCTCGAAACTTCGGATCGGCGGCCTCGATGCAGAGAAAGAAATGATCGCGGCTCGCGAACTCGAAGCGATCGACGTTGAATACGGGGTGGTAGGGCTGCGGCAGGCCGTTGAGGGCCATCATTCCGAGGACCGCGGCGAAGGTGGCGAAGAGGATCGTCATCTCGAAGGTGATCGGAATGAAGGCGGGCCACGCGTTGAGCGGCTTGCCGCCGATGTTGAGCGGATAGTGGATGACCTGCGCGAAGTACTGCATGCCGAATCCGGAGAGCGCGCCGATGACGCCGCCGCCGAGAACGATCATCGGAAGGCGCGTGTGGTGGACGTCCATCGCCTGATGGAGTCCCTCCACGGGAAACGGCGTGTAGGCGTCGTACTTCGTGTAGCCCGATTCATGGGCGCGGCGAGTCGCCTCGACGAGGCTCCTCGCGTCCGCGAACTCGGCCATCATTCCGTAGGTTGGGGTCTTGGGCCGCATATCAATCCTCGTGTGCCTGGGCTTCCGGCAGCAGCGTCCGCATCTCGAAGATCGAGATCATCGGCAGGAACCGGATGAACAGGAAGAGCAGCGTCAGGAACAGGCCGATCGTTCCGAAGAACATCATGAAGTCCCATCGCGTGGGGCTGTACATCGCCCACGAGGACGGGAGGTAGTCACGCGAGAGCGAGACGACGATGATCACGAAACGCTCGAGCCACATTCCGACGTTCACGAACATGGCGACGACGAACAGGGCGAGCGTGCTGGTCCGGACCTTCCTGAACCAGAGCGCCTGGGGAACGATGATGTTGCACAGCACCAGCGCCCAGTACGACCACCAGTAGGGGCCGAACGCGCGGTTGAACATCATGTACATCTCGTAGATGTTCCCGCTGTACCAGGCGTAGAAGATCTCCATCACGTAGGCGTAGCCGACGATGAGGCCGGTCACGAGCGTGATCTTCGCCATGTTCTCGAGATGCCGCATGGTGATGAAGTCCTCGAGGCCGAAGGCCTTCCGGACCGGGATCGCCAGGGTGAGCACCATCGCGAAACCGGCGTAGATGGCGCCGGCGACGAAGTAGGGCGGGAAGAACGTCGTGTGCCACCCCGGAATGACCGAGACCGCGAAGTCGAAGGACACGATCGTGTGGACCGACAGGACCAGCGGCGTCGCCAGGCCCGCGAGCAGGAGGTACATCGTCTCGTACGTGTACCAGTGCCGGGCCGAACCGCGCCAGCCGAAGCAGAGCATCCCGTAGAGCATCTTCAGCGCGCGGTTCTTCGCGCGGTCACGAAGCGTCGCGAAGTCGGGGACGAGGCCGACATACCAGAAGAGCAGCGAGGCCGTCGCGTACGTGGAAACCGCAAAAACGTCCCACATCAGCGGGCTGCGGAACTG
>JBHEPS010000082.1:5549-10791 GCA_046260175.1 Thermoanaerobaculia bacterium
CGTTCATCAGCATCATCAGCATCAGGAACGCGATGCCGAACCCGATGAACCACCACACGGGGGTCTGCCGGCTCAGAACGATCGACGAGATCTTGTCGGTGATCGAGCCGAACGTGTGGCCGGGCGCGATCATCGGCGCCTTGTCGAGACGCGCTGTCTGGGGGTGCGGCTGCACTTGATCCTTGGATGCCATTCGCGGTTACTCCCCATGCTCCGCCCGAGCGGCGTTGGCCGCCGGAGCGAGCTCGGGATTGGGATTCTTCAGGGCGCCGAGGTAAGTCGTCCGCGGCTGGGTGTTGAGCTCGACCAGGAGCCCGTAGTTGTGCGGCTCCTGCTTGAGCTTCGTGACTTCGGCGTTGGGGTCGTTGATGTCGCCAAAGGTGATCGCCCGGGTCGGGCAGGCCTGAGCGCAGGCGGGAGTGGCCTCGCCGTCGCGGATCCTGCGATTCTCCTTCTCCGACTCGATGCGCGCCGCGCTGATCCGCTGAACGCAGTATGTGCACTTCTCCATCACGCCGCGCGAGCGGACCGTGACGTTGGGGTTGCGCATCGACTTGTAGCTCTCGGTCTCGAAATCGGTCCAGGCGAGGAAGTTGAACCGCCGCACCTTGTAGGGGCAGTTGTTCGCGCAGTAGCGCGTTCCCACACAGCGGTTGTAGGTCATGTCGTTCAGACCTTCGTCGCTGTGCGTGGTCGCCTCAACCGGGCAGACCGGCTCGCAGGGCGCGTTCTCGCACTGCATGCACGGCACCGGCATGTTGTACATGGCAACGTTCGGGTCGGACGGATCGCCGTGGTAGTAGTGATCGGTCCGGATCCAGTGCATCTCACGGCCTACCAGCACCTGCTCCTTGCCGACGACCGTGATGTTGTTCTCCGACTGGCAGGCGATCGTGCAGACGCCGCATCCGGTGCAGACGTTGGTGTCGATCACCATCCCCCAGGCGTGGGTCGGATACTCCCACTCGGGATAGAGGCTCGGCCCCTTGAACGGATGCGCGTGGTCGGCCAGCGTCGGGTTCTTCAGATACTGCGCGATCGTCCCGGTCCGGATGATGTCGCGCGCCTTCCCTCCCCCTTCCTCGAACTCCGAGGAGAGGGTGTGATGCATCTGGACGGTCGCGAGCCTGACCGTATCGCCCGTTTTCCGGATCGAGCCGCGAAGCACGTCGCCCGAGCGGAAGGTCCGGAGCGTCTGGACGTTGTAGCCCGTTCCTCTCGCGACGCGTCCGCTCCGGATCGAGCCGTAGCCGTAGTAGAGAGTGACCGCGTTGTCCGCATGCCCGGGAACGATCCAGACGGGAGCGGCCGCTGTCGCGCCGCCCGACTCGATCTCGATCACGTCGCCGTTGGCCAGCCCCTTCGCCGCGGCCGTGGCCGGGCTCACGTGCGCGGCGTTGTCCCAGGTCAGCTTGGTCACGGGCTTCGGGAGCTCCTGAAGCCAGCCGTTGTTCGCATAGCGCCCGTCGTGGATCATCGGGTCGGGGCGGAGGACGACTTCGATGTCGCCGGAGCCCTGGCGCGGCTGGGGCGCCGGAATTGCGCCGCCTCCGCCGCCGGTGGCAGGGAGCGCCGAAGCCGGGATGACGCCGTCGTGAAGCGCGCGGTTCCAGAAGGTGTCGAACGCGCCGGCCGCGGTTCCGCTCCACGTCTCGCGAACGAGCTCGTGGGGGCCCCGCACTTCGTCATTCAGGGCGGATACGACTTCCAGCGCCGAATGGCCGTTGTAGAGCGGGAGGATGAGCGGCTGGACGATCGAGACGGTGCCGTCGTGTCCACGAACGTCGCCCCAGGTCTCGAGGTAATGGCTCATCGGAACGTGCCAGTGAGAGAGTGCGGCCGTCTCGTCGTAGTAAGTGCCCATATGAACGCGGAACGGGACCTTCTCCATCGCTTTCGCGAAGGCCAGGTCCGCGGGGGCGGTGAAGGCGGGGTTGCCGCCGAGCATCACGAGAGCCTCGACCCGCCCGGAGGCCATGTCCCCGGCCAACTGACGCATCGACTCGGTCTGGTCGACCGGGTTGGCTTCGATCGGCTCGGTGTAAACGAGCGTCGTGCCGACGTTGCCGAGAGCTGCATTGATCGCATGCGCGATGGCGTGAACCGCTGCGGGCTGCGCCTCGCCAGCGAGAACGACCGAACGACCCGCATGAGCCTGGAGGTCGCGGGCGACGGAGGCGGCCCACTCGGCGTGCCGGCCCGAGGCCGCGCCGCCAAGACCGAGAGAAGCGGCGATCGCGCGGGCGAGCTCCTCGACCTCTCCCGACGGGATCGCCAGGCGGTGATCGGCCATCGTTCCCGTCGGCGTCGGCATCGACTCCACGACGTAGAGGCGGTTCATGTCGACCTTCGACTGGCGAACGCGCCGGCGATCGGCGAAGTCCCGGGCGTAACGCACCGCGCCGGGTCCGCAGCTGAGGAAGTCGGCGTCGAGCGAGACGATCAGGTCGGCCTGGTCGAAGCGGTAGACGGTATTCAACGGCTGCCCGAGAGCGGCCCGCGCTCCTTCGCGCGCGCCCGAGGCCGAGACCGGCTCCCAGGTGTGCCAGACCGCCGCCGGGTAGGTCTGTAGCAGAAGCTGCATCTGACGCTTGAACGTCGGGGAGGTCGTCGTCTCGGTGAGGATCCGAAGGCCGGCGCCGCCACGGGCGCCGAGCGGCTTGACGGTCGCCTGGAGCGCGGCGACGAATGCTCCCCATGTGGACGTCTCACCGACGTAGCGGACCGTCTGCGAGCGGTCGGGGTCCCATAGATTGAGGATCGAGGCCTGGGCGAAGTGGTCGGTCGACCCGAGGCTGGAGGGATGCTCGGGGTTCCCCTCGATCTTGGTCGGCCGCCCCATGTGGCTTTCGACGAGAAGGCCGATCGCGGCTCCCCCCTGCTCCATCGCGGTCGCGTAGTAGAGGGGCTTGCCCGGAATCACGTTCTCGGGGGCTTCGACGTAAGGGACAATCGTCTCCCGGGGCGCCGCGCAGGCCGCGAGGCCGCCCATGGCGAGGGAGGCGCCCATCAGCCGGAGGAAGTCTCGGCGATCGACGCCTGCGTCGAGTGCGGCCGCCTCGCGGGGAAACTCGCGGCGGAGAGTCTCCTCGAAGGAAGGATCCTGCGCGAGCTCTTCGAGGCTGCGCCAGTATTCGGGACCGGTTCCGTTGAGCCGGACGCCGAAGGTGGCGAGGTCGAGATGCTTGTTGGTATCGGTCATCTTGGTTCCCACGGCGAGGCGCACGCGCGCCGGCCGTCTCGAAATCAGTAGTGGCAGTACGAGCAGGAGGTCTTCGAGCGGATGTTGTACTCGCGCACCAGGCGCGCGCCGAGCTCCTTCTGCGGCTCGTCCGGGGTCCACGCCATGTCGAAGACGTGCTCCTTCGGCCGGACGAACTTCTCCGGCGCGCGGTGGCACTCGAGGCACCAGCTCATCGTCAGAGGCTTGTCCTGGTGGACCAGGGACATCTGGTCGACGCGCCCATGGCACGAGACGCATCCGATCCCCTTCTGGACGTGGATGCTGTGGTTGAACTGGACGAACTCCGCGAGGCGGTGAACGCGCTGCCACACGAGCGGCTCTCCGGTGCGGAGGCTCGCCCGAACCGGCTCGAGCATCTCGGCGTTGGTCCAGATCTGACGGTGGCAGTTCATGCACGTCGCCGTCGGCGGAATGCCGGCGAACGACGAATCTTCGACCGATGTGTGGCAATAGCGGCAGTCGATGCCCAGCCCCGCCACGTGATGCTCGTGGCTGAACGGGACCGGCTGCTCCTTGGCCACGCGCTGCTGGGTGGCGTACGGCGACTGGTTCAACTGGTAGAGAAACCAGAGCCCGAAGCCGGCCAGGAACAAGGCGGCGAAGATGCTGGACCGAGACAGAGTATTGGCGCTGCGATGGAAAATTTGCATCGTTTGCGGATTCCGCCCTCGGAACTGTCAGGTCTGCTGGTCGATTCGCGTCGGACCGCCGGGAAAAGGCCCCCAACACTAACCCCGCCCCCCTGATCTTGTCGAGTGTCACCGGGCGCAGGTGCCACACGTCACACATCGAATGTGCGAATCACGAATTACCGGACCTCGGCAATGAAGTCAACTGTTTTCTTGAGCTTCCGAGCGAAAAACGTCCAAAGAGAAACCCTTCGTTTCGGAAAAGCGCCGGATGGTTTCATGGAGACGTTCCCGCGCCTGCTCCCCCCTCCTGTTGCGGGGTCCCCTCTGCGGGGGGCGGACCCGACTGCAACCGCCGCTCCCTCCGGATCTGCTCATCGAGCCATCGCAGATGCTCGACGATCCGCTCCCCCCGCACACGCGAGACTTCTTCGAGCTCCTGATCGTCCACGCCCGTGAAAGCGCGCGGAAGCGGCGTCATCGCGCGAGCGAGCAGAATGAAGTTCGAGAGCCAGCTCCCCTCCCGGTCCATCAGCCGCCCGCTCTCGTACTCGACGGCGGGAAGGTCGTCGACGTGCGGCGGCGTCCCCGCGGTGAGCTCCGCAAGACCCTGCGGATCGATCAAAAGGGCGCTCGCGAGATCGAAAGCGTTCTCAATGCCGATCCCCGCGAGCTCCTCGGCGACCTCTCCCTCGAACCCCTGCTGGAGTCGATCGAAATCGATCGGCCCCTCCTCCAGCCTCCCGATGACGATCGTGAATGCGTTCGGTGCGTTCGGCACGTACCAGACCGTCGTGTTCGGGAAGACGTCCTGGAACGCGCGCAGAATCATCAGGAAGTTCTCCCCGGTGAGCGAGTACATCGGGAGCCACATCGAGATGACACCCCCCGGGGCCAGCTTGCGCCGGCAGAGCTCGAAGTAGTCCTTCGTGTAGAGCGACCCGTTGCCGGCGTAGCGCGGATGGATCGAGTCAGAGAGGATGACGTCGAAACTCTCGGGTGTGGCGAGGACGAAATTGCGGCCGTCGTTGATCTCCACGCGCACCCGTGGGTCGTCGAGAACGCCGTGGTTGACCTCGCGCAGCGCCTGGTTGGAGACCTCGAGCACCTCGGGCGAGAGCTCGGCGATGACGATCTGATCGACCGGATGGCGCGACACCGCCCATGCCGTCCCCCCGCTTCCGAACCCGATGTGAAGCACCTTCCTGGCGCTCGGGTGAAGAAGGAGAGGAAGGTGACCCTGGAGCTTCTGTGTGCCGATCAGGTCCGGCGCGGTCCCGGCGACGTTCACGCCGTTCAGCTCGAGCGAGAGCCGTCCCTCGCCCAGCTTTCGCAGCGCCACGGTGGCCGACACGTCCTCTCGGAACAG
>JBHEPS010000082.1:10801-11075 GCA_046260175.1 Thermoanaerobaculia bacterium
CTGCGAGCCGATCCATCGGACGAGGAAGAATCCGGCGAGGAGCGATCCGACGATGCTTCCGAGCGTGTTGGCGAGATAGACCACACCGACCGAGCGCGTCTCGCTCCTGTTGGCGGCGAGACTGTAGATCTTCACGATGACGGGAAACGTCGCTCCCATGAGGGCGGTCGGGATGAGCAGAGCCGAGAGCGTAGCCAGGATCAGGACGAGGAGCGTCCCACCTCCACCCGATGCGCCCAGCGTGCGGGCGAGCCCCTCGAGGACGTCGGCGAAC
>JBHEPS010000083.1:0-10733 GCA_046260175.1 Thermoanaerobaculia bacterium
CCTGAAAGGGAGCGGAGGAGCGGCGCCGCCAGCGGAGATCGCGTATCAGTAGGAACGGCTTTCAGCCGTTCTCCCAGGAGGGGCAGCTTCCAGGCTGCTCCTCCCCCCTTGGTTCGAACGGATGCAGGCCGTTCCTGCGATGATTCGCGAAGGAGGAAGTTTTGAGCAAACCACCGAAAACATTCAATCAGTTCAGCGAGCGATTCCCGAAGATCCGCGAAGGGTGGGACCTTCTCGGAGAGGCCGCGAAAGAGGGGCCGCTCGACGAGATGGAACAGACCGTCGCAATCGCGGCGAGCGTCATCGGACTCCCGTCGGCCGTCGCGGTCTGGACCTGGATTAGGGACATCGAGAAGCCCCGCGAGTAGGCAGAGTCAAGCCAGAAGCCAGAAGCCAGAAGCCAGAAGAAAAGGCGAAGCCAGAAGCTGAAAGCTAGAAGCTAGAAAAATCAAAAGCGGCCGTGGGCCCCGTCATCGGGAGCGCATGGCAGGAATCTGCAACCTTTGAGGTCCTTCGGTCGCGTGCTCGCCTCTGTGAGGACCCGACCGCTCCCTCACAGGATGACCAGGTTTTGCTTCGGACTTTTCTTCTGGCTTCTGGCTTTCAGCTTCTGGCTTCGACTTTTCTTCTGGCTTCTGGCTTCTGGCTTCTGGTTTCTGGCTTTTCATCCCCCGCCCCGTATTCTCGAACGCCCGGCGGGTGACAGTCTGCACAGCCCCCCCCTCCCCGGGCTGTCACTATTTGCCCCATGAACCGGCATCCGATTGCCGAGCCGCCCGCCGCCGCCGTGCGCTCGACCTCCCCGACCGATGAAATCGAATCGCTCCGCGAGCGTGTGGCGCTGCTCGAGGACGTCATCCGCTGCCTTCCCGCCGGTCTGATCGTGACCGATGAGGAGCAGCGTATCGTCGCGTGCAATCCGCTGGCGGACCAGATTCGCGGAGTCGGGCAACGCGTCGGCCAGAGCGTCGCGGAATGCCACCCGGAGCGCTCGCGCCAGGCGCTCGACTCGGTTTACGAGCGCTTTCGCTCGGGACCGATCGAGAAGCAGCATCCGATCGTCATCGAGCGGTCGAACGGGTGGCAGGTGCAGTACGCGCGAATCAGCCGCGAGGATGGTTCGTTCCGCGGCATCGCGTGGCTGGCGAGCGACATCGCGCGGCTCAAGCGGCTCGAGGAGCAGCTGGTCCACCAGGAGCGCATCGCCGGCATCGGCCGGATGGCCGCCAAGCTCGCGCACGAGATCAAGAATCCGCTGAACATCATGGCGGGGGCGCTCCACAACATTCCGCGCGAAGGGATGGACGAGGAGCCGGCCGAGATGCTGGCGCTCGTCCGCGAGCAGACGGAGAGGATTCGCAGTGTGGTGGACCACATGCGGGAGGTGACGCGCCCGCTTCGTCCCGAGGTCCGGCCGACCGTGCTCCACCGCCTGGTGCGCGAAACCGTTCGGGCACTGGGAGAGCAGGTCGAGCTGTCGGTTCCGGAGTCGCTCCCCGAGGTCACGGTCGATCCGGAGCTGATCCATCGCCTTCTCGTCAATGGCCTCGACAACGCGCGGCGCGCCGCCGGTGCGGGCGGGACCGTGACGCTGAGCGCGAACGTCGAGACGGGGACCGACGGCGAGTGGGTCACGCTGGAGATCGAAGACGACGGGCCGGGATTTCCCGAGCACGTTCTCGATCATCTATTCGAGCCGTTCCTCACGACCCGGCCCGATGGGACGGGGCTCGGCCTCGTCATCATGAGGGAGGTCTGCCGTCTCCACCGTGGTGAGCTGTCGGTCGAAAACCTCTCGGGCGGAGGGGCGCGCGTGACCGCGCGCCTGGCGGCGCGATGAGACGCGAGCGCCCCCTCGTGCTCATTGTCGAGGACGAGATCTCGGCCGTCCGGGTGATGACTCTGTCGCTCGAGAAGGAGGGGTTCGAGGTCCGCTCCGCGCCGGATGCCTCCGCCGCTCTCTCGCAGCTTTCAGACCTCGACCCCGACGTCGTCGCGATCGATTACCTGCTTCCGGGAATGAGCGGCCTCGAGCTGCTCCGGTACGCGCGGCGCCGCTGTCCCGATTTGCCCATCGTCATGATCACCGGGCACGGAGATGAGCGGCTCGCGGTCGAGTCGATGAAGCTAGGCGCGTTCATGTACCTGCCGAAGCCGCTCGACTACCACGAGCTGACCGTCGTCATCCGGCGGGCGGTCGAGCTCCACGAACTGAAGCGCGACCTGCGCGAGACGCGCGTCGCGAGCGCCGCCGGCCAGCTCGTCGGCCGCTCGCCCTCCATGCAGAAGCTTCGCGAGCTGATCGCCTCGATCGGCCCCACCGAGGTGACCGTGCTGATCACGGGGGAGACCGGGACCGGGAAGGAAGTCGTCGCCCGTTCGATCCATCTCGCTTCTCGTCGGGCGCAGAAGAAATTCGTTGCGCTGAACTGCTCCGCGATTCCCGAGACACTGCTCGAGGCCGAGCTGTTCGGGCACCGGCGGGGCGCCTTCACCGGAGCCGAGCGCTCCCGCGACGGCCGCGCGATCACGGCCAGCGGCGCGACGCTCTTCCTCGACGAGATCGGCGAGATGCCCTCCAGCATTCAGCCCAAGTTTCTCCGCCTCCTCGAGGACGGCGAGGTCACGCCGCTCGGGTCGGACACGAGTCAACGGGTGGACCTCCGCGTGATCGCCGCGACGAACGTCGACCTCCGCCGCGAGGCGACAGCGGGACGGTTCCGGCCCGACCTCTTCTATCGCCTCAACGTCCTGCCGGTTCACATCCCCCCGCTCCGCGAGCGGCGCGAGGACATCCCGGAGCTTGTCCACTTCATCCTGCCGAAGCTCGCGCGCCGGCACGAGAAGTCGATTCTCGAGATCGACCCTTCCCTGCTCGACTGGCTTACCGGGCAGGAGTGGCGCGGGAATGTCCGCGAGCTCGAGAACACGCTCGAGCGACTCGTGATCCTCAGCCGCGACGGAAGACTCGACTGTCCCGACGATCCCCGCCTCCCGTTCATCGCTCCCTATCATCAGGAGAAGCAGGAAGTGATCGACGCGTTCGAGCGCCGCTATCTGCGACAGGCGCTCCAGGTCGCATCGGGAAAGCTGTCCGAGGTTTCGCGGCGCACCGGCATCTCGCCGCGGCAGCTCTACAACCTGGTCCGGAAGCACGGGCTCGAGGACGACAGCGATCGGCAGTCGATTGCCGAAATGGACGAGATGACCGCAACGAACGTCTATTCAATGAGTTGAACGGGTCCGCGTGACGCGACGCACGGCTGCCGGCTGCCGATTTCCGGAATGACGGCCGACTCCATTTTGACCTTAACTCATTTACCACCAGTGACTTGAAGCAAACGGGACCATCGGGCACCCGGATCGCTCTAAGGAGCGTCTGGAGGTCGTATGGATCTGTCACGAATCAAGAGGCGCGACTTTCTCGCCAACTCGGTCATGGCCCTGGCCCTGATCCCCGGACTCGCATTCGCCGCGAATTACGTGCGGCGTTACCTGGTCCCGGCGGGTGGCCGGGCAACCGGGGAAATCCTCCTCACGCAACTCGGCGATCTGCCGGTCGGTGCGAGCCGAACCTTCAAGGACGTCATGGGGAACGATCTCCTGGCGATCCGGCTGGCTCCGCGCGAGGTCCGGGTCTTCTCTTCGATCTGCACCCACCTCGGTTGTCAGGTCGGCTGGGACTCGCGCGAGAAAAATTTCCTCTGCCCCTGCCACGTCGGCCGGTTCGACACCTCGGGCAACGTGATCAGCGGCCCGCCCCCGACCCCGCTCCAGAGCTTCGTCGTGAGACTCGATCAGGAGCAGGTCTACGTGACCGTGCCGGTCTCGGAGGCGTGAAATGACGACGAGAGCCGAATCGATCCAGCGATTCATCCGCGAGCGCGTCCCGGTCGACATCGAGATCTTCGAGGAGCTTTCGAAGGAGCCGATCCCGCACCACATGAAGAATTGGTGGTACGCCCTGGGAGGCACGCCCCTGATTCTCCTCGGCATCCAGGTGATCACCGGAATCCTGCTGGCGTTTTACTACGAAGCCTCGCCGGATCGCGCATGGCAGTCGGTGCAGCGGATTCAGGAAGCGGTGCCTTACGGCTGGTGGATCCGATCGGTCCATCACTGGGCTGCGAACCTGATGATCGTCGCGGTGGTGCTCCACGCGATCCGGGTCTTCTTCACGGGCGCCTACCGCAAGCCGCGCGAGCTGAACTGGATGGTCGGCGTCGGGCTGCTCGGCGTGACGCTGGGCTTCGCGTTCACCGGCTATGCGCTCGTCTATGACCAGTTGTCCTACTGGGCCGCAACGGTCGGGACGAACGTTGCGGCCGAAGTACCGCTCGTGGGGCCATGGCTGGCGTCGCTGCTGCGCGGGGGCGAGACGGTGACGGCGACGACGCTCACGCGGATGTACGTGTTCCACGTCGGAGCCATGCCGACGCTGGTGATCATCTTCCTCGGGCTGCACATCTTTCTTCTCCGGATCCACGGCGTGATGGAGCTCGACGCTCCGCGAGAGGTCCAGGAACGGCCGATTACGGTGGAAGAAGACCGGGAAGGAAAGAAGCGGTTCGACCCGAATCGTTTCTTCGCGTTCTTTCCCGATCACGTGACCACGGAGCTGATCGTAGGACTCGTGCTTCTCACGCTGGTCACTCTCCTGGCAATGGTGTTTCCGGCGCACCTCGGTGAGCCGGCGAATCCGCAGGAGACGCCTCTGCACATCAAGCCCGAGTGGTACTTCTATCCGGTCTTCAAGTGGCTGAAGATCGCGCCACTGTGGCTCGGCATGGCCGGTGTCTTCTTCGCCGGAGCCGCTCTTTTCTTCTGGCCATTCATCGACGGCGTCATCCAGCGCCGCAAACCGAGAATCGAAATCGCACCGATCGTCGGAGGCGCATTCCTCCTGACAGTGATCGTCTTTCTGATCTGGGAAGCCCTTTCGTGAGCTCTTCAGGAGGGAGCATGAGTCTGCAATTCAAGAAGATACTCGTAGCGCTATTCGCCGTGGCCTTCACCACGGCGGCGATTGCTGTCGGCTGGATCGAGAAGGAGCGGGCGAATCCCCAAAAGGCCGCCCGCTTCCACGCCGACGAAGTGACCCGCGCCTGCATCAACTGCCACGACGAGAAGCATGCGGCAGTCGACTTTTCGCGGCAGTGGGAGAAGTCGGTTCACGCCTCCAAGGGCATCGGCTGCATGTCGTGCCACCAGGCGAAGGAGGGCGACAAGGACCTCTGGGTGCACGAGGGATACGACGTCGCCATGGTCCCGAGCCCGAAGGACTGTGAGAGCTGCCACGAGGAACAGTTCGACCAGTTCACGAACTCGCACCATGCGAAAGCCGCGGAGTTCATCGGTTCGCTCGACAACATGCTCGGTGAGGTCATCGAGGGAGGACCCGCCGCGAACCTCGGCTGCAAGCAGTGCCACGGCTCGGTCGTGCAGGTGAGCGACAAGGGAGTTCCCCTCCCCGGAAGCTGGCCGAATACCGGCATCGGCCGCATCAACCCAGACGGCTCGAAAGGCACCTGTACCGCCTGCCACACGCGCCATCACTTCTCGAAGGCCCAGGCGCGCGAACCGGTCACGTGCGGCCGCTGCCACATGGGTCCCGATCATCCGCAGATCGAGATCTTCGAGGAATCGAAGCACGGGATCATGTTCGTCGCTCATCGCGACGCGATGAATCTCGACGCGGACGAATGGGTCGTCGGAAAGGACTATACGGCGGCGCCGACCTGCGCGACCTGCCACATGGCCGCGACGCCGACCCAGAAGTCGACTCACGACATCGGTGCCAGGATCTCCTGGACGTTGCGTCCCGTCATCTCCAAGAGGCTCGAAAACTGGGAAGTGAAGCGCGACTCGATGACGAAGGTCTGCCTCGAGTGCCACGGCAAGACCTGGACGGGGAATCACTTCCGGATGTTCGACGACGCGGTCGGCCTTTACAACGACAAGTTCGCAACGCCGGCGAACGACATCATGGAAACGCTCAAGGCGGAGGGGAAGATCACGCCGACTCCATTCGACGAGAAGCTCGAGTGGACTTTCTACGAGTTATGGCACCACGAGGGACGCCGGGCACGAATGGGAGCCTCGATGATGGGGCCGGACTTCACCCAGTGGCACGGGTTCTATGAGGTCGCCAAGCACTTCTACAACGACTTTCTCCCGCAGGCCGAGCAGGCGATGCCGGGCGTTACCCGGGCCGCGCTCGCGATGCCGGAGCACGCCTGGAAACATGGGATGAGCAAAGAGGAGATCCAGAAGATGCTCGATTTCTACGAGCAGCGGTATCAACAGGAGGGCGAGTGATTTCTGAACTGGTGATGCGGCTCACGCGACATCGGATTCCAACCTCACCGTTTCAGCGACGCCCCCCGGACACAATGACCCCAGTCCGGCAGAGCCGGGCCTACAGAAGGAGCAAGGAATGACCACGAAGTTTCCCCGCTGGATCGCGATCGCGGCGATTGCGCTGATGTGCGCGAGCGTCGGGTTCGCACAGACCCCCCCACCACCGGCACCGGCTCCCGCGCCGGCAGCCGCTGACGCGCAGGCCCCGCCGGCCCCGCCGAAGCTCGCCCTCACCCTCGGCGGCTTCTACGAGTTCAACGGATACACGCAGAACAATTTCTTTCTCGGCAAGAACGCGCCCGGCGCGGTGACCGATCACGACGCGTACATGATCCAGCTCTTCCGCTTCCAGCCGGAGCTGAGCTACGGGCCGAACCTGAAGGGCGTCGTGAGAATCGACGTGGCACAGTCGATCTTCGGCCTCGACAACGAGCAGCGGGATAACGACCGTCCCGGATTCTCGAACCTGTTCAACAACAAGGAAACCAATTTCCTGATGCACGTCGACTGGGCGTACGTCGAGTTCACGCCGCCGCAGCTGGCGGGGACGACCTTCCGGGTCGGCCGCATGGGGAACAAACTCGGCAACCTCCTCGTGGTCGACCAGGATGGAGACGGCATCCAGATCGCGCGCAAGTACGGGAACTGGGTCACCACCTTCGACTGGACCAAGATGTACGAGGGAGCCGATTCGCTCACCGACGACACCGCCCCCGGCGGCGTGAGCGGCGAAGACGCCGATCTGTTCTACGTCAACTTCGCTGGCAAGCGGGGGAACTTCAACCTCAACCCCTTCGTCGCCTACTACAAGGACCGCGGCGACATCGACGGCCGGACCTACGTGCCGAACGAGCTGCAGTACTTCAACGCGCGGTTCCGGCCGAACCTGAGCGACGTTCTGGCGCTCGGCTTCGCATTCAACGGGAAGGCCGGGAACATCGCGCTCAAGGGTGAGGTGGATTACCTCACCGGCAGCGACGACATCGCGAATGCCAACTCCGGACCCGGGCAGCTCCTCGACGTCAACAACGGAGACCTGTCGGGATACAACCTCTACCTCGACGCGAAGATGCCGGTCGGCAAGGCGACGGTCGGCGCGGTGTTCGGGATGGGCTCGGGTGACGACGACCCGATGTCCGGCGACGGAAACATCAACAAGATCCGGACGAACGGATTCTTCTACGTCAACGAGGTGTGGGAAGACTCGATCATGCCCGACGAGGAGGGAATCACGCCTCAGGGTCTCGGCTCTCCTGGCTCGCGCGGATACCGGGAGTTCGAGAACACCACGCTCCTGCAGCTCAACGCGTCGTTCCCCGTCCGCCCGCAGTGGAAGCTCTTCCTCTCGGGAACGGTGATCAAGGCGACCGAAGCTCTCAGCCCCTGGAGCGACGTGAACGGCAACGGCGCGATCGATCCCGGCGAGTTCGGCTCGGCCAGTTCCGACGACCTCGGGACCGAGTTCGACTTCATGCTCGACTGGAACGTCATGCCGAACCTCATCTGGACGCTGCGCGGCGGGATCTTCATGCCGGGCGACGCGGCCGGATACCTGATCAACGGAACTTCCTTGTACGACGACGACGCGTGGGAACTCCGGACCACGCTCCGGTTCAACTACGGCGGCCTGAAAATCGGAGGCTGATGAAAGGCGGAGGAGCTTTCCTCCGCTCGCGGGTCCGGTAGCGGGGTTTTCTCCGCTACCGGATTTTCCGCAGGAGAGACGCAATGAAGATCAACGCAATTTTCGCTCTGGCCCTCGTCGGACTTCTCGTCGCGTGCGCGCCGATGGTCGACACGGCTCCTGTTGCCTCGTCGGCGCCGGCCCCGGCCGTAGCCGAGCATCCGGAGGTCGATACCAGCTTCGGCTGCGTCGATTGTCACGCCGACACGCACCCCGAGGTGGTGAAGGCGTGGAACGCCGGCCCTCACGGCCTCAACAACGTGCTCTGTTTCATGTGTCACGGATCGATCGGTGAGGACTTCACGATGCGACCCGCCTCGGGCCGCTGCATCTCCTGCCATGGTGAACAGGTCGCGACCATGAGCAAGCCGATGATGCAGGGCAAGGACTGCTTCACCTGTCACGCGCCGCACGCGCTGAACCCGCATGCGGTCGCACACGGAGGGGAATGATGAGCATCACCCGACGCACACTGCTCGAATCCGCCGCGGCGGCGAGCGCTCTTGCCGCACTCGGCAAGGTGAACCTCGCGGCCGAAGCCTTCGCCGCTGACCCGGCGATGGCGGAGAAATGGGTCAAGACGGTCTGCCGTTACTGCGGCACCGGCTGCGGCCTCTTTGCCGGGGTCAAGAACGGCAAGGTCTTCGCGGTCAAGGGCGACAAGAACAACCACAACGCGGGATACCTCTGCCTGAAAGGCTCGCTCCTTCCGCAGATCCTCACCGCGCCCGACCGACTCACCCACCCGCTCATTCGCAAGGACGGCAAGTTCGTCCGTGCGAGCTGGGAAGAGGCGATGACGCTCGTCGCCTCGAAATTCAAGACCTCGATCGAGGCGCACGGACCCGATTCGGTCGGCTTCTACGGCTCCGGCCAGGGACTGACCGAGGAGACGTACTGCGCCAACAAGCTGTTCAAGGCTGGCATCCGCACGAACAACGTCGAAGGCAATCCTCGCCTCTGCATGGCCTCGGCCGTCGGCGGCTATATGACGAGCTTCGGCAAAGACGAGCCGATGGGAACCTACGACGACATCGACCATGCGGACGTGTTCTTCATCATCGGATCGAACGCGGCCGAGGCGCATCCGGTCCTGTTCCAGCGGATCGCGAAAAGGAAGAAGACGAAACCGGGAACGAAGGTGATCGTCGTCGACCCGCGCCGGACTCCGACCGCTCGCATCGCCGACCTCCACATCGCGTTCACCCCGGGCAATGACCTCGCGATCCTCAACTCGATGGCTTACGTGCTCGTCAAGGAAGGAATGGTCGACGAGGACTTCATCAAGACTCACCTGATCTTCGGCGAGGGCGCCGAGGCGAACAAGTCGTGGAGCGACTACGTGGCGATGCTCGAGGGCTACAGCCCCGAGAAGGCCGCGCCGATCGCCGGATGCAAACCGGAAGAGATCGTCACCGCCGCGCGCTGGTTCGGCGCGAAGGGGAAGGCCGCGATGTCGATGTGGTGCATGGGCCTGAACCAGCGCACCAAGGGCGTCTGGGCGAACAACCTGGTCCACAACCTCCACCTGGTCACCGGCAAGATCGGTACGCCGGGCAACACGCCGTTCTCGCTCACGGGTCAGCCGAACGCATGCGGCGGTGTCCGCGACGGCGGCGCCCTTTCCCACCTCCTCCCCTACGGCCGTCTCGTCGCGAACGAGAAGCATCGCGCCGAGATGGAGAAGCTGTGGAGCATTCCCGCAGGAACGCTCGCTCCGAAGCCCGGCCTGGCGACGGTGGATATGTTCCGGGCGCTCGAGTCCGGAAACCTCAAGTGCCTCTACATCATGTGCACCAACCCGGGGCAGTCGCTGCCGAACGTCGGCCGCTACCGCAAGGCGATGCAGAAGGAAGACGCCTTCGTCGTGGTGGCCGAAACGTATCACCCCTCGCGGACCTCGGAGCTGGCCGACGTCGTCCTGCCGGCCGCGCTCTGGGTCGAGAAGGAAGGCGTGTACGGATGCGCCGAGCGCCGCTACCAGCTGATGGAGCAGGCGACGAATCCTCCCGGCGAAGCCCGCCCGGATTTCGCGATCCTCTGCGATCTCGCGAACCGGCTCGGTCACGGCAAGCTGCTCCCGTTCAAGAACACCGCGGAGATCTGGGATGAGATCCTGGGTCTCGCGAAGGGGACGGCCTACGACTTCACCGGCATGACGCGCGCGCGGCTTCGCAAGGAGCCCGGCCTGCTCTGGCCGCTCCCGACGGAGGGGCATCCGGGGACGAAGCTTCGTTACGTCAAGGGCCACGATCCCCTGGTTGCGGCCGACTGGCCGCATCGCATCCAGTTCTACGGCCGCCCGGACAACAAGGCCGTGATCTGGCTCCGTCCGCAGAAGCCCCCCGAGGAGGTTCCGGACGCGGAGTATCCGTTCTACTTCACCACGGGCCGGAACATCGAGCACTGGCACACCGGCACGATGACCAGAAACTGCAAGGAACTGAAGAACGCGAACTACGAGACGATGGCGGAAATCAATCCCGCCGACGCGACCCGCCTCGGCATCAAGACGGGCGACAAGGTCCGCGTCAGCTCGCGCCGCGGCTCGGACGTATTCCGTGCAAAGGTGGCGGAAACCTCGTCGAAGGGGCTCGTCTACATGCACATGCATGATCCCGATCACATGTGCAATCTCCTCACGAACGACGTGGTCGATCCTGGCTCGAAGCAACCCGAGTTCAAGATC
>JBHEPS010000084.1:0-10694 GCA_046260175.1 Thermoanaerobaculia bacterium
GGCTCGACTTCCGCTCGCTGGAGATCTCCGGCGTCCCGATGCCGATCTGCGCCCGATGCTTCGCGATCTACGCCGGCGCTCTTCTCGGCATCGCCCTCTTCCTCGCCATCCCTCCTTTGCAGAGAACCCCGATGTCCGGCTGGATCCTGCTCCTGGCGCTCCTCCCGATGGTTCTGGACGGAGGAACGCAGGCGATCCGGATCCGCGAGAGCACCAACGCGCTTCGCCTCCTGACCGGCGGGCCGGCTGGAGTGATGTTCATGATCTGGATCCTCGGGAGGGTCGAGTGGCACGCGGCGCCCGAGCCCGCATCTCCTTGAACTTGACCCTTCCGATGCGCTAACCTTCGGCCTCGGCTTTTTCGCTCGCTCGGAAATCGTTTCGGTTCAAAAGGATGAGGCCGGGCGCGCCGCCCGCCGCGGAGGAGAATGTCCTTTCAGGGGTCTCTCAAGGAGCTGCCGCTTCCCGACATCATTCAGCTCGTCAGCGTTTCCGGAAAAACCGGCAAATTCACGTTGACACGGGAAGGCGAGGAGGGTGTGATCTTCCTCCTCAACGGACAGATCTCGCACGCCCGATCGGGCGAGCTCACCGGAGACGAAGCGATCTACGCCCTGGCGATCTGGAACGAGGGAGAGTTCATCTTCACGCAGGGCGAGGAAGGAACCGAGAAGACGATCAGCCGGTCGAATACCAACCTGCTGATGGAAGCAGCCCGCCGGGTCGACGAATGGAAGGTCCTCTCCAAGAAGATTTCGTCGATCGACCTCGTTCCGGCACTCCTCGTCCGGAAGAACCGCCATGAGCAGATCACCCTCACTCCGCAGGAGTGGATGCTCGTCACGAAGATCGACGGGAGCCGCTCGATCGCGGACATCGGCAAGGCCCTCGAGATCTCTTCGTTCGACGTCGCGAAGAATCTTTACGGAATGATCACCTCCGAGTTGGTCGAGCTGAAGCCGAAGGCGCCGCGAGCCCAGGCGGCAGTTGCTTCAACCGGGGCGCCTCCCCCGTCGGCGACCCCGCCGGCCCCGGCTGCAGCCGTGATGCCTCGCCCACAGGCGGCTCCGCCCTCCCCGAAGCCTGAGCCGGAAGCCGCACCGGCCGCCCCGCCGATACAGGATGCCGAAGTCGATGCGCTGGTCGAGCTCGCGGGACGGATCCGCGCGGTGGCGGATCAGCACATAGGAGCCGCCGGCGCGAAGTCGGTCGAGAAGCAGTACGCGGCCGCGGTCGAGGCGATCCGCGGAGGGAGCGGCCCGACCGCGGTCCGCGAGATGATTCGCGAGATCGAGAAGACAGCCTCCCTGCTTCGTGGCGCCACGGTCGCCGAGGCCCTGCGCGGGGACGTCGCGAACGTGCTGCGCGCGACGTCGTGAAGAACAGGGGCTAGGGGCTAGGGACTAGGGACCAGGAAGGGCAAAGGCAAAGTCCCTCGCCTCGATTGGCCCACTCTGATTTTGCCGTTGTCCTTCCTAGTCCCTGACCCCTAGTCCCTAGTCCCTGTTCCTCTGCTATCGTCCCCGCCATGCAATGGTCCACTCTCCACACCGACGAGCTCGGGCGTCTCGTCCTCGCTCCCGAGGTACCTGACGGCTTCGGACTCTTCTACACGACGCTCGATTACGGCGGCCGGCTCGCAGGACAGGATCTCGAGTCTCTTCAGCAGTTCGTTGCGGGCCGATGGGGAAGCGGAGTCGTACTCGCGACCTGCACGCAGGTACACGGCACGGCGATCGCTCGGGCGAGCGCGCCGTTGGAGAGGTGGAGCGAGCTGGGGGAGTGTGACGCGCTCTGGTCTGATCGCGAAGATGTTGCAATCGGCATCAAGATCGCCGACTGCCTGCCGGTGACGATCGTCGATGCCGGCCATGGGGTGATCGTCAATCTTCACTCCGGGTGGCGAGGTGCGGCCGCGGGGATCGTTCCGCGTGCTCTCGAGGCGGTGCGTTCCGAGTCGTCCTTCTCCGCGGGAGAATCGCGCGCCTGGCTGGGGCCATCGATCCGGCAGTGCTGTTTCGAGGTCGGCGAGGAGGTCGTCAGCGCCTTCGAGAGCCGTTACGGTTCGGTCGGGGAATTCGTCGACCTGAGCCGGGGGGAAAGACCGCATTTCGACCTGGCCGGTCTGACCCGTAGGGTGCTTATGGCGGAAGGAGTTCCGGGCAGCGTGATCTTCGACTCGGGGCTGTGTTCCCGCTGCGAAGGGTCAATGTTTCACTCCTACCGCAGGGATGGCGCGAAATCGGGTCGGGTGCTCGCCATCGCGGTTCGGGCACGGATTTCGGATCAGTCCGCAATCTGAACCCTATGGCCAGATTCGTCTCCCGCCTTCCCAGCCGAGGAAAAGTCTTCAGGACCCTCTCGATCCTGACGATTTTGGTTGCTGTGGCCGTCGTCGTGACGTCCACATACGTCTATTACGAAGCCGTGCGGACCTTTGAAGTGCGGCGCGTCTCCCTCCCATCGCGTGTTTACACGGATTCGATCCCCCTTGCGGCAGGCGCGAATCTCTCGGAGGACGCCTTCGAGGCGAAACTCAGCCGGCTCGGCTATCGGGAAGAGGAAGCGATCGCCCAGCCCGGCGCATACCGCCGGGTCGAAGGCTCCTGGGAAGTTCACCTCCGCGGCTTCGAACACCCGGCGGGGGACCAGGAGCCGCGGCGCGTGCGGGTCGCCTTCGAGGAAGGGAGAGTCGCCAGCCTGGATGAGTTCGGTTCGCCCGCGGCGGGGACGCCGGCGCTGGAGCCGGAACTGCTGACCTCGATCATGGGCGAGCAGCTCGAGAACCGGAGCCCCGTGACGCTCAATGCCGTCCCCCCGCATCTGATCGATGCGGTAGTCGTGTCCGAGGACGTTCGCTTTTTTACGCATCCCGGCGTGGACCCCGTGGGAATCGGCCGCGCGCTCTGGAGAAACATCCGAAGCGGTGGGGCGAGTGAGGGAGGCTCGACGCTCACCCAGCAGCTCGTCAAGAACTATTACCTGACCAACGAGCGGACGCTGCGGCGCAAGACGGTCGAGGCGTTCATGGCCCTGATTCTCGACGCGAAGTATTCGAAGGAAGAGATTCTCGAAGCGTACATCAACGACATCTACCTCGGGAGGAACCGTTCGATCTCGATTCTCGGTGTCGGGCAGGCCGCGCAGTTCTATTTCGGCAAGCCGGTGAACGAGCTTTCCATTGCGGAGTCGGCGCTGCTGGCCGGGCTGATCCCATCTCCCAACAATTACTCGCCGTTCGAGAACCCGGAGCGCGCCTCGACCCGGCGGGAATCCGTGCTGAACGCGATGCTGAGGAATGAGAAGATCACCCGGGAGCAGTTCGACGAAGCGCTCGCCTCGCCGCTTCCCGAGCAGCCTTCCGGGGAACGAAGGAGCCTCGGCTCGATCCCGTATTACGTCGACCGGGTTCTCCAGGAAGCGAAGAGGGATTACGGGATCGAGGAGATCGCGAGCCGGGGGCTCAATATCTACACGGCGATCGATCTCGAATGGCAGGCGGCTGCCACGACGGAGCTCGAGGAAGGACTCGACCGGCTCGAACGATCGAGCAGCCGTCTGCGGCGCGAGGAAAGTCCTCTGCAGGGTTCGATCATCGGCGTCGACGTCGAGACGGCCGAGATCCGAGCGCTGGTCGGCGGGCGGAATTACGAGCAGAGCCAGTTCAACCGTGCGACGAGCGCGATGAGGCAGGTCGGATCACTCTTCAAGCCGTTCGTTTTTCTCGCAGCCTTCGAGCCGAGCCTTTCGAACCAGAACATCACCCCGGCGACCCTCGTCAATGACCAGCGTTTCGTCCTCGAGCGGCGCTTCGCGAAGGACTGGTCGCCCCGCAACTACGAGGGGAGCTATCACGGTGTCGTGACCGTCAGGCAGGCGCTGGAGAAGTCCCTCAACGCCGCCTCCGTGAGGCTCGGGCTTTCCGCGGGAACCGCTTCGATCATCAGGACCGCGAACGCTCTGGGGATCGACGCGCCCATCGACGACAACCCGGCGATGATTCTCGGAGCCGTGGAGGTTCCTCCGATTGAAATGGCCGAGGCCTACACGACGATGGCACGGATGGGGTCGAGACTTCCCCTCAGGGCGATCCGCTGGGTTGCCGACGAGAACGGCAATGCGGTCTCCTCGGCCGAGGCTGACCCGGTTCAGGTGTTCCCCGCGCGCGACGTCTACCTCGCAGTTCATCTGATGGAGGGCGTCGTCGATCGCGGCACCGCCGTGCGCGTGCGCGCGATGGGCTTCCGCAAGACCGCTGCTGGAAAGACGGGAACCACCAACGACAAGCGCGACTCCTGGTTCATCGGCTTCACTCCGAAAACCCTCGGCGTGGCCTGGATCGGGTTCGACGACAACAGCCCCGTCGGAGTCTCCGGCTCCGAAGGCGCGGTCCCTCTCTGGACTCGCTTCATGACCCACGTTACCTCCGGAGAAGCCGATTCCGAGTTTCGAGTTCCGGGCGGGATCATCTTCGAGGAGGTCGACGCTTCGACCGGTGGAAGGGCGACCGAGCTCTGTCCGCGAAACGACGTCGTCAGCGAGGCATTCAAAGTGGGAACGCAGCCGATGCGGGAGTGCCCGATCCATCAGCCTCCGCAACCGGCCTACGTCGACGCGTGGGGGATGCCGATTCTCGGCCCCGACGGCCTACCTCTGACCGACCCTTACTACGACCCCAATTACGTTCCGCCGCCGGCCGGCACGTGGCAACCGTCGACGTCGACGCCTGCACCAACCACGACCACCGAGCGCCCCGAGCCCGTACTGGGAGGTGGAAACTTCCCTTCGCGCGGAACCCCGTCACCTCCGCCGACGGACACGCGGGCCCCGCGACCACTCCCGGCACCCTTGCCCGAGAGGCCGCAGCCTCCTGCTCCGCAGCCTCCTTCCAGGGAGCCATCTCCGCCGGCAGAGGAGCCGCCGCCCGCGACGCCGCCTCCGGCCGAGACGAAGGAGCCGCCGCCCGCGGAAAGGGAGGAGCCTCCCGCGGATCCGCCGAGCGGGAATCCCGGGGAGCCTGAAGGTCGCAGAGAGATGCGCTGAGCCGGCGGCTAGTCGACTTTCGAGAAGACGAGCGTGGCGTTGGTGCCGCCGAACCCGAAGGAGTTCGAAAGGGCGTGTCTCACGTCCATCTCGCGGGCCTGATTCGGCACGTAGTCGAGATCGCACTCCGGATCGGGGTTCTCGTAGTTGATGGTGGGGGGGATGCGTCCCTCCTTCACCACGAGCGCCGTGATGGCCGCCTCGACACCTCCAGCGGCGCCGAGAAGGTGTCCGGTCATCGACTTGGTGGAGCTGATCGCCACCTTGCTGGCGTGCTCTCCGAAAAGGGTTTTCACAGCCAGGGTCTCCGCGCGATCACCGACCGGCGTCGAGGTCCCGTGGGCGTTGATGTAATCGATCCGCTCCGGGTCGAGACCGGCGTCGGCCAGCGCGCGGCGCATGACCCGGGACATGCCATCGCCATCCTCCGAGGGGGAAGTGATGTGATAGGCGTCCGCGGTCATCCCATAGCCTGTGAGCTCGCAGTAGATCCTTGCGCCGCGCCGAAGCGCATGCTCCCGCTCCTCGAGGATCACGATGCCCGATCCCTCGCCCATGACGAATCCGTCGCGTCCCGCGTCCCAGGGGCGCGAGGCGCGCTGAGGCTCGTCGTTCCGGGTCGACAGCGCCTTCATGGCAGCAAATCCGCCGACCGCGAGAGGGGTCACCACGGCCTCGGCTCCCCCACAGATCATCTGGTCCGCGTCCCCCCGCTGGATGACCTTCATCGAGTCGCCGATGGCATGCGCGCCGGTCGCGCATGCGGTCGCGGGGGCCGAGTTCGGTCCCTTTGCATTGAACCGGATCGACACCTGCCCCGCGGCGAGGTTCACGATCAGGCTCGGAATGAAGAAAGGTGAAATCCGTCCCGGACCGCGCTCGAGCAGCTTCTTATGCGTCTCTTCGATCGACGGGAGGCCGCCGATCCCCGAACCGATGATGACGCCCAGGCGTTCAGGGTCGATGTCGTCCGAGCCCAGTCCCGAGTCGTCCCACGCCATCTGCGAGGCTGCGATCGCGTACTGGATGAAGGTGTCGGCCTTCTTGACCTCTTTCTTCTCCATCCAGTCTTCGGGCTTGAAATCGCGTACCTCACCCGCAATCCGGCAGTCGAAAGCGCTCGGATCGAACCTCGAGATCACGTCGACGCCGGAGCGGCCCTCGAGTAGCGCTTCCCAGGTCGGCCTGGTTCCCGTAGCGAGGGGAGTGACCAGGCCGATTCCGGTGATGACGACACGTCGCTTTTCCAAGGTTTCCTCTGTTGAAAACTTGAGCCGAGGAGATCCCCGGCTCGAGGTGGTGTGACGATCTGTGATGGAACGGGACTACTGCGCTTTGGCGTGGCTGTCGATGTACTCGACCGCGTCTTTGACGCGCTTGATCTTTTCCGCTTCTTCGTCGGAGATCTCGACGCCGAATTCCTCTTCGAATGCCATGATCAGCTCGACCGTGTCGAGCGAGTCGGCTCCGAGATCCTCAACGAACGAAGCTTCCGGATTGACCTCTTCAGCGTCCACCCCGAGCTGCTCAACAATGATCGATTTGACGCGTTCCTCAACGGACATCCGTGAACTCCTTTATGCAGCGTTTTCCGCAGCTTTATGAAGACGAACTTTTAGCACAAGCCCGTCGGATCGTCTATCTTTCACCTTGCCTCGCCCCCCTTCCGGGGGAGCGAGCGGCGCTCTGGAGGGACCCCCAGGTGATTCGGACATTTCTTGCACTCCTGTTTCTCCTCGGCCTGGCCGCCGCGATCTGGTACGGCGTGAGGTGGATGGACTCGAGAGAGGATCTCGAAGCGACTTTGATCTTCGACTCCGCGGATGAGCTCGTTCCCGGGAACCTGATCGTTTCCGGCGCCCTGGTGATCGGCGAGGTGACGAAGGTGACCTCCCTGCAGGGTAAGGACGCCGTCAGCATCCGGGTGGGCGAGGATCATCGAGACGAGGTCCGAACCGACTCTCGGTTCCGCATCGACGGCAACCGCCCGGACGCCGTCGTCCTCGTCGGGTCGAAGCTGGCTTTCGGGCGGCCGGTGCGGGAAGGAGACGTTCTCTACGCCCGGCAGAGCGGCGTGAGCCGGTGGCTCGAAGAAAAGGGCGGGGGCCTGCTCGACCGGGTGAGGGAGGAAGCCTCCCGAATCGGCACCGATGGGGAGATGAAAGCGAAGCTGCAGCAATGGGAGGCGGAGATCCCGAACTGGAAGCAGCAGGGGGACGAGATCCTGGCGGAGAACCTGGAGACGATCGGAGGACAGGTCGACCGGCTCGAGGAACGTTTGCGCGAGTCGGGCAAGGAGCTCGACGCCCAGAGGATCCGTCGTGATTTCGAAGGATGGCTGGGTAAGGTTCGCGCCGGCGCGCGACCGGAGCCGAACGCGTCGAGCGACACCGGTTCCGCTGGCACCGCCTCGCCGTGATCGTCCGGGGCGGGGCGTTATAAGATGCCCTCACCGGAACGGCCATGGCTCGAAGAAAACGAACCTTCACTTACGAACAGGCCCTGGAGCTGTTACCCGCGGTCGCGGAGACGACGCAGCGCGCCGTTCAGAGCCTCGATGAGCTGTTGGCCATCGAGGACGCGGGAGCCGAGGGTGATCTCGAGGTGCCCCAGGAGCTGGTACCCGAGTATCAGCGGATCGTTGGGCGCTGGGCCGAGGATGTGATCGAGATGGGAGTCGAGGTCAAAGGCCTATGGCTCGTCGATTTCGACAGCGGCGCCGGCTACTACTGCTGGCGCTACCCGGAAACCACCCTCGAATACTTCCACGGCTACGAGGAAGGATTTCAGGCTAGGATGAAGCTGAATTGAAGCAGGGGCTAGGGACTAGGGGCTAGGGACTAGGAAGTACAACGGCAACCCCGGTCATCCTGAGCGAGCGCCGCGCTGAGAGTTCGATTCACGACGGCCGAGCGCGCGAGCGAAGGATCTCAAAATGGCAGGATCGAGCCCTTCGCTCGCGCCCACCAGCAGCGTGACGTCACGGTTTCCCCGGCGCTCTCTCAGGATGACGGGTTTGGTGTTGTCCTTCCCTAGCCCCTGGTCCCTGGTCCCTGGTCCCCGGCCCCTAGTCCCTGCTTTCCTGATACAGTTTTGCCGTGCCGAAAACACGGATCCTTCTGGTGGACGACGAACCCGGCGTCCGCTTCGGTATTCAGCGCTTTCTCGGAGCCCAGGGTTTCGAGGTGGAAGCTGTCGACACGTGCGAACGAGCTCAGGGCGCCTTCACCCTCAATCGCCCTGACCTGGTCCTGGTCGACTACATGCTTCCGGACGGCAACGCCCTCGACCTTCTCCCCAAGTTCAAGGCGATGGACTCGTCCGTGCCCGTCATCCTGCTGACGGGACACGGCACGATCGATCTCGCCGTCCGAGCCATCAAGGAAGGCGCGGATCAGTTTCTGACCAAGCCGGTGGAGCTTCCATCGCTGCTCGTCCTCATCGAGCGGATCCTTCAGAACGAGAGAAACTTCAAGAACCGCCTCGCCGGAGAATCGAAGGAAGCACGCGAAGCCGTCGATCCCTTCCTGGGGATCAGCACCGTCATCAAGGAATTCGAACAGCAGGTCCGGAAGATCGTTCACAGTGAAAGTCCGATCCTCCTGACGGGCGAGACCGGCGCTGGAAAAGGCGTTCTGGCGAAATGGCTTCACCAGCACGGGCCCCGGGCGGCCGAAGCGTTCGTCGATCTCAATTGCGCCGGACTTTCGAAGGAGTTTCTCGAGACCGAGCTTTTCGGTCACGAGAAGGGGGCATTCACCGGCGCCGTGCAGGCCAAGCGCGGCCTGCTCGAGGTCGCCCATAAAGGGACGACCTTTCTCGACGAGATCGGCGACGTCGATATGCAGATTCAGCCGAAACTGCTCAAGGTTCTCGAAGAGCAGCGGTTCCGGCGCGTGGGCGACGTCAAGGACAAGGTGGTCGACGTCCGGCTCATCGCCGCGACGCACATGGACCTCTCCTTTCTCGTCGCTGAAGGTCGTTTCAGAAGTGACCTCTATTTCCGGATCAACACCATCCCCCTCACGATCCCGCCGCTTCGCTCGCGGCCCGAGGACATTCCCGTCCTCGCCGAGTCCTTTCTCCGGCACTTCGGGCGGGGACGCGACCTCAGATTCGACGCCGAAGCCATTCGCGCGCTCCGCGGCTACCCCTGGCCCGGCAACATCCGCGAGCTTCGCAACGTGGTCGAGCGCGCAGTGCTCCTCGTCGACGGCGCCGTGATCCAGACCAACGTGCTGCGGTTCGAGTTCGTCGGCCCTCCGGAAGCCGCAGGCCTCGACAGCAGCCTCACGCTCGAAGAGGTCGAAAAACTTCACATCGAAAAAGTTCTGCAGGAGGAGTTGGGCCGGGTCGAAGCGGCCGCCCGAAGGCTCGGGATCCCCCGGAGCTCCCTCTACCAGAAGTTGAAACGTTACGGCCTGAAGTCGTCCAGAAGCTAGACTTCTCATCCCGATTTCAGAAGCTCCCCTCCCTCTTATTTCGATCCTTTAACGCCCAAATCACGCTTGGAGGCGGGTTTGAGACCCCCAATCGAGGGCTTCCCGCCGTGGCACCTCGATTGCCCTTTCCAGCCTCAGAATGAGCGAGATCATTACAGCGCGCGCCACCCCCACGATGCTGGTCGTCGATGACGAGCGGGCCATTCTCCTCGCCATCAAGAGTTATTTCTCCCACCACGGTTACTCGGTCGACTGCGCCCAGGAGCTGGAAGAAGCGGAGGCCCTCATGGCGAACCTCCACTACGACGTGGTCATCGCCGACCTCCGGCTGACCGGCTTCCACGGCACGGAAGGGCTCGAGATCGTTCGCTCGGTCCGCGAGCGCTATCCGCGGACGAGCGTCATCCTGCTCACCGCCTATGGCTCCCCGGAGATCGAGGATGCCGCTGCCAGATACGGCGTCTCCTCGTTCCTCCAGAAACCGCAACCGCTCGCGGAGCTCGCGCAGGTTGTGTTTGGCGTAATCGGAAACGCATGAACGACAAGAGCCTTCTCGCGTCGGTGCTCGCCCCCGGGGGCATCACCGTCAATGTGCAACCGATTTTCGACGTCGGCGACGGTCACCAGACCGTCGTCGCGGCCGAGTGTCTCTCGCGTGGCCCTCGCGGAACGAACCTCGAGCCGGCGAACGTCCTGTTCGAGTACGTCCGGAGAAAAAAGGAAGAGACCGCGGTCGATCGCGCGTGTGTCATGGCCGGACTCATCGCCTGCCGCAAGCTCCCGACGAACCTCACGATCGATCTCAACGTTCATGCCTCGACTCTCGGGCGCGACCTGAGCTTCGTCGACTTTCTCCTCCAGGCCGCCCAGGCCTGCGCCATCGCCCCCTCCCGCATCGTCGTCGAGATCGTGGAGCATTCCCCTTACTGGGACGGTCCGAATTTCTTCCGCGTGATCGAGGCGCTGCGTCAGGCCGGAATCTCCATTGCCCTGGACGACGTCGGCATCGGGTACTCGAACTACAGGATGATGATCGACGCCCGTCCCGACTATCTGAAGGTCGACCGCTATCTGGTCCAGAACTGCGACACGGACGACTACCGGCGCATCGTCCTGCGCTCGATCTCGGATCTGGCGATTCAGCTCGGCGCGAAGGTTGTCGCCGAAGGTGTGGAGCGGGCCGAGGAGTTGGAAGCGCTTCTGGCACTC
>JBHEPS010000085.1:0-233 GCA_046260175.1 Thermoanaerobaculia bacterium
CCCTTCACCTCCGAGCAGAGCGTCGCCGACGCCGAGGCTCTTGCCGCCAACCTCGGGATCCGTTTCGTCGTCGAGCCGATCGGGGAGATCTTGGGGCAGTACCGCTCGAGCTTCGATCGGATGTTCGGGGACCGTCCTTTCGGGGTCGTCGAGGAGAACGCGCAGGCGCGCATCCGGGGCAATCTCATGATGGCCTGGTCCAACAGGACGGGCGGTCTCGTTCTCACCACGGG
>JBHEPS010000085.1:289-10659 GCA_046260175.1 Thermoanaerobaculia bacterium
AGGTTCATCCAATGATTCGTGCGATTGCGATTGCGATTCCGCTTCTGCTGCTCGCCATCCTGCTCTCCGGCTGTGGCCAGGCGGAAGTGAAGGCCGAGAGATGGCAACAGATGGGCCCGGAGGAGAAAGAGCTTTTCGTGAAATCGCTGATCGGAGGAGAAGCGGCTGCGAGCGCAAAGGGGTCGGGAGGAAAGCGCTATTCGCGACCCTCCGCCGAGTACGTCGAGCTTCTCGACGCGCGCTATCGCGAGGGCGACCCGCGGACCGTCGAGCAGATCTGGCCCGAGCTCGCGGACTGACGCAGGGGCCGCCTGCGGCGGTCCGGTCGCTGGAGGCGACGTATTCACTTTCGACGCAAGACGCCGTCGCGCTGCGCGTCGCGCTGCGCGCGACCGGACCGGCGCAGCCGGTCCCTACGGAACGCGCGTCTTGTCGGTCTCCGGCGTCGGGGTGTACGTGTGCTCGCCCGGGCCGAGGGCAGGGCGCGAAACCGTCGGCGTGATACCGACCGCTTCGGCGTACTTGAGATACGTGTCGATGGAGGCGATGACGACGCGGGCCTCGACTGTGATCAGATCGATACCGACGAGGGAAATGCGAACCCATGCGTCAATGACGATACCTTTGTCGAGAATCCGATCGAGTACGTCAATGAGGCTGCTGCCGCCGGGGGCTCGTTCGACTGCCATAAGTCAGACCTGCCTTTCCTTGTGAATCTCAGCGCGTGCGAGGGCGGGGCGTCCTGCTCCCCGACTCAGCGAGCTTCTTTTCCAGTTGATCGATGCGTTGACGAAGGGCGTCGACATCTTCGGGCGCCGCGAGTTGCGGACGCGCCGCGGACGAGTAGAAGCGGTCGCTCCTCCACCAGTCGATTCCGATGGCTTCCGCTTTGTCGACCGAGCAGATCACGAGGCGGAGCTGAATGGTGAGCAATTCGACGTTCGCGAGCGAGACCTTGATATCGCCGGCGACCACCAGCCCCTTGTCGAGGATCTTGTCGAGGATGTCGACGAGCCCCTGGGGCTGTCTCTGCATTGCGTCAGCCAAAGCGTTCCTCCCTCTCCGCCCGTTTCCCCGAGCGCGGGCAATCCTCATTCGAACAGATCGAGGCCGCGATCATAACCACCCATCCAGCGCCCGTCCAGACTTTGCGGATGGATTCAGGCTGCCTCGGGCGGAATGCAAGGATGAAACCCGGGTCCAGCGCGGGTCAGGATGACGGGGCGGCAACTACTTCAACGTCTGGATGGGGCCGAGTTTCAGGTTCAGGTCGTCCCCTTCGAGGCCGAAGACCCGCTTGAGCTCTTCCATCTTCTCCTCGAGCTTCATCAGGGAGAGCCCCAGCTGCTCGATCTCTTCATCGGTCAGATTTCCGGCGTCCATCCGGCGAAGGGCCTGGCGCTCGAGAAGCTGCCGCACCAGCTCGATGATCGCGAGCACCAGCCGCGCGAGCCCGTTCTCGACGCTCTCCGCGTCGGCGGGGATGCGATCGGGAATCGCGCTGTCGGTCATCTCGAGCGACTCCCTGAGGCTCTCCGGCTGGTTCGACGCGAGGATCGGGTCACGATTCATCCGCAAAAACCTCCAGTGGCCACGGCCCCGACAGCAGGAAAGGGATGTGCGGCCAGTCGTCCCGCAGGGCCAGGGCGATGTTGCGAGCCTCCTCGATCCGGTCGCGCGCGACCAGCATTGCGAGCTCTGCCCCTCCGTCGTGGCGTTCCACGGCGACGATGCGCCCGGCAGCCTCCGCGAACCTCGAGCGAGCGTCCTCGAGGAACGCTGGATCGACGGGGGAGGCGGTCTTCGAGGCGCGGAGCGCGCGCAGATAGTCGGCGCCGCTCGCGAACGCCGCGCGGTCGGGGCGCGTTCCCTTCGCGCCGCCTCCGGCTCTCATGGTGAGCTCAGCCATTCCCCGGAGCTCGCCGAGCAACTGGCGCCACCGTGGGAGATGAGTCGAGCACTTCGCTGCTGCCTCCTGATCCGTCGTCGCGGTGGCGCCGTACCGGATCGCGATGAACGTCTCACGAAGAGCGAGCTCCTGTCTCACCGAGGCGGCGCGGGTCACGACTTCGTGCGCCGCGACCCCCTGGGAGGAGGGAATCTCGAGAGCGCTGAGAAAGAGATCGCCGGCCGGCACTACGCGCACTCCTTCGACGGCCGCGTCCTCGGCTCGCAGGTGCGCGCCGAGCAGCACGAGCCGCGTCGGAGCTGCGAGCGTCATTGGCTCCCCGGCTTCGGAAGAGCCGGCGGCTCGCCCGATGAGACGCGCGAGATCGTGTCGACGTTCGAGAGGATGATGTTGAGGCCCAGGTAGACGAGGTCGACCTGGCCGATGGAGATCACGGCCTCGCCTGCGATGACTACGCCGCGGTCGAGAAGGTGATCGAGAGCCTCGACCAGCGAGAGGTCGCGGTCCCCGCTCATCCCTCGCTCCTGGTCACGAACGTGTACGGTGGCCACGGGCCGGTCAGCAGCGGTCGCACTCCCTCGTCGCGATAATCGCGCTGAAGCTCCCCGACGAGCTGCTCCATTTCGCCCCCCCTCGACCGCTCGAGAAGGACATTGAACTGAGGCATGTTCCCGGTACGGCTCAGATCCGAGACGACCGGGACGCCGAGCTGGCGGCTGATGCGATCCTCCATTTCGGATGCGATCGAGTCGACGGCCTCGCGCGCGGCGTTCTTTCTGGCCTCGTCCATCTTCCTTCTGAGCAGATACGCTTTCCCGGCCGGCGCCCCCTCGGCCTCCGCGGCAAGCGCGGCCAGCGACGGAGCGCGACGCTCGATCGCATCGGTCCACGTCTTCTCGTCGAACTCGAGCTTCACCGTCCACTCCTCGCGTCTGGCGATGACGCCGAGGATCTCCTTCATCTCTTCGGCCTTTTCTTCGAGATGCTCTCGCAGCGCTTGTTCCGTCGAGAAGAGAACGAACGCGCGCAGCGGAATGGCGTCCGCGTCTCTGCACGCCTGCTCGACGACCTGCTGGTGGCTGTAGCCGATCGCGCCGAGCCAGTCGAGGTCCGCCGCGCGCGCGTCGATCGTCTCCTGCGAGAACGCGTCGGCGTCGACTTCGCTCACCAGCGCGGCGAGATCCCCGCGTTCGACGACCCGGAGGGCGCTTTCGCCGTCCACGCCTTCGATCTCGGGCGCGGCGAGCGCTTTCCGCGCGGCGATGGCGTAGACGTAGAGGACCGTCGGCATGCGGGCACGTTACTCCAACGGAACGAGCCCGCGCAACGCGCCCAGAGTCGCCGGAGGCTCGCTGGCCCGCGGGACGATCGTGACCTTGATCTCGACTTTCGGAGAAAAAGTGCGAGTCGAAGGGGAGATGGCGCAGCCATCCTCCTGCTCGAACGCGTTGAGCACCACGCCGCCGACTCTCATCCCTCGCCCCTCGAGCTCGGCGAGGAGCCTTTCCGTCTCGCTCGCGACGATCTCTCCGGCGCGCGTGATCACGACGGTCTCGGAGGAGCCGCTCGTGAGCGCCTCCCCGATCCTGCGCAGCGATCGGGAGTTCTCGAGAAGTTCCTCCGCCAGCGCGCCCGGCGGAACGAGCTCCTTGTATCGAAGCAGGAGCCGCATCAGCTCGCGCACCCATTCCCCCGCGTCGCGCGGCAGGTCGAGCAGGCGGAGAAAGTGACCGGTGGGGGCCGTGTCGACGAACACCCGCTCGATCGAGGAGTCGTCGAGAAGGTCCGCGAGCCTCGAGATCGCGAAGATCTCGTCCGCGCCCGGCGGAGCCATGTCGAGGAGGCTGGAGATGACGTCGCTGTCGTGCGCGAGCGAAAAGTGCGAGGGAGTGAGGCCCTCGACCGCCTGTTCGATCTCCCGCCCAATCCGCTCGCGGAATCGCTCCCATCGCGCGCGCGTGTCGACGGTCTCCACCGTGAGATTCGACGGCGGTCGTTCGGAGGCGAAAACGTCGAGCAGAGCGTGCGCCGGATCGACCGAGATGATGATGAAACGCGAAGCGGGCCTGGCCCCGGCGATCTGAAGCGCGACCGAGGAGGCGACCGTCGTTTTTCCGACTCCGCCTTTCCCCGCGAAAAAGATGAGCCTGGAGTCGGAAGAGAGTGCCAGTGGGTTCGACTCCGGCCCGGTGGGGGAGGTCGAGAGGCGGGAATCGAGCGTTTCGCCCGCGATCCATTGCAGGAGCTCGCGCGACGTTGCGAGCGGGAAGGGCGACTCGGGCGCGGCGATCACCGGAAGTGAAAACGACCGGGCGGCTTTCTGCTCGTTCTCGCAGAGCGGCGCGCAGCTTCGGCAGCCGCACCAGCAGCGCGAGCGGTTGAGCACGGCGAAAGGAACGGAGAGGCCGGCCTGGCGTACCTCCTCGATCAGCCTGGCCGTTTGCGCGATCACCCAAGGTTCGGCGAGGAGCAGCGGGATGAAGGCCGAGATCGAAGGGTCGCTCAGGGCCGCCGTGCGCCTCTCCCATTCGGAGCGGAACGACTCGATGAAGTCGTCGATCTCATCGTGAACGCTGCGTCGGGTCAATTGAGTGACCAGGGCCGAGTGCTTGGCCTGCATCTGCTCGAGAGCGATGCTGATCTGGCCGAAATGCGCCGAGGAGCCGAGCAGCCGGAGCGTGTGCCCCGTCGGCGCGGTGTCGACCACGATCGTGGATTCCGGATTCTGCTCGAACAGCTCGCCGATCCTCATCCAACCCGCCAGCTCGTCAACGCCGGGTACGGCGAGCTCCAGGAGCCTTCTGATCTCGTCGCGGTCGAGATACGTTCCGCGATCCCCGATCTCGACGAACCTTTCGAGATTGCTCTCGAGAAAGGTCTTCCACAGCTCGTCGGGATGAAACGGCTCGACGGTCAGCGAGGGGAGTGGCGATCCGCTGGCGAAGAGGTCGGGGAGGTTCGAGGCGGGATCGGTGGAAAACAGAATAACCGGGCCACGGGAGGCGAGATGCAGCGCAGCGACAGAGGCGATTGTGGTCTTTCCGACGCCGCCTTTCCCGCCGAAAAGGAGTATGCGAGTGCGGGCATCGGCGGTGAGCCGGTCGAGGAACGCGCGAACGACGGTCGCGAACGCCTCGGGGCTCATTCCCCGTATCCGGTGTGAATCGAGATCCCTTCCTCTTCGTCCTGCTCGGCGGCGTACTGACGCGCGAGATCCTCACGCGCCTGCCGGATCTCGCGAAGCCGCTGAAAAATGATCGCCTCTTCGGCGACGTAGTCCTCTTCGCCGATCTCGCCGAGCTCGAGCTTCATCTGAAGCTCGATGAGCCGCTCCTTCCAGACCTGGTCGTTGAGCAGCTCGTTGTCGGCCATCGTCTGAATCTGCTTCATCACCCACCGGATGCCCGCAACGGGCCCCTTGAGGGGAAGCAGCAGAATGTCGTCGAGCAGGAGCACGAAATCCTCAGCGTTCAGCCCGTTCGAGGCGAAGGCGGATGTTCACGAAGTTGTACGGGGGCCAGGGGCCGGTGTAGAGAAACGAGAGCTTGTGCTCGTAGCGGCGCGCGATGTCGGAAATCTGGTCGTCGAAAGCCTTCGTCTTGTCCCTTTCGACCAGGAAGGCCGCGTTCATGATCATCTTGTCGCCGATCGGCTTGTTCGAACGAGAGGCGACCGCCGCGCTGCGCAGTCCCTCGTAGATCTCCTTCACGTACCCATCGGCCTTCGCCTGAAGCGCGGACTCGACGACCCGCCCGAGCTGCATCTTGGAAAAGTACGATCCGGAGGCCTGGGACGAGATCTCGTCCTTGAGCCTGCGGATCTCCGCGTTCTCTCCTTCGAGCTCACGAATCACTGCATCCTTGTCCCAGCTCACCTTGAGCCCGAACTCGATCTTCCCTTCCATCTTGTCGAGCACTTCCACCAGAGCCTGATAGGTTCCCTGGAGGAAGGCGCTGATGTCGTCCTCGGTGCGGAAGACCGTCCCGAAGCTCATCGGGAGAACGGTGAAGTTTTTCATCACGACCTCGTTGACGTGCTCGTGCGTCAGGGCGTTCTCACGCGTCGGGTCGAAGATGATGAGAGGACAGTTGGAGACGACCGCTGCGAACTCCTTGTAGGGAACCGTGTGCACGAGATCGTTGCGACCCCCGATCCCGATGTTTCCGAAAGTCTGCGGTGTGTTCGTTTTGATGATGCAGTAAACGTATTTTCCCTGCTCTTCAGATCCTGCGGTCTTCTGGTCTGTCATCTGGGCGGACTCTCCCGTTGAGGGGCCTTCCAAGTTCCATGCCCCCCGGGGCTCTCGATTGGCAACTCACCATTACGATACCCTCTCGGCCTTGAATCGTTCAAATTCCACCCGCAGCCGGGCGCTCGCAGAAGCCGTCGAGGGGTGGTTCGCGGCTCACGGCCGCGATCTTCCCTGGCGGCGCTCGTACGATCCGTGGCAGGTCTGGGTCTCGGAGATCATGCTCCAGCAGACGAGGATGGAGGTCGTCCTCCCTTACTTCGAGCGGTTCATCGAGCGCTACCCGACGGTCGAATCGCTCGCCGCCGCCGATGAGGCCGAGGTGGTTGCGTCGTGGTCGGGACTCGGCTACTACCGCCGGGCGCGGATGCTTCACCAGGGCGCGCGCTGGATCGCCAGCCGAGGCGAAGGCGTTCCCCGGACTCCAGCCGCTCTCGAGGCGGTCCCGGGAATCGGGCGCTACACGGCCGGCGCGGTCGCCTCGATCGCCTTCGAGGTTCCGGCCCCGATCGTCGACGGGAACGTCGCCAGGGTTGCGGCGAGGCTGGAGGCGTTCGATGAGCCTCTCGGCAGCTCCGCGCTTCTCCGCCTCGAATGGGCGTGGGCCACGAGGCTGGTGGAAGATGCGAGCTCTCCGCGCGCGCTCAACCAGGGGCTGATGGAGCTCGGGGCGCGAATCTGCCGTCCGCGCGCTCCTCTCTGCCCCGAATGCCCCCTCGCGGCGCTCTGCGTCGCTCACGCGAAGGGGGAAGAGGGGGCGTATCCGCGGAAGAAAGCCGCGCGGCGAAGCACGGACCTCCACATTCCTCTCTTCCTGGTTGATGACGGGGGAGGGCGCGTGCTTCTCGAACTGCAGTCGACGGGTTCGCTCATGACGGGGATGTGGCATCTGCCGCACGGCTCTTCGGAGCTGTTGCCGGGAAGCGATGCCGAGCGCTTTCGGCGGATCGCAAAGCTCGGCTCGTTTCGCCACACGATCACGCACCGTCGAATCCGGTTCGAGCTGTGGGAGGCCGAGCTCTCCGGGATTGCCGAGGGGCCCGAGGCGTCGTGGATCGCTCCCGAAGAGCTCGTCTCGCTCCCGCACCCGTCGTACGTCCGCAAGGCGCTGACGCTGTGGAGACCATTTACAATATCGACATGACTCGTGTGTGGGCGGCGGTTCTCTCTCTGGTTCTCCTTCTCTCCGGCGGCACCGCTTCAGCTCAGTGCGAGTACCGCAACGCGTTCGACCTTCGGTTCCGCGATGCGGCGCTGGCTCTCTCGGTCGACGGCAATGATCTCTGGACTGCGACCGGCTGGGGCGTCGCGCTGTGGGATGCGGCCGCCGAACGGCCTGTCACCTCATTGTCGATCGAAGGGTCGACGATCGCGGTGCAGGCGGTTCCGGGGGGGGCGTGGGTCGGCAGCGGCACGCGCGTTCATTTCGTGGAGGTCGCGCCCGGTCTGGTACTCCGCGAATCCATCGATCTCGGGGCCACGGTCAACGATCTCGTGATCTCGGGAAACTATCTCTACGCGGCGACCGCCTCGGGTGTGACTCAGATCGACGTCACCGACCGCGCACGGCCGGCGATTGCGGCGACGCTCACCACCACGTCGGGCGTCGCTCTCTCGGTCGCGATTATGGGAACGACCCTTTACGCCGCCGACGGCGACTCGAGCGTCGAGGCGTACTCGATTCAGGTTCCGTCACTCCCACAGAAGATCGGCACGGTCTCATCGCTCCCGCGCTCGGTCGGGGTCTCCACCCTCGACGGTTACCTCGTGATCTCCGACGGGCAGCAGAGCGAGATTCTCGCGGGAAGCGGAACTGGACTGGGCCGTGTGGCCCTTCTTCCGTTCGCCGGCACCGCCACTGCGCGGTGGAGCGGATCCGTCCATTTTCTCGGGGGAGGCGGGCGAGCCATCCACGCGGTCGACGTTCTCGCCCCTGCGCCCACCATCATCAGCAGCGCCGCGACCGAGGTGACATCGGGCAACGCGAACCGCGTTTTCGGGCTCGTCGCTTCGGGCACGAAGCTATGGGCGGCCGCTGGAGATGCCGGAGTGGAAGCCTGGCGACTCGGCGGCTTCGCGCCGCCGTATCCTCTCCGCTTCATCCGTTCCGGCGGGGTCGGCTCCGGATGGATCTCGGGCTCGAGGGCGGTGGTCGCCTACTCGTCCGGAGGGCTTCAGCGTTACTCCGACTCCTCCGGACAGCTCGTTCCGGGGCCGGTCTGGCACGAGGGGGCGGTATCCAGAATCCTCGACGGCGAGGGTGACCGCATTCTCACCTCGAGCGGCGCGGAGCTTCGCCTGTGGGACGTGGCTCCCGCGACGCCCGCCTCTCTCGGAGTAATCACGCTTGCAGGGGCGATCCGCTCGGGCGCGATCGAGGGATCGATCGCGTGGGTGGTTCTCGCCGATGGATCGCTCTGGCGTGTTGATTTTTCGGCGCAGCCCCCCGCACCCGGCCAGGTTGCCGTGACGGGCTCGCCGGACTTCGTCGCCGCGAGCAGCGCAGGGTTCGCGACTGCCGATATTCTCGAAGACGGGAACACGAGAATCCGGTTCGTCCCCGGCAGCGATCCGGCAGGCCAGGGGACGGAAGTCTTGATCGAAGGAGCCTCAAATGGAGGGATCGCGCTCGGCGAAACTCCAGTCGTCGCCGCCGCCACATTCCGAGGACTGACGTTAGTTGACTTCAGCGTCGCGGCCGGACACGTCACGATCGTCGCGGGCACCAACCAGTCGCCGGTCCGGGGCCTTCGGATCGAGGGAGACCGGATCTTTCTCGTGACGTCGGATCGGATCGAAGTCCGCTCGCTCGAGAGCGGCGCGCTCGTTCGCGCGTACCCCACGGGCTCCACGCTGACTTCGATTTCCGGCTCCGGCGCGCGCGCGATCGCCGGATCCTCCGACGGCTTCGCCATCGCCAACCTCGAAACGGCGAGCCGGCAGCCCGAGCCCATCGCTCTACCCGACTCGGCGAGCCGCTATTACCGTTCGCTCGCGAGAGACGGCAATTTGCTCTGGCTCGGCGACTCTCAGCGCATCGATCTCTATCGCGTCGACTCGTCGGCGGCTCCCCGCCACCAGGCGGAAGTTTCATTCGCGGGCTCAGCGGTCCCCGTCGGATTCGCCGCGACGGGAGGAAAGCTCTTCACCGTCTCGGCGACCGGAACGGTCGAGTCGTGGCGCCCCGACGGGTCGCGTGAATCCTCGCTCACGCTCAATGAGGGATCGCTCCAGCAGATCGACGGCATCACCTCGGTCGGAGGAGCGGTATGGATCTCGGTCACGACCGACTGCCTGACGACGGGATGTCGGAAGCTGACGGTCGTCATCGATACGAGCTCCGGGCTCGTGCGCTCGGCGGCTTTCGAGGGGGGAACACTCGACGCCGTCGCGCATGGGAACCTCGCCGCTGCGATCACGACGCTACCGTCGGAGGCGAGGATCTACGACGTCGGCGATCCCGCTCATCCTCAGCTCCTCTCTTCAACGGCGGTCGCGGACAATTCGGTCTCGGTGGATTTCGATGCGACCCGCGTCTGGGTGCTCGGCGACCGCCTCCGAGCGTATTCGCGAACCGGACTCGAGCTGATCGCGACACATTTCGATCTCTGGACAGCAGACCCGCTCGGCCGTCTCAGCTACGTCGATCAGACCATTCGAGTCACCGGATCGTGCCTGCTCGTCGTGGGGCGGTCAGCTGCTCCGACTCTCTGGAGTCCCGTCGGAAGTTCTCTAACGCAGGTTCCAGCGCCCGGGGTCCCGGACGCGGTGCGCGGTGCGGCCGTCTCCGGAAGCTCGATCGATCTTCTGGGTGAGTACTCGCTCCAGGTGTGGAGCAGCGCACCGCCGCCCGATCGAAGCCGGGCGGTCCGGCGCTGAGGGGCGCGGAGGATGGATGAGCAGTAAGATCAGATTCGAGAAAGAGGATGATCGCTACAGGATCATCCTCGCCGATCCGCCGCTTCACATTCTCGACACGGCGCTGCTCGTCGAGCTCCGGGAAGCCATGGACCGGGTCGAGCCCGACCGGCCGCTGCTGCTGATCGAAGCCGAAGGAAGCAAGGCGTTCTCGGCGGGAGCCAGCGTTCAGGACCACCTCGGCGAGCGCGTCGGTCCGATGCTCGAAGCGTTTCACGGCGCTCTCCGCGCGCTCCACCGCCTCGACCTCGTGAGCGTGGCGAAGGTTCGCGGTCTCTGCCTCGGTGGCGGATG
>JBHEPS010000086.1:0-10641 GCA_046260175.1 Thermoanaerobaculia bacterium
CCCGAACAGGGTCCCGACCGGGATGCTCATCGCCTCACGCTAGCACCTTTCGAGACCGCGTGTCGGTGATGCTTGGGGTCACATCTTCGATGTTCGATCGCTTTCCGGACCGGATCGAACAACGTAGATGTGACCCCCGGGCGGTACAGCGAGAACATGGGCCCGGAGCAGTACAAGGCGCTCGCGATTGCGATCGGAGAAGAGATCGAGAAGGGATGCGACGGCATCGTCGTCGGGCACGACACCGACACGATGGCGCACACCGCGGCGATCCTCAGCTTCATGGTGCAGGACAGCCCCGTGCCGATCGTCATCGTCGGGAGCCAGCGCTCGTCCGACCGCCCATCATCCGACGCGGCTCTCAACCTGATGAATGCGGTCCGGACCGCGGCCGAGTGCGACATCGCCGAGGTGATGATTTGCATGTTCGGGCCGACGTCGGACAACTACGACCTGCTGCACCGCGGCACGCGCTGCCGGAAGATGCACGCGAGCTACCGGAGCACATTCCGCACGATCGGTGCGACACCCCTCGCGACGGTGAGCCGCTACGCGAACGGGGACGGCAATCACTTCACGTACCTCACCGACGACTTCGTCCCCCGGGACAGGACGCGCAAGCCCGTCATCACCCCGGTCTTCGAAGAGAAGGTGACGATCCAGTACTACTACCCGAACTTCAACCCCGACATCATCGACGGCCTCTCAGCGATGGGCTACCGCGGGATGGTGATCGCGGGGACGGGCCTCGGCCACGTGAACAAGCCGCTCTACCCGGCGATCCGCCGCGCGATCGAGAAGGGGATGACCGTCGTGATGACGGTGCAGACGCTCTGGGGCTTCGCGCAGATGTACGTCTACGACACCGGGCGCGACCTTCTCGACCTCGGCATCATCCCGATGGACAACATGCTCCCCGAGACCGCCTACGTGAAGCTCGCCTGGGTCCTCGGCCAGACCGATGATCCCGCGAAGATCCGCACGATGATGACCACGGCGATCAACCACGAGATCACCCCGCGCGAGCCGCACAACGGCTACCTCATCCTCCAGGGCGGGCTGCCGGAAGTCGAAGCCTTCGTAAAGGGGCACTGGAAGTAGTCGCCGTGCAGGCGGCGCGAGTGCGCGCTATCCGCCCGGGAAAGAAGCGGGCGACCCGGAGGTCGCCCGCAAATGCTGCCAGCCTGGAACCAGGACCCGCTCAGACCGCCCCGCGACTCCGGCGGTTCCGCGCCTCGGCGAGGAGGTCGTAGCGGTCGAGGTTCATCACCTTGTTCCACGCGCGCACGAAGTCGCGGACGAACTTGTCTTTCGCGTCCTCGCTCGCGTACACCTCCGCGAGCGCGCGGAGCTGCGAGTGGGCACCGAAGACCAGGTCGGCCGCCGTCGCCGTCCACTTTACCTCCCCCGTCGCGCGGTCCCGTCCCTCGTAGACGTTCTTCACCGATGCCGCGGGTCTCCACGCCGTGCCGGCGTCGAGGAGGTTCACGAAGAAGTCGTTCGTCAGCGCCTCCGGGCGTTCCGTGAAGACGCCGAGCTTCGATTGCCCGAAGTTCGCGTTGAGCGCGCGCATTCCGCCGACGAGAACCGTCATCTCGGGCGCCGTCAGCTTCAGGAGGTTCGCGCGGTCCAGCAGCCGCGTCTCCGGCGAGAGCGGGTCCTCCTTCCGGAAGTAGTTGCGGAACCCGTCGCCGAGCGGCTCGAGCGGCTCGAACGCCTCGACGTCCGTCTGCTCCTGCGAGGTGTCCGTGCGGCCGGGCGCGAACGGGACCGTGACGTCGAGCCCTGCATTCTTCGCCGCCTTCTCGACGGCCGCACATCCGCCGAGGACGATCAGGTCCGCCAGCGAGACCTTCCTGCCGTTCTTCCGTGCGGCGTTGAACTCCTGCTGGATCTTCCCGAGCGCGCTGAGCACCTTCGCCAGCCGCGGCGGCTCGTTCGACTCCCAATCCTTCTGCGGCGCGAGGCGGATCCGTGCGCCGTTCGCGCCGCCGCGCTTGTCGGTGCTGCGGAAGCTCGCCGCGGCTCCCCACGCCGTGGAGACCAGCTCGGGAATCGAGAGACCGGAGTCGAGGATCTTCCGTTTGAGCGCATCGGCGTCCTTTTCGTCGACCAGCTCATGATCGACCTCGGGGACCGGATCCTGCCAGAGCTGCGGCTCCGGGACCCAGGGGCCGAGGTAGCGCGCGCGCGGTCCCATGTCGCGGTGGAGCAGTTTGAACCACGCCTTCGCGAATGCGTCGGCGAGCTGGTCCGGATTCTCGTAGAAGCGCTTCGCGATCGGTGCGTAGATCGGATCGACCTTCATCGACAGGTCTGTCGTCAGCATCATCGGCGCATGCCGCTTCGACGGATCGTGCGCATCCGGCACCGTCCCCTGGGCCTCCGGATTTTTCGGGGTCCACTGTTTTGCTCCGGCGGGGCTGGTCGTCAGCTCCCACTCGTACCGGAAGAGGTTCTCGAGAAAGCCGTTGTCCCATTTCGTCGGGTCGTTGGTCCACGCGCCTTCAAGGCCGCTCGTGATCGTGTGCGCACCACAGCCGCTTCCGTACTTGCTCTTCCATCCGAGCCCCTGCTCCTCGAGCGACGTTGCTTCGGGCTCGGGGCCGACGTTTTCGACCGCCGGGGCAGCGCCGTGGGACTTGCCGAACGTATGGCCGCCGACGATGAGCGCGACCGTTTCCTCGTCGTTCATCGCCATGCGGGCGAATGTGTCGCGGATGTCGCGCGCGGCGGCGAGCGGATCGGGCTCTCCGCCCGGCCCTTCGGGATTCACGTAGATGAGGCCCATCTGCACGGCGCCGAACGGACCCTGGAGCTGCCGGTCGCCGCCGTAGCGCTCGTCTCCCAGCCACGTGTCCTCTGGACCCCAGAAGACCTCCTCGGGCTCCCACGTGTCGGTGCGTCCGAAGCCGAATCCGAACGTCTTGAACCCCATCGATTCCATAGCGACGTCGCCCGCGAGCACGAGGAGATCGGACCAGGAGATCTTCCGGCCGTACTTCCTCTTGACCGGCCAGAGGAGGCGGCGCGCCTTGTCGAGATTCGCGTTGTCGGGCCAGCTGTTGAGCGGCGCGAAGCGCTGCTGGCCGTCGCCGGCGCCGCCGCGGCCGTCGGCGATGCGGTAAGTCCCGGCCGAGTGCCACGACATCCGAATGAAGAGCGGCCCGTAGTGGCCGTAGTCAGCCGGCCACCACTCCTGCGAGGTCGTCATCACCTCGATGAGGTCGCGCTTGAGCGCCTCGATGTCGAGGGAGGCGAACTCCTTCGCGTAGTCGTAGTCGGGGTCCATCGGATCGCACAGCTCGGAATGGCGGTGGAGCACCGAAAGGTCGAGCTGGTCCGGCCACCAGTCGCGGTTCGATCGCGGCCGCCCGGCGCGTTTGGGAGTGGGGGCGGGGATGGCGGGGTTCTCGGATTCACTGACACTCCGCGTGTCGTTCTTGTCAGGCATGGTGTCTGTCTCCTATAAGGCCGCCCTGCGAGGCGGGTTCTTTCGACAAGGTTTTGAGTTAGACGTGTTCTAAGAGTGATCGCAAAAAAAATGTCATCGTTTCGCACGGCGGCGGCCGCGCATGACGACCTGGTAATCGTGAATCTCGAAACCGGGAAGCGGTTTCGCGTTGCTGACCTCGACCTGATTCCAGGGGACGTCGTAAATCCGGCCGGTGGCTTCATCGATGAAGTGGTGATGCCGATCGATGTTCGGATCGAAGAGGACGGACTCGGGCGCGAGATGGAGCTCACGGAGCAGCCCTTTCTCGACGAAGAGGTGGAGCGTGTTGTAGACGGTCGCGCGGGAGATCACCGGAAAGTTCTCCTGAACGGCGGCACGCACCTGGTCCGCGGAGGGATGCTCGGTCGTGCGAAGCACGTACTCGGCCACGGCGACGCGCTGCGCCGACGGCTGGATGCCGTGCTCCTGGAGAACGCGAATGACTTCGGGCTTTTTCATGCAGCGAAGTATAGATAACGTCTAACCTCGGACTTCGTCAAGAGTGAATTCGGGAATCGGGGACGGGGGGACGGCCGCGCGCGATGTGGATCGATTCAATGGGACCTTTCTTCAATGAGGTCACGTCTACGATGTTCGATCCCTTTCCATTCCGAGGAGGTTTGTGTCCGAATACCTCCTCGGAATGGAAAGACGCTGGGCCAATCGAACTTCGTAGATGTGACCCCGCGGCCCTGAACATCGTAGATGTGACCCCGCGGCCCCCGCGGCCCTGACACCGCGGCTCCCGGGGCTCGTGAGGGCGGACCGATTCTTCGTCACTCGCGAAGGTGACAACCGGACGCGAAATGGGGTGGAGCGAGGGGTACCATTCTTCGAAACCACTCCAGCGTACCTCAGGAAACGAGGCGTTCGATCGTGCCGAAGGGTGTCACTCTGACCGAGCTTACGCCGGCCGCGGCGCGTGCCGCAGCGGATGCCTCTCTGTGCGCCGGGCAGACCGTCGGCGGCCGTTTCCGCCTCGACGGTCGGCTTGGGACCGGCGGACTGGGAGAGGTCTGGCGCGCGTGGGACCTCAAGCTCCGTACCGAGGTCGCGCTCAAGGCGATCGCGCCGGAACTCCTCGCCAGCGATCGCGCGAGAGAGACGCTGCGCGCCGAGGTGCGCGCGGCGCGCGCGGTCGTCTCGCCGAACGTCTGCCGCGTGTTCGATCTCGTCGAAGCCGGCGGCTCGGAGTTCGTCTCGATGGAGCTCGTGGACGGGACGACGCTCTGGGAGATCCTGCGTGACGAGGCGCCGCTCGAGCTCCGGCGCGCCCGCGAGATCGCTTCCCAGTTCCTCACCGGGCTCGAGGCGATCCACCGCGCCGGCCTGGTGCACCGCGATCTCAAGCCGGCGAACGTCATGGTCACGCGCAGCGGCCGCATCGTCATCATGGACTTCGGCCTTGCGTGCCCGACGGGAACGCGGGAGCCGAGAGCCGGGACGCCCTCGTACATGGCGCCGGAGCAGGCGCGCGGCGAGGCGGTCGACGCGCGCGCGGACCTCTATGCAGCCGCGCTGATCCTCGAGGAGATGCTGGCGCCGCCCGACGCACCCGGCACGCCGGTCCCCTCCCCCTGGAGGCCCGTCCTCGAGCGGGCACTCGAGCCCGAGTCCGCGGCGAGGTGCGCCTCTGCGAGCGCGCTGCTCCGCGAGCTCGAGGAGCTGACGCTTCGTTTCCTCGGCGCAGATGACGTCCGTCCCTATCCGGGGCTCGCTCCGTTTACCGCGGCCGACGCGCGGTTTTTCCATGGACGCAAGACCGAGATCGACCAGATGTGGCGGCGCCTCTCGCCGCCGCATCTCCAGGCGCTGATCGGCGTGTCCGGGGCCGGGAAGAGCTCGTTCCTCCGCGCGGGGCTGATCCCTTCCGCTCCCCCGGGATGGGGGATCGTCATCCTCACGCCCGGCGCGCGCCCGCTCGTGAGTCTCGCGCGCGCTCTGGGCGAGACGCTCCGGCACGATCCGGCCGCGGTCGACGACCTCCTCCGGTTCGAAGAGCCCGACGTCGCCGAGCGGGTGATTACTCGCTGGCGCGGCGAGCACGAGCAGGCGCTCGTCGTCGTCGACCAGTTCGAGGAGCTCTTCACGCAGAATGCGCCCGCGGTCCAGGAGCGGTTCGCGGTGCTCCTCGCCTCGCTTCCTCTGCGTGCCGACGCCCACGTGCTCCTCGCGATGCGCGACGATTTCTTCATCGACTGCGCATCGCTTCCGCCGCTCGCGCCGCTCTTCGCCGAGCCGATGCCGCTGCGCTCCCCGGAGGGGCCGGCGCTCAGGAGCGCGCTCGTCCAGCCGGCGCTCGAGTGCGGCTACCGCTTCGAGGACGACGCTCTCGTCGACACGATCGTTGCCGAGGTCGAGGGGGAGCGTGGCGCTCTGCCTCTCATGGCGTTCGCGGTCGCCCAGCTGTGGGAAAGGCGAGACCGCGAGCGCGGCCTCCTCACGCGCGGGGCGTACGAGGAGATCGGTGGCGTCGGCGGAGCACTCGCGCAGCACGCCGAGGCGACGATGGAACGCATCGGCGTGGATCGCGCGCCGGTCGTGCGCGAGCTGCTGCGCAACCTCGTCACCGCCCAGAGCACGCGCGCCACGCGCGAGCGCGAAGAGCTCCTCTCCGTCTTCCCTCCCGGTGATCGCGAGACCGTCGAGGGGATCCTCGACGCCCTCGTCGATGCGCGCCTCCTCACCGCATACGAGACCGAAGGCGCGAAGTCGTCGAGCCACCAGATCGAGATCGCTCATGAATCGCTCCTGACCGAGTGGCCGCGGCTCGTGCGATGGCGGACGCAGGACGAGGAGGGGGCGCGCCTTCGCGACGAGCTGCGCCAGGCGGCGCGCATGTGGGACGAGCACGGGCGCGCGCCGGACTTTCTCTGGAGCGGGACCGCGCTGCGCGAGTACGAGGTGTGGCGCGAGCGCTATCCGGGGGGGCTGAGCGCGCTCGAGGAGGAGTTCGCGCGGGCGATGACGGCGCACGCGCATCGCCGGAGCAGCCGCCGCCGCCTGGCGGCCGCGGCGGTCGTCGCAGTGGCCGTCATCGTTGCGATCGCGATGGGCGCGCTCTGGCGCGCGAGCGTAGCCGGAGCGCGGCGCGCCGAGGCTGAAGCCGCGCGCGCGACGACGGAAGCGAACCGCGCGACGGCGGCGAAGCTTCTCGCGCTCGGCCAGGCTGCGCTCGAGCGCGACCGGAGCGACGCGCTCGCCTACGCGATCGAGAGCCTCCGGCTCGCCGACACGCAGGAGGCGCGGCGCTTCGCGGTCGAGGTCCTCTGGAGCGGACCGCCGGCGATGGTGACCCCGCCCGACCTGGATCGTCCCTGGTGGCAGCGATTCTCCCCCGACGGGGCGTGGCTCGCCGTGAGCGACTGGAGTGGGAACGTCGGGGTTTATCCGGCCGACGGCGGCCCGCGGATCGCCCTCGACGCGTTCGAGGGCGACACGATCGCGGGGATGGCGTTCAGCGTCGACGGATCGCTCCTGATGGCCGGCTGTGGCGCGGACTCCGAGCTTCGCGTCTGGTCCGTTCCCGACTGGAGCCGCTTCCGCTCGATCGCGCTGACGGAGGGTCGCGTGTTTGCCGGCGCGTTCGCGCGCGACGCCTCCGAGGTGATCGCGTTCGAGCGTGCGCGAGGGCGTCTCGGGCGCGACGGCGACGAGGTCGGCGTGCGGCGGGCACCCGCGGGCGCGGCGCCGGCGCTCGCCGGCACCATCGTCTCGCACACCCTCCCGGCCGTCGATCCGAGCGGCTCCATGATCGCGTTCGGGCACGGCCGTGAGGTCTGGATGCAGCACCTCGACTCGCTCGATGCGCCGCCGGTGCTCCTCGGGACGCACCCCGATGCGTTCATCCAGAACGGCTATCCCGCCTTCGACCCGAAGCGCCGCTTCGTCGCCGCCGCAGATCAGGGAGGGAACGTGGTCCTCTGGTCCGTCGATCCCCCCGGAAAGGCGCTGCGACGTTTCGCGGGAGTCTCTCCGAACGACACGGAGGTTTCCCCGGATGGAGCGCTCCTATGCATCGCGTCGATGGACGCGCACATCTGGGAACTGGAAGGAGTGACGGCCGCCGCGCCCCTCATGCTTCCTGCAGCGGCGCAGACGGGATGCGGGATCCACCCCGAGGGGCGATGGGCGGCGGTGCGCCGGGAAAACCGTATCGCACTCTGGAACCTGACCGAGCCGCGCGTGCGCGTGCTCGCGGGACACCCGGGCGGCCGCCTCGCGTTTGCGCCCGACGGCGCACACCTCTACTCGCTCGGGCAGGACGGGCGCGTCGTGCGCTGGCCGCTCCGCGGGAGATTCGACGAGGGAGAGTCCGAAGTTTTCCGCACGGATAAGCAGTGGGGATGGGGCATCGGCGTCGATCCAGGGAACCGTTTCCTGATCGCGACGACCGAGCGCGCAGTCTGGCAAGTTCCTTTCGACGGCCGCCCCGCCACGAAGATCGACGGGATGCCGCCTTCGATTTCGGGGCCGGCGATCGATGCCGGCGGGCGCTGGATCGCAGGCGGCCGTCTCCTCGACGGCAACCGGCCCGACCTGACGCTGCTCGACCTGGAGAGCGGCGCGAGCCGCGAGCTCGGGAGCGAGGCCGAAGGAAACGTGATCGGCTGCGATTTCGACGCGCGGGGGCGGATCGTCGTCGTCCGGGGAGGAAAGCTGCAGATCATCGAGCCGTCGACCGGGAAGGTGACGACGCTCGTCGCGTCGGGGGCGTGGGGCCTCGTCCTCGCGCCCGACGGGAAGACCGCCGTGACGGACGGCCCGGACGGATCGAGAGAGGTCGACCTCGAGAGTGGAGCGGCCCAGCCGACCCGATGGAAACTCGCTTCGATGCGGGCGAAAGGAAATCAGCGATCGCTCACGCTTGGCCCCGGCAGGATCGCGGCGCAATCGCTCCGCGACGGAACGATCGAGGTCGGTCGTCTCGACGATCCGGAGCCGCATCTGCTTCTCGGTCATCGGGGAACGGTCGGGAACGTCCGGATCTCGCCGGACGGGAAGTGGGTCGCCGCCTCGACGGTGGAGGCGATCTATCTCTGGCCGGTGCCCGATCTCGATCGGCCGCCATTGCACGCACTTCCGCTGAAGGAGATGCTCGCGCGGCTCGAGCGCCTCACAAACGTCCGCGCGGTCGCCGACGGGGAAGCGCCGACGGGATATCGGATCCAGGTGGACAATGCGGCGTACCGGGGTTGGGCGGGACCGGAGAAGTGACCCCGCTGTTCTGGATGAACCTGATGTGACCTCGCTGCTCCGATCACTCAGTAAGCGTAGCGTCCTGGCTTCGCGTGTGGCGAAGCAGCGCGGCCACCTGGGAGAACAGGAGAGAGTCTCCCGTAAATGGGGTCGCGTCTTCCGTAAATGGGGTCGCGTCTTCGATGTTCGATCTCTTTCCATTCCGAGGAGGTTTGTGTCTCAATACCTCCTCGGAATGGAAAGACGAGGGACCAGATCGAACATCGTAGATGTGACCCCGCTGTTCGAACATCGTGGTCCGGACGGGAACGATCGCCGTCGGCCAGCCAGTCAGCCTCGTCATGGACGAGCGATGACATTCAGGTCGCTTCGACGATCGTGCCGAGGAGCTGCTCGCCGCCGGCGGCGCTGAGGATGCTGACGGTCATCAGGCCGGTCATCGGGGAGCCGTCCTTCCGTTTGAAGCGCAGCCGCACGTTCGTCACGGGGCCGTCGGCCAGCGACTCGAGCAGCGCCTCGCGGTCCGCGCGCTCCTGATAGAGATCCCACGTGGGTTGCGCCATCAGCTCCTCGCGCGACCCGTAGCCGAAATTCGAGACCAGCGCGTCGTTGCAGTCGAGAATCTTCCCGTCGCGCGTGCTGCGGAACACCCCCGCCACGTTCCGCTCGAAGAGGAGGCGGTAGCGCTCGAACGTCGCGGCCTGGATCAGAGCGCCGGACGTCATGCCGGCCAGGAGCTGCATGACGTACTCGCTCAGCTCGTCGAACCCGTTCGGGCGGTCCGAAAACACGGTCAACACCCCGGTGACGTTCTCACCCTCGAGAAGCGGCGCCGTGATCAGCGAGCGCACTCCGATGGCACGGCACGCCTCACGGTCGACCCGGGGATCGGAACCCGCATCGTCGCAGCGCACGACGGCGCGCTGCCGGATGGCCTCGCCGGAGAGGCTGCCGGTCATCGGCAGGTGGAATCCGACCATCCGCTTCTCAGTGCCTGACACCTCGCGGATCACCAGGTCGTCTCCATGAACGAGCTCGATCAGAGCGCCTTTCCCTTCCGTGGCTTCGGCCGCGCTGTCGGCGATGACCTGGAGAACGCGGTCGGGATCCGTGATGGCATTCAGAATCGCCTGCTGCGCCGAGACGACGGCAGCGAGACGGTTGGCTACGTCCAGCGAAGACGGCATAGTGCTCCTCCAAATTGACTGGTCCGCGTGATTGTACGCCTTCCGTCGGAGCGATCAGAATCGCTCAATCCGTACTCTTGCGCCGACGGGAGGTCCTGGGGTGGAACACCTCGAGGAATTTGTCCTCCGCTTCGAGAGTGCCGACCAGGAACATCCTCCCCTGCTCCGGCATCACGAAGTCGACGCCCGGGTTGAGCTCCCGTCCGCCCTCTTCCTCGACCGAGATCACCGTGCAGCCGGTCCTCGTGCGAATCTGCGAGTCGCCGAGACTGCGTCCCGCGACCGAAGGGGGAATCGGAGACTGAAACACGCGGAGCCCCTCGGCCAGAAGCAGGGCCTCGCCGCCTCTCATGAGGTTGAACACGGTATTCGCGCCCATCGAGGCATAGGAGAGAACCAGGTCCGCACCGGCGCGCGAGAGGGTCTTGACGTTGCGATCGAAATTGCTCCGGGCGAGAATCTGCCACTCGTCGCGAAGCTTTCGGAAGTAGATGGTCAGCGCAACGTTCGTCTCGTCCTCGTGGGTTGTGATGATCACCGTGGTCGCTTGGCGAACGCCTGCCTTCTTCAAAATCTCGATCCGCGTTGCGTCGCCGATGACCGCCCCTGGATACCCCTCGACCCGATCGGCAATCTTCTCGATGATCGTGCACTGGATGCCGAGGCTCTGGAGCGCATCGCTCGCGGCGCGGCCGACGCGGCCGCCGCCGATGATGAGTACCCGCGGGTCGGGAGCATTCGGATTCGAGAATGCTGCGT
>JBHEPS010000087.1:0-6199 GCA_046260175.1 Thermoanaerobaculia bacterium
ACCTTCATCACAGGACGCCTTTCGTGCTCGGGATCGAGCCCCCGATGCGCTCTTTCGCCATCCGAATGCTCACCGCCAGCGCCTTGAAGATCGCCTCGGCCGCATGGTGGCCGTTCCGGCCGCGGATCAGATCGACGTGCAGGTTGCATCCGCAGCGGAAGGCGAACGACTTGAGGAACTCCTCGACGAGAGCGAACGGGAAGTCCTTGTGCACGAGGAGCATCTCGGTGTCGATCTCGGCCTCGAAGACGAAGAACGGCCTGCCCGAGAAGTCGAGCACGACGCGCGCGAGCGCCTCGTCGAGCGGCACGTACGCATGGCCGAACCTTCGGATTCCGAGTTTGTCGCCGAGGGCCTTCGCGAAGGCTTCGCCCAGAACGAGGCCGACGTCTTCGACCGTGTGGTGGTAGTCGATGTGCGTGTCGCCAGTTGCCTCGACGACCAGGCCGATCGCGGCGTGACGGGCGACGGCCTCGAGCATGTGGGAGAGGAAACCGACCGGCGTGTCGATCTTCACGTTCGACGCATCGTCGAGGTCGACCGAGAGGCGCACTGAGGTTTCTTTCGTCTTTCTCTCGAGCGCCGCACGGCGGCTGGAGATCACTGTTGCGGTCATGCCATCACCTCATGCAATGTCTGGATAAATCGATCGTTCTGTGCCGCGCTGCCGACCGAGACCCGCAGCGCCGACCCGAGACGCGGATACGCCGACACGTCGCGGACGAGAATCCCTCTCGCGAGAAGCGCGTCGAACACGAGGCGCGGAGCGCGACTCGTCTCGAACGCGACGAAGTTGGCCCGAGTCGGAAACGGGCGGATTCCATCGATCGCCCGCATCGCGTCGATGAGGCGCTCCCTCTCGGCGCGGATCGCCGCGACCCGCTGTTCGATCAACTCCCGTTGACCCAGCATCGCGATCGCCGCCTCTTCGCTGACGAAGTTGAGGTTGTAGGGGAGCTTCACCTTCCGGATCTCACGGCAGTTCGCCGCGGTCGATACGACGGCACCGATCCGGAGCCCGGCGAGCCCGAATGCCTTCGAGAAGGTCCGGAAGACGACGAGCCGCGGATCGATCGGCGGCATCGGCGCGTCGTCGAACTCGCCGTAAGCGCGGTCGAGAAGCACGGTTCCGGCGTCGAGCAACCGCTCGAGGTCTCCCTCCGCCAGGACGCCGCCGGTCGGATTGTTCGGGGAACAGACCACGAAAATCGTCTCGGGAGATCCCGCGGCCGCCTCGATCATCGCGGTGGCCGGAAGCTCTCCCAGGGCAGGATCGAACGGGACCGGCACCGGCGTTCCGCCCAGCGTCACGACCAGCTTCTCGTAGAGCGTGAACGTGGGCGAGGGGAAAACGACCCTTCTCCCCGGCTCGACGAAGGTCGCGAGCGCGGCCAGAAGAAGCTCGTTGGAGCCGTTGCCGAACAGGACCTCGTCCGGCGCGATGCCGAACGCCGACGCCCACGCTTCTCGCACGCGGACGAGCTCGAAATCGGGGTAGAGGTTCCATGGGCGCTGCGCGGCCCGCTCGAGAATCGCGGCCTTGATCTCCGGGGGGACGTCGAAGGGGCTCTCGTTCTGATCGAGCTTGAGCTCGGCCACGCGCGGCTCGAGGGTGTAGGCGCGCATCGACGCAATAGCCTCCCTCACGGCCGCGCTCCGGAGCTCGGGCGAGATCACGCTCATTCGGCGTCTCCTCTCACGACCACCGAACGGGCGTGCATCGGAAGCCCCTCGAAACGCGCGAGAATCTCGGCCGACTCGGCGAGCCGCCGGTAACCCGCCTCTTCGACGCGAATCACGTTCGAGCGCTTGACGAAGTCGTACACGCCGAGCGGCGAGGAGTACCGCGCAGACCCGGCGGTCGGAAGGACGTGATTGGGGCCAATGACGTAATCCCCCAGGGCGACCGCGGCGTACCGGCCGACGTAGAGCGCGCCGCAGTTCTCGATCAGATCGGGATCGAATGCCTGCCCGGTCTGAATCGAGACGTGCTCGGGGCCGATCCGATTCACCAGCTCGGCTACGTCCGCGTCGCCCTTCGCGAAGAAGATGACTCCCTTCGTCTTGATCGAGCGGCCGGCGGCAGATCCCTCCGGAAGGGACGCGAGCTGCCGGTCCACCTCGTCGCTGAGCCGCCCCGCGAATGCGCGCGAGGTCGTCACGCAGATCGCCGACGAGTCCTCGCCATGCTCGGCCTGCGCGAGCATGTCCGCCGCGACCAGTTCCGGGCTCGAGTCCGCGTCCGCGATCACGATCACCTCGCTCGGCCCCGCCGTCATGTCGATGCCGACATCACCCGAGACCAAATGCTTCGCCGCCGTCACGTACGCGTTCCCCGGCCCGACGATCTTGTCGACCCTCGGCAGCGACTCCGTTCCGTACGCCAGGGCCGCGATTCCCGACGCGCCTCCCGCGCGGTAGATGTCGGTCACCCCGAGAAGCGACGCGGTGTAGAGGAGCTCCGGGTGAGCGGCCGCGGACGGCGTCGTCGCCACGGCGAGCTCTTTCACGCCGGCGATCCGCGCCGGGATCGCGCACATGATCAGCGTCGAGAGGTAGACCGCGCGCCCTCCCGGGACGTAGATCCCGACGCGGCTCAGCGGGCGGACCCTGTGGCGAAGCGAGACTCCCTCGCTCTGGATCTCGAATCCGTCGATGGCCTGCCTGCGGTGGAATGCCTGCACCTGCTCGATCGCCTGATCGATCGCCCGGCGAATCGGGTCGGCGATCGGGGCCATCTTCGCCGAGATCCGAATCTCCTCGGGATCGATCCGAACCTGATCGAGCGAGGCGAGATGGCGCGAGACGGCAGCATCACCTTCACGCCGCACTTCGCCCACGAGCTTCTCGACCGTGCGCCGGATCTTCCGGTCGTCGCCGGCCCTCCCCTTTTCGAGGCGCTCGCTCCAGCGCTCGAACGCGCCGCCGGGATACTTGACGATTCTCAAACCGCTACCTCCGTCGATGCGCGCGCCACCCGGTCGACCAGCGACCGGAGCCCCGCGCGGTCCATCCGCCAGGATGATTTGTTCACGATGAGCTGAGGCGAAACTTCCACGACCGTCTCCAGCGGCTGAAGCCCGTGGACCCGGATCGTCTCTCCCGTTTCGACGAGGTCGATGATCCAGGGGGCCAGGCCGAGAACGGACGCGAGCTCGACCGAGCCCTGAAGCGGAACGATCTCGAGGTGAATCGACCGCCGCTCGAGAAAGCCGCGCGCGATGTTGGGATACTTCGTCGCCAGCGCAGCACCCGGACGGGCTCCGAGCGGAGGCGCGCCCGGCGCCGCGATCAGCATCAGCGCGCAGCGACCGAAACCCAGCTCCACCGGGCGCAGCACGTCGGCCTCGTGCTCGAGCACCTGGTCGAGCCCGACCACACCCGCGTCGGCCGCACCGTGCTCGACGTAGACGGGGACGTCGCCATCTTTCACCAGGATCCACTCGATCCCGTCGCGGTCGAACACGAGCCGGCGGCTCGCCAGATCCTCCGTCGTAGGAACCACGGCTCCTGCCGCCTCGAAACGCTCCAGCGTTCCACGCAGAAGGCGCCCCTTCGGGATCGCGATTCTCAGCTTCCGGCCTCTCATCGCTCCTCCAGGTAATCGAGACTGAGGGTGAAACCGACGGCCGGCACGTCGCGGCCGAAGTCGCGATAGAGGCCGTCGTAACGCCCGCCGCTCGCCACGGGGGCGTTGCGGTCCTCGACGAAAACGCGGAACGAAATGCCGGTGTAGTAGCCGGCATCGACCTCCACCTCGTCGAGATTGAGGATCGCGCGAATGCCGGCGTCCTGCAGCCGGCCTTCGATGACCTCCAGACGCTCGGCGGCCCCCCGCGTCGGCTCGAACTCCTTCAGCTCATCGAGAGAGATGTCTCCTTCGGCCATCCGCGCGAGCAGCGCACCGGCCTTTCCATCGCACGAGCGAAGCGACCCGGGACGTCGCTGTGCGAGCGCCTCGAGCAGGGAAGGGCGATCGGCGGGTGCCGGAGCGACCTCCTCGATGAGATCCCGCGCGATGCTCGTGTCGACGATGGCGACGACCGGCTCGCTCCCGCAGGCGCGCACGCTCTCGGCGGCGAGCTGGACGATTTCGGCATCGGCGTCGATCGACGGATCTCCGACGAGCTCCGCTCCGATCTGGAAGAACTCGCGGCTTGCACCGAGGCGGCTGCGCTCGCAGCGGATCACGTCTCCCCGGTAAAAGATTCGAAGCGGAAGCTCGCAGGGGTCGATGACGGGGGCCAGGGCCCTGGCGACCATCGGAGTGAAGTCCGCGCGGATCGCGATCAGTTCCCCCTCGCGGTCGGTGAACCGGTACGCCTGGCGGAGCGACTTCTCGCGAAGCGCCGGACCGTAGGGATCGACGAAATCGACGATCGGGAGAATGATCTCCGCGTACTCGGCGGATTCGAGCGCCTCGACGACGCGGCCCTCCATCCGGCGCCGGATCGCCGCTTCCGCCACGAGCAGCGCCCGGACGCCCACCGGATACGAGACGAGAGTCGAGATCGTCGTCATCCGTTCCTCCTGCCGAGAGCCTGCATGAAAAGGCGTGACTGGGAAGCCGCCTGCGCCTCCAGGACGGCCGTGCCGCCGAAGACTCCCACGCCCTCGCGGACGAGATCCTCCAGACGGTCCGACCGCTCGGGGGAGTAGGCGGCGTCGATGACCAGATTCCCGGGACGGGCAATCGAGGGGGGATACGGCACGAGCGCGCCGGCGCTCGTCGTGTCGACGAGCACTTCTCCGTCGAAACGCTCCAGCCGCTCGAGCGGCCGGAGCGAGGCGCCTTCTGCGTTGGCCTCGGCCTCGATCTCCTCGAGCGAACGGCCGTAAATCGAGACGTCGAAATCCGCCAGCCGCAACGCCACGAGCGCGGCCCGAGCCGTGCCGCCGGTCCCGACGATGGCGGCGCGTCCACCCCGGCGCGTCCCGAGCCCCGCCGCGATCCCTTCGACATCGGAGTTGTCGGCGAGCAGACGCCCGTCGGGGAGGCGGACGAGCGTGTTGACCGCGCCGCAGCGAAGCGCCCGGGCCGAGATGGCCGCTTCGTTCCGCCGGGCCATCTCGAGCGCGTCGATCTTGAACGGCGCCGTGATGCTCAGCCCCCGCGGCGCGAGAGGGTCTCCCTCGATGAGCCTCGACCCCACCTCGTCAAGCCTTTCGACCTCGGCAATCGTGTAGGCCGCGCTCACCTTGGCGCGGCGGAACTTCGCGTTGTGAATCACCGGCGAGAGGGAGTGAGCCGCCGGGTTGCCGGCCACTGCGAAGATCGCCTCCGGCTCGGTCAGTTCCCCGCGCCCCCAGATCTCGCGCGCCCGCTCGCTGGTGAACTGCCCCGGAGCGGCCGCCGCCTCGTCCCGGGCGGAAACGAACGAGAGCGCGCTGCCGTAATAGGGCGCGAGGATGCGGCTGTAGAGCCCGCGCGAGCCCATTCCGAAGAGCGTCACGCCCTCCCCGCGCGCATCCTTCAGCGCCCGGAGAATCTTCAGGTTGTCATCGAACCTGCGTGGGGTCACCGCGATCTTGATCGCGGCGGCGCCGAAAGTCTTCATCCGCGTCAGCAGGGACGCAAGCTCGGGCGTCGATTCGAAATCATGAAAGGAGAGGATGGCGCGGGAGGCGAAAGCGGCGAGGCTGGCGGGTTCGAAAGAGCGGTCGAGCTCGATGTCGACGAACTCGAATCCGGCCTCGAGCGCGCGGGAGGCTTCCCCCGGATCGAATCCCGCGCCGCGGCGCGTGTAGATCAACGGCAAACGCGCCCGCGAACGGAAGGCGGCGAAGTCGACCGGGCCGCCCACGGAAGAGAAGCCGTCGACGCGGATCTCGAGCATGTCCGCGCCGGCCGCCGACCCCACGGTCTCCAGCGCCTCCGCCTGGCTCTTTTCGTAGATGCTGATTACTGTTTTCGCCATGATCCGTCCTGAAAAACCAAAAGCCCCTTCCCGGTCGGGGGGAAAGGGCTTCGATTTCGTTTCGGATCAGTTGTTGGCCGAAGCGCCCTTCCCATCGCAGGGGGGCGCCGGATGCAGGCGTCCCCTAGGACCGGTGATGCCACCAGCCGTGATGCAGAGTCGGGACGTAGCTGCTGCCGTTCATCAGGAGGGGAAGAGTAAGGGGGGGCGGGGGGATTGTCAAGGCGGAAAACGTCCAAGAGGCAAGGGGCTAGGGGACAGAAGCAGGGGCTAGGGGCTAA
>JBHEPS010000087.1:6501-10576 GCA_046260175.1 Thermoanaerobaculia bacterium
AAGGCCGCCCGTGTCGGGGCGGGCGTCCGTGATCTGGAGGAAGTAGTCGTGCCCCTCCTCCTCGATCATCAGCACCTCCTGGATCTGCGGCTCGGTCTGCAGCATGAAGTTCTTCGGGCTTCCTCCGCCGATGAGAAGCACGCCCGACTTCCCTCCCCCCTTCTTCGCGTCGAGGACGATCGAGGCGGTCTCGTTCACGTCGGCCGAGACGTCGAAGGATAGGGTCGAACCGGCGAGCTGCAGGCCGGCGACGTTCATCCCGATCGACGAGTCGCCCGGCGAGGAGGTGTAGATGGGCACGTCGTACTGGTAGGCCGCCGAGAGAAGCGACACCGTCCCGATTCCGAGTTTCTTCTCGGTCTCGTGAACGTACTTGCCGACGCGGTTGTGAAACTCGGCGCTCGACATCGGCCCGCTGAACTCGGGCTGCGAGAGGACCGAGCGGAAGAAGCGGTCGGTATCGAGCAGGACGTGATAGTCGAACAGGATGTCGTAGATGCGGACGACGCCCTCCGCGCGGAGCTTCGTGTCGTCCAGGTGCGGGGATCCGTGATGGAGCTTGAGCCCGATGCCGAAGTGAACGTCGTGGTAGAGGTTCGCCCCCGTCGAGATCATCCAGTCGATGAAGCCGGCCTGGATCATGGGGATGAGGATCGATTTGCCCATCCCCGTTGGAGTCAGCGCCCCGCTCAAGGACATCCCGACCGTGCAGTCGTCCGCCAGCATCTTCTCATTCATCAGCCGGCAGGCTTCGCGCAGCCGCCCTGCGTTGTACGAGGTGAACGCGTTGTCGATCAGATCGGCGACCTTCGCTCCCTTTTCGATCGCGTCGGGATAGATCCGGTTCCCCTTCAGAAAGGTCGAGGTCTTCTCGGGGTTCTTCTTCGACTTGGGAGCGGAAGGCATGCTCCTGACGGAGCTCTTCTTCTGCTTCGGCTTCGGGGTACGGGTTCCCATGACTCCTCCTGGCGGCGATCAGACGGGCTCGGCCGACATCGACGGCGCATAGCGGCTCAGTATGGCGATTCGCTCTTCGGCGCTCAAGGCTTTGCGCTTGTCACCGGCGCGCGTGTGGGCGTTCTGAAGATTGGCGAGAAGGCGGATCAGCGTCTCCCGGCCTGTCCACCGGCGAAGGAAATGCGGCCGCAGACGGATCTCTCCCCCGCTCATCTCGGCGAGCATCGCGTCGATCTCGCGCACCGTCAGCGTCCGCCCTCCGTAGAAGGGATCGACGTAAACCTCGCTGAGCGGAAACTGCACCCGCACGATGTAATGCCCAGGCAGGCCAACGCCGTGGACGTCGAGACCGACCCTCTGCGCCACGTGCATGAAGATGATCGACAGCGTGATCGGAAGCCCTCTCTTCGAAGCGATCACTTCGTTCAGATAGGAGTTCCTCACGTCGTCGTAGGCGATCGTGTTTCCCGTGAATCCCTCCACGTCGAACAGCTCGTGATGGAGATGACCCAGCAGGAATATGGCCGGCTCCCCCATCGCCATCCGAGCCGCAACCCTCTCCGACAAATCGTCGAGCGTCTTCAGGCACGCGTCCAGATCCAGCTGCGACGATTCCTCGAGCGCGACCAGCAGCGCACCCTCCGACAAATTCACCTCGTTGATCTCCCGCCGGGCGAACTCCTCGAAACGCCGTCGCGCTTCGGCCGGGTGGATGTAGAGGGGCTCATTGGTCATGGAGGGGCTCGGAGGGCGGCGTGCAGGCATCAGCCTAACCGCACCCGGGGTTCATTGCCATATTCGGGCCCGTCGCGGGAGCCGAGGGCTCTCGAGGCAGAGAAAAAGGATCCTCTGGCACTCATTCACATGAGCGCCTGCAGCAGATCGTGCGATTTCAGCTCGTACCCGAGAAAGTTCCGCCGGAGGTGACGCGCGAAGGCGCGCAGCTCGAACAGGACCTCCCGGCTGAGGGGCTCCGCCGCGAACGCCTCCACCGGCGAGCGGAAGACGAGCGCGAATGCGTCCGCCACGTCGTTCGGCACCACGCGCGTCGCCGACGTTCCACACTCGCCGCAGAGGAACACTTCGTGCTCCTCGTCCCACCGGAGCGGCTGCCCGGCCGGGCGCTGGCAGTCGGCGCACTGGCGGATCGAGGGAAAAATACCGGCGAGCCTCAGGATCCACAGCTCGAACCACCCGACGACCGGCTCCGCGGGCAGCCCCGCCAGCAACGCCTCGCACGCGCGGTCCAGGAGGCGGTAGAGCAGCTCGTTCGGGTCCGACGGAAGGGCGAACGTGTCGGCGTGCTCGGCGAGGTACGTCGCTGCGAGGCTCGGCAGCAGCTTCTGCTGCACCGGAAAGAGCGACCGGATCAGGTCGATGCTCTCGATCCGCACCACCTCCTCGGTCTCCTTCTCCATCCACGTGATGTGCACCTTCGCCAGCGGCTCGAGCGACGCCCCGAACCGCGTCTTCATCGACCGCGCCCCGTACGCCCACCCCTTCAGCTTTCCATGGTCCGGCGTCAGAAACACCACCAGCTTGTCCCGCTCCCGCGCGGGAAAGGTGTTCAGGATGATCGCCTCGCTGCGGTTGGGCTTCACGACAGGGAAGTGTAGAACTAATAAAGCCAGAAACCAGAAGCCAGAAGGCAGAAGAAAAGGCGAAGTCAGAAAACAGAAGCCAGAAGCCAGAAGAAAGATCAAAAGCAAAAGCGGCCTGAAAACAGCCTTACTTGCCATGTGCTCCCTCAGATGACGGGACCAGTGGCCGGCTCTTGACTTTTCTTCTAGCTTCTAGCTTTCAGCTTCTGGCTTCGCCTTTTCTTCTGACTTCTGGCTTCTGGCTTCTGGCTTGGTTTCACGTCTGGCTTCTGGCTTTGTGTCATTCTTCGGCCTTGTCTTCTATAGAATCCTGCTGATGCGCCTCCTTCACCTCGACTGCACCGCCGGGATCGCCGGCGACATGACGATCGCCGCCCTCATCGACGCAGGGGTCGATCCGGAGCGCGTCCGCGCCGAGATCGCGAAGCTCCCGTTCGACGGCTATTCGATCGAGGTCACGCGCGACGTCCGCGCCGGGGTCTCGGGGACGCGGTTTCACGTGGGCATCCATCCGGACGAGTCGCGGGCGCACCGCAACCTGGAGGATCTCGAGACCCTGGTCCGTGGGCGGGGGCTCGATCCCGAGGTCGAGCGGAGGGCGCTCTCGATGTTCCGCCGAATCTGCGAGGCGGAGGCTAAAGTCCACGCCATGCCGGTAGAGAAAGTCCACCTGCATGAAGTCGGGGCGATCGATTCGATCGTCGACATCGTCGGCGCTGCCGTTGCGATTCACGAGCTCGCCCCCGATCGGATCACCGCCTCCCCGGTTCACGTCGGAAGCGGCCGCGTCGACTCGCGACACGGGTCGATCCCAATTCCCGCGCCGGCCACCGCGGAACTGCTCCGAGGTGTCCCCTTCTTCCAGCTCGACCTGGAGGGAGAGTTCTGCACGCCCACCGGAGCGTTGATCCTCGCGGAGTACGCCGAGTCCTACGGCCCTATCCCCCCGATGACGCTCGAAAAAGTCGGTTACGGCCTCGGCACGCGCCAGGTGGCCCGCTTCGCCAACGCCGTACGCGCAATCGTGGGTGAGAGCGCGTCGAAGTCGGATGGAGCGACGATCGTCTCGATCGAGTTCCAGGTGGACGACACGACCGCCGAGGTGCTGGGGTTCACGATGGAACGCCTGTATGAGGCGGGAGCGCTCGAGGTGATGTTCCAGGCGGTGCAGATGAAAAAGAGCCGCCCCGGCACGCTCGTCACGGTCCTCTGCCGCCCCGAGCTGCGCGACGCGATCGCAGCCGTGATCTTCCGCGAGACGACCACCATCGGCGTCCGCTTCCAGACCATGGAGCGCCTCGAGCTCGAGCGCGAGCCCGTCACGATCGAGACCCCCCTCGGAGAGGTCCGCTGCAAGAAAACGGTCCACGAGGGAAGGACGCGCATCGCCCCCGAATACGAGTCCTGCGCCGAGATCGCCCGCCAGAAGAACGTTCCCATTCGCGAGGTCTACGCCGCCGTGGAGCGCGCAACGGGCAACTCGACGGAAGGCTCTGCACCGCGGAGCGGTGCCAGAA
>JBHEPS010000088.1:0-10320 GCA_046260175.1 Thermoanaerobaculia bacterium
CATCAACCGCGGCTTCGTGAAGCGTGCGGGTACACATGCACGATGACCCCGATCTCGACGCGCTCAGTCGCTCCAGCGCATTTGAAACTCCAGCTCGTGCTCCCCGCCGGCGCGCTCGTGCTCGATGTTGAACTTTGCGTCTGCCGGAATTCGCAGCCGCTCGCCCGCCACCTGGATCACGAATCCGCTTTCACTCTCCAGCGCATCAGCGAGGCGCCGCAGCTTCGCGACGAACTCCCGCCGCGGGTAAGTCTTTTCGATATCTCGTGCTTTTTTTGCCATGATCGGCGCAGCATACCGGCCACCGTTTCGAGCGGCAACCGTCGGCGAAAGCAGGTTTCAGGTCCGGAAAAGCAGAAACGCGGTCTCGCGGACCGGACTCCCCGCTCCTTGAGCAATCCGCCCTTCCCCGGCACTCTGTCACCCGCGCGTCAGCGCCCCCGGAACGCTGGGAGCTCGTGCGGCAGGCTGGGTCGAAGGACCCGGTCCTCGGGATGATGGTGCTCCTCGCAAAGGCACGCGGGATCGACCCGGGGACCAACGCGGCGCCTCCCGTGCCGCGCGCGACTTGACGTCAGGAGCAGGGCCTCATCCATATTCACGGCACCGATGCTCGCACGCCAGTTCCCCAGGTTGCCGTTCAGGTTGACACTTAATACGTGCGCACTTATGTTGTGTTCATGAATGTGACGTTGTCCATTGATGAAGAGGTCCTTGCGCGCGCCCGCGAGCTGGCCGCGCAACGGGGGACGTCCGTGAATCAACTGATCCGAGACTATCTCCAGGAGATGGCCGCCGATCTTTCTCCCAATGAGGTGCTCGCGGAGCTCGAGGACCTCTGGACCCGAAGCGCTGGCGATTCCGGCGGCCGCGTGTGGACTCGCGAGGAGCTTCATGCCCGCTCCGGCATTCGTTGACACGAACATCCTCGTGTACGCCGACGATCGGCGCGATCCGGCGAAACAGTCCCGCGCTCAGGATCTGATCCGGCAGCTCATCCGCGAGAAAACGGGGCGGCTCTCCACTCAGGTGCTCGCCGAATACTTCGTGGCAGCGACGCGAAAGCTGGGAATCGACGCCGTGGACGCGCGCCGCCGGGTCGAGCTCTACTCGCGGTTCGACGTCGTCACGCTGCAGCCAGCCGATATCCTCGGAGCGATCGACCTCCATCGTCTCCACGGCTTTTCGCTCTGGGACGCCCTCATCGTGCGCGCGGCGCTCCTCGCGGGGTGTCGCACGCTCTACTCGGAAGATCTCCAATCCGGCTTTCGGATCGAGGCGCTGGAGATCCTCAATCCCTTCCCTGGCCCCTGATCCCTGGTCCCTGGTCCCTGGCCCCTGCTTTTGATTTACAATTCTTCCTTCTCCAAATGAGCGCTGAACCCGAACGGACGCTGAACGGCCGGGGCGCGACGTTGTTGCGCCGGGCGTTGGGCCGGGTCGGGATCGCATTCCGGGCCGGGGAGGCCGGCCCTGCGGCCCTGCTTTTCCTGACCTTCTTTCTGATCATCACCTTCCAGTACGCCACCAAGAGCGTCCGGCAGTCGGCTTTCATCTCCGGACTCGGCGCGGAGCAGCTCCCCTGGGTCTACCTCTTCGTCGCCGCGATCTCGTACCCCTTCCTCCGGGTCTACAGCGGGTTCGCCGACCGGATGAAGCGCGAGACGCTCATCATTTCGACCTGCACCCTCGTGGCGCTGTCGATGGCTCTCTTCTGGTGGCTCTTCGAGTTCCCGTGGCGCTGGGTTCCGTTCGCCTTCTACGTCTGGATCTCCATCGCCATCGTGATGCTGGTGAGCCAGTTCTGGTCGTTCGCGAATCACCTGTTCGACCCGCGCCAGGCGAAGCGGCTGTTCGCCTTCGTCGGAGCGGGGGGACTCCTGGGAGGGATCGTCGGCGGCCAGGTTGCGAAGTTGGCGACGAAGCTGATCGGGACCCGCTATGCGTTGCTCGTCGCGGCCGCGCTCCTGCTGCTCGTCGTCGCACTCATCTGGCTGTCGCGGCGCATCCGACCCGGCGACGATTCGACGGTCGCCGGAGCCTCCGGGCTCGCGCGCCTCGACAAGGCGAAGGGTGGCTTCGAGATCCTTCGGCAGTCGGCGCACCTACGATGGGTCGCCACCATCATGGTCCTCACCGTCGTCGTCGCGCAGGTCGTCGATCTGCAGTTCAACTGGGCGGTGCAGGAGTCGACCACGTCGCTCGACCAGCGCACCTCGTTTTTCGGGAACTTCTACAGCATCGTCGGCATCGCCGCACTCCTGTTTCAGCTCGTATTCACCGCACGGATTCACCGGACGCTCGGCGTCGGTTTCGCCATGCGCGTCCTTCCGGTATCGATGGGGATCGGGACGCTCGCCCTGATCGTCGCCTCGATCGGTTTTCCGGAGATGATTCTCGCCGCGGCGCTCGTCCTGAAGACGGGCGAGAACGGCTTCCGTTATTCGGTCGACCAGGCGACGCGCGAGCTGCTGTTTCTGCCGATTCCGTCGCGTTCGCGCGTGAGGGCCAAGGCGTTCATCGATGTCTTCGTGCAGCGCGGCGCCAAGGGGATCGCCGCTCTCCTCCTCCTTCCCGTGACGTTCGGGATCATGACCGCTCCCCAGGCCGGCTGGATTTCTCTCGCGCTCATCGCGATCTGGCTGGCCTCGACCGTAGCGACCCGCCATCAGTACGTCGAATCGTTCCGGTCCGGGCTCCGGCACGGCGGGGGCGGCCTCGATTCGATCGACCTGACCGACGCGACCGCTCTCGAGCTCGTCGTACAGTCGCTGGGGCGGTCCGAGCCGCGGCAGGTCGTCCAGTCGATTCACCTTCTCCGGAAGCACGACCGGGCGAAGCTGGTCCCGCCGCTGCTTCTCTACCACGACGACCCCGGTGTCCGCCGCGCCACGCTGGAGGCGATGGCGGCTGCCATGCGCCGCGACGCCGCGAACCTGGTCGAGCGCTGTCTTGCCGACGAGGACCTCAGCGTCAGGGCCGAGGCGGTCAGAACGCTCGCCATCCTGCGCAACCGCGACTCGGTCGAGATGATGCTCCCCCTGCTCGACAGCGGCGATCCCGGCCTGGTATCCGCGGCCGTCGTCGCACTCGCCAACGAGGGAGACGAGAGCCACCGCGAACGCGCCGCGGTGGCGCTGAATCATCTGATGGAGAGCGAGAACGCCGCGTGGCGCGCCGAAGCGGCGAAGGCCATCGGTCACCTGCAGCAATGGGACGCGGGGGAGGCGCTCGTCCTGCTCCTCTCCGATCGCGACCGCGAGGTCGTGCGTGAAGCGATCGCAGCGGCTGCACGCTGCGTCTCGCGCTCCGGCGCGAACCCGCTCTGGACTCCGGCGCTGATCTCGCTTCTCGACGACAGGCGGCTCAAGCACGACGCCCGGAACGCGCTCATCGCCTTTGGAGAGCCGGTGATCCCAGCGCTGCTTCACTTCATGAACAGTCCCGACGAACGCCTCTGGGTCCGTCGGGCGCTCCCCAGGACGATCGCGATGATTGGAGGAGCCGGCGCCATCTCCGCGTTGGCGGCGTCGCTCCGGGAGGCCCGTGATCCGTTCCTGGTCCGGAAGCTCATCGAGGGACTGGGCAGCGTTTCAGGCAGCGGCGGGACGATCGCCGATCACCGCGCAGCACTCGTTGATGCAGTCAACTCTCAGTGTGCCAGCTACTTTCGCGCGTTGAGCGGGCTGGCGGCTCTCGGCACGCTCGAGCGCGCCCGCTTCGCCGCACCGTTCGTTGCTTGGGACGGGGAGCGGTATCACCCGTCCCTCCTGGAGCAGCTGCTGGCTGAGCGGATGACCGGGTCGATGAAAAACCTATTCGGCCTGCTTCTGCTCCTCTACGAACGCCGCTGCGTCACGGACGCGCAGCGCGCCCTCACGGCCGGCGGCGCGGGCGCGCAACGTCTCGCCGTCGAGTATCTCGACAACGTTCTCGATCCCGCGATCCGGCGCGTCGTCCTGCCGGTGATCGACGAACGCCCGCTCGGCGAGAAGCTCGAAGCGGCGCGTGCGCTGTTCGGCATCACCGTCAGCTCGCGCACCGATCTACTCGCCGGACTCGTGGAGGAAGCACTCGACGAAGCGGGCGACGGCGCCGGGTTCGGAGCCGCGGCTCTCTTCGAGATTTACTCGACCCGTCATGGCCGTCTCTATCCGAGCGTGCAGAAGATCAGAACCAGCGAAAATGCCGAGCCTCTCGCGCGGGAAACCGCTGAGTGGATCAGCAGGAAAATCGACCTTACCGCAGCCGTGTGAACCGGAGGAGCGTAACTTGCCTGAACTGGCACGGATCGAAACCGTCGTCGTCCTACAGAGTGTCGACTACTTCGCCGCCTGTACCGCGGAAGAGGTTCTGCGCATCGCGGCGATCGCGAAGGAACGCCACGTCCCCCCGGGCGAAGAGCTCTTCCGCGAGCGCGATCCGGCGGAGAAGCTGTTCTGCATCGTTCGAGGAGAAGTCGAGGTGCGGGATCACAGCGGCCGGACCGAGACGTTTGGCCCGCTGCAGTCGCTCGGTCTTCTCGATCTCCTCAGCGGCCGGCTCCACTCGACGGCCGCCAGCTCGCGCGCCGAGACGCTCGTCCTCGAGATCCAGGCGGAGGATTTCTTCGATCTACTGTCGAACAACATCGAGATGGTGAAGTCCTTGTTTCGTCACCTGATCCAGAGGATCGGAGACGAGACGGTGGAAAGGGGTCGCTGATGCTTCGGTTCCCCACGGTGGGCGGCGTGCTCCGCCTGGCGCTCGTCCTCGCAACGCTCCTCTTCGTCGCTGCATGCGCCTCCACCGGCGACATGCGCGGCGCAGACCGCGTGGTCGCCGTCGGCGACATTCACGGGGACTACGACAATCTCGTCGCGATCCTCGAAGCGGCCGGTCTGGTCGATTCGAAAGCCAGATGGAGCGGCGGAAGAGCGACCCTCGTCATCACCGGCGACTTCTTCGACCGCGGCCCCGACGTTCGCCGTGTCCTCGACCTTCTCATGAAGCTCGAGAGAGAAGCCTCCCGGCGGCGCGGCCGCGTCGTCGTCCTTCTCGGAAATCACGAGGCGATCAACCTCGCATACGACCTCCCCTACGTCAGCAACGAATCGCTCGCCGCATTCGCGGATGGGCGCTCTCAGAAGCGGCGCGAGGCAGCCTGGCGCGATTACGTGGAAATCCACGAGCGGCTGGCCGAGCGCTACGGCGAAGGTGCGCTGAAAGTGCTCACCGAGAGCGAGTGGATGAAAGAGCGTCCGCCCGGATACCTCGAGTACCAGGAGGCGATCTCCGCCCAGGGAAAGTACGGCCGCTGGCTCAGATCGAAGTCGGCGATCGCGAAGATCGGGGACACCGTCTTCGTTCACGGAGGACTCACCCCCGAGGCTGCCGAGTTGGGGATCGAGCTGCTCAACTCGCGGATCCGCGCCGAGATCGACGGGGTCGACCGGGTCCGCAGCTACCTCGTCGATCAGGGACTCATTCTTCCGTTCTTCAGCCAGAAGGAAGTTCACGCCGTCGTCGACGCGGAAGCAAAGCTGCTCGACGAGGCGTCGGAGGACCTCCGCCGCGTCGTCACGGCATACGGCGCGATCTACCAGTGGATGCTCTACGACGCCTTCGGGCCGCTCTGGTTCCGGGGATATGGCGAGTGGAGCGACCAGGAAGGGGAGGAGAAGATCGAGGCTGTGCTCCAGCATCTCGGCGCGAGGCGCATCGTCGTCGGCCACACGATCCCTCCCGACCCGAGCAACATCCTTCCGAGGTTCGGTGGCCGCGTCTTCATGATCGACACCGGCATGCTGCGCGGCTATGTGGAGAACGGCCGCCCCTCCGCTCTCGAGATCCGAGGCGACGACGTCACTGCCATCTACGAGAACGGCCGGGTCGCTCTCGATTCAGCCGGCGACTCCTCAACCATTGAGAGCCGATCGAGACGGAAGCTCGAGTTGCAGCTGGCGGCCGCGATGCCCCTGGCGGTTTGGCTCGACGCACAGGCTTTGACCGCGCCGGAGCGGCTCGAGGAGCCTCGGCGCATGGTCTGGCGGGGGCCCGACGAGTCGATTCTCCCCTTCGCGACCTTCGCCGAGGTGAGCGAGTTTCTCCGGAGCTCGAAGCTCAAGAAGACCGACCGCAAGCGCCTCGGAGGTGTTACGAAGCCGCAGCGGCTCCTGGTCGAGAACGGAGGAGTGCGCGCGCGGGCCGTTTTTCGCTCGGTGCACCGGGAAGGGGAGAACGAGCGGTGGGAGTCGGGCGATCTCACCGAGTTCCTCCGCGACAGCTGGAAGTCCGAGATCGCTGCCTACGAGCTCGCCGTTCTCCTCGAGGTCGACCGCGTCCCTCCAACGGTTCCCTGGAGGATGAAAAAGGCCGACGGCTCCCTGCAGCTCTGGATCGAGAAGGCGCGCACCGGCTGGCATCCTCAAGACCTGGACAAACCAGCCGACCCGGAGTTGTGGCAGAGGCACCTCGACAGCATGCGGGTGTTCGATGCGCTCATCGCAAACATCGACCGTCACGTGTTCAACATGCTCGTCGACTCCGTCGGCCGCATGTGGTGGATCGATCACACCCGCGCATTCGGGCGCGATCGCGAGCTGAGCGATGCGGCCAGTATCAAACGCTGCGAACGTCGCCTGTGGGACGCCATCCGGACTGCGGATCCGGAGGAGATCGCCGCGACGCTCGCACCCTACATGGGCGAGCGGGAGATCGACGCTCTTCTCGAGCGGCGCGAAAAGCTCGTCGCCCACCTGCAGGGGCAGATCGATGAGCATGGGGAAGAGGCGGTTCTCTTCACGATCGGGGCAGAGGAGGCTCTCTTCGCCGCGCCGGCGAACAGCGAAGAACGCTGAGGGGGGGAGGCGTGGACTCAGTCGTGGCCCGGGGGAGTGTTTTTCGGGGACAGGCGGCGGCTGGAAAGCCGCCGCCCCGTGGGATGAACGGGGCGAGACCGATCTGCCGCCTCGCTCGGCGGAACTGACCCCCGAGCTGGAACGCGAGGCGAGGGAAGCGCTGAAGCAAGGGTGGCGGGGACGCGGCTCCGCCTGAATCGACCCGTCGGAAAGAGCGCCACCACGCACGAGTTCGTCATCCGGCGGGAAAAGTTTCAGTGTCACTCGGAAACCGGATGACGCTACAATCGAGAGAAATGGTGGCGATCGGAACTCGTCTCGGGCCCTACGAGATCGTCGCTCCGATCGGCGCCGGGGGTATGGGAGAGGTTTGGCGCGCGCGCGATCAGCGTCTTCAGCGCGACGTCGCCATCAAGGTCCTTCCGGAAGTGACGGCGGAGACGCCGACCGCGCTGGCGCGATTCGAGCGCGAAGCCCGGGCCGTAGCCGCGCTCTCTCACCCGAACATTCTCGCCATTCACGATTTCGGAAACGAGGGGGGCGTGCTGTTCGCCGTGATGGAACTGCTCGAAGGGGCCACACTGCGCGAGCGCATTCGTCAAAGTGACATTCCGCTGGGCCGCGCTCTCGAGTGGGCCCATCAGATCGCTCAGGGACTGGCGGCCGCGCACCAACGGGGAATCATTCACCGCGATCTGAAGCCGGATAATATTTTCGTCACACGCGACGGCCTGGTGAAGATTCTCGACTTCGGCCTGGCGCGTCACGATGGCACAGGCGCTCCGAGAAGCTTCGAGGAGAGCACGATCGCGCAGACCTACCCGGGGGCGATCGTCGGTACGGTCGGCTACCAATCTCCCGAACAGGCTCGGGGCGAAAGTTCCGACCATCGCTCCGACATCTTCTCCTTCGGCGTGGTGTTCTACGAGATTTTGGCCGGGCGGCGGGCGTTCGCACGGAAGACGCCCACAGAAACGATCGTCGCCATCCTCCGCGAGGAACCGAAGCCGCTGATTGAATGCGGAAGAGCCGTTCCGGCGGAGGTCGAAGAGATTCTCGCCCACTGCCTCGAGAAAGATTGCGAGGAACGATTCCACTCGGCCGGCGACCTCGCGTTCGCTTTGCGCCTTACGATCCGCGGCAGTTCGACCTCCGGCGGCGACGCGGCGCCACGCTCAACGCCGCAGCCCTCGGACTCACAGCGAGTGGCCGAGCGCTCGCTCGCCGTACTTCCGTTTCGGAACATCGGGGCGAGCGTGGAGACCGAGTACTTCACCGACGGGATGACCGAGGAGATCATCAACTCCATCTCCAACATCGCGACATTGCACGTTGCAGCGCGTACTTCGTCATTCGCATTCAAGGGGCGCCAGGATGACGTTCGGAAGATCGGACGCGAGCTCGGCGTGGCCATGGTGATGGAAGGAAGTGTCCGTCAGGTCGACTCCCGCCTTCGGGTTTCCGCGCAACTGATCAACGTCGAGAGCGGTTTTCAGGTTTGGTCCGAGCGCTGGGACCGTGAGATTGCGGACGTCTTCGCCGTCCAGGACGAGATCGCGCAGGCCATTGCATCGACCTTCAAGCTCGGCGTCAACGAACCGAGCGGCACCGCTGGCGCCGGAAAGACCCAGAATGTCGAGGCATACGACAGGTACCTGAAGGGACGCTTTTTGCTCGCCCACCGTCACACCGCCGAAGCGATCAATGAATTTCAGTCGGCTATCGAGCACGATGCCGCATTCGTCGACGCTCACACCGCGCTCGCAGACGGTTGGGCCATCCGCGGTTTCTACGGAGGAGTTTCGACGTGGGAGGCGTGGGCACGTGCAGGCGCGGCGGTCGATGAGGCCGAGCGCATCGCTCCTGACTCCGCTGCCATTCCTCTCTCTCGGGCAATTCTCGAACTCTACTACGGCTGGAACACGGCGCGGGAGGAAGCGCTCTGCAGGAAAGCCATCGAACTGAATCCAAAATCGGCAGAAGGGTGGAACTGGCTCGGGCTCTGCCTCGGTCTGCAGGGACGGACCAGCGAGGCACTCGCCGCCACGGGTCAGGGGATCGAGCTCGAGCCGTATCACACCAACGTCCGTACATCGTCGGCCGCGGCATTCCTGATGACGGGAGATTACTCGAGTGCCGAACGGATTCTGGCGAAGGCGCTGGAGCTCGACCCGGACGCGGCATACCCCCTCTGGACACGCGGCATCGCGCTCCGCTTCCTCGGTAAGCACAGCGAATCGATCGCCATCTTCGAACGTCTGGTCGAGAACTCGCGGCGGCTCTCGTCGCTTTATCTAGGTCTGCTCGGCGGATCGCTCGCAGCCGCCGGTGAGCGCTCGAGAGCCGAGCAGATCGTCGACGAACTTCTGGAGCAGCGCCGCCAGAAGAGCTTCGTCGCTTCCCTCGATATCGCGACGGTGCTCACCGCCCTCGGTGAATCAGATGCGGCCCTCGACGCGCTCGAACAGGCGCGCGAAGAGCGCAACGCGCTCGTCTGGGGGCGGATCTATCTTCCCGTTTACATGTCCCTTCGAAATCACCCGCGATGGAAAGCGCTGGCCCAGAGGATGGGCCGGGCCGCGCCCGTGCGGATCAGCTGACCGGCACCGCGACGGGTTGAATGTCGTCGTTCAACCTCTTCCGCCTTCACCGAGCATGATCGCGTGATTCGGATTCGCACCGCGTATTCACGGGGGAGATCAAGGGGGGAGGCTCGCCCCTGGCCCGGCTCAGCGGAAGTCGGTGATCACCACCACGTCGGCGACGACCTTGCCGCGCGAAACCCAAACTCTGACCGCTGCGGTCCCAGTGAAATCGAAGATGTGACCCCACTTCGTCCTGGAAAGCTTCGCCTACCTCTCAAATTTTGGAATGTGACGCGGCGCATGGCTCTTAACTCCCTCATGCTCCCGCGCCCGACCCTGGTGATTCTCCTCCCGCTCCTGCTGATCGCGATTCCGGTGACTGCGCAGTTTCCGATTCTGCCCGCCGGCCCGGGAGCGGCGACGGGAAACGTCTCGAGCTTCGAGCTGCTGCCGTTCGAGCCGGCTCCGCGCGTCCTCTGGACGCAGCCCACCTCGTCGTGGATCGTTTCGCTGACGGAAAACCTCGAGCCTCGAGCTCCGGAGAAAGCAGGCTCGGGACTCGTTCCCTCGGAAGCCGCGCGCGTCGGCGACGTCACGGTCGTCGTGGGCGAGTGCCATCCCGCCGGCGGAGTCTGCCTCGACCGTTACGCAGACGACGGTTCACTGCTCGGGACGCTGCTCCTCGAAGCGCGTGCCCGCTCGCCTAGAGTCGCGTCCCTCGGTAATGAAGCTCTCGTGGCCTTCGTCGATCTCGACTCCGGTCACCATCTCGACCTCGTCAGGCTCGGCGGCGACGGCCTGCCCCGCGAGAGGATGCGCCTCGGACCCGTCGTGACGGATGCCCCGCCCGCACTCGCTGCCGCGAACGGGTCGTTCTACGTCGGATGGAACGACGG
>JBHEPS010000089.1:0-4415 GCA_046260175.1 Thermoanaerobaculia bacterium
CTTCTGGCTTTCGTTTTCTGGCTTCGCCTTTTCTTCTGGCTTCTGGCTTCTGGCTTTCCTAGCCCCTAGTCCCTAGCCCCTAACAATTGACATCCCGCCCCACTCCCCCTACACTCCCCCTCCACATGAGCGTCAGCCGCTGGTATTGGAGCTTTACCTACACGACCCCCACGGGCCGTGCCGGCAGGCTTCTGCGCATCTGACGGCATAACGAGAATCGGTAAACATACCGGCGGCCCGTGAGACACCTCACGGGCCGCCTTTTTTTTTGGCGAAAAAAATAGGGGAGGCGAAATGATCATCATCGTTCGTAAGGGAATCACCGAGGGGGAGCTGGATCACATACGGGAGAGGGTCGAGATGCTGGGGATGCGCACGCACCTCTCTCGCGGCGAACAGCGGGTCATCATCGGCTGCATCGGAGACGAATCGCTGCTTCACGACGCGGCGATCCAGAGCATGCCGGGCGTCGAGCGGGTCTTCCCGATCATGAAGCCGTACAAGCTGGCGGCGAGAGAGTTTGCGGTCGATCCGACCCGCATCCGGGTGGGGGACAACGGCACGTCGATCGGCGGCAGCGACCTGGCGATCATCGCGGGGCCATGCGCGGTCGAAGACCGGTCGATGCTGAGCGAGACTGCGCGCGGCGTCCGCGCGGCCGGGGCGACGATGCTTCGGGGCGGAGCCTTCAAGCCGCGCACGTCCCCCTACTCGTTCCAGGGGCTGGGCGAGGCAGGGCTGCGGCTCCTCGCCGAGGCGCGGGCGGAGACGGGGCTGCCTGTGGTCACGGAGGTGCTCGACACGCGGCACGTCGAAAAGGTCGCCGAGCATGCGGACGTCCTGCAGATCGGCGCGCGCAACATGCAGAACTTCGCGCTCCTCCAGGAAGTCGGCCGGGTTCAGCGGCCGGTGCTGCTCAAGCGGGGGATGTCCGGAACGATCGCGGAGCTGCTCATGGCCGCCGAGTACATCCTGGCGCAGGGTAACCGCGACGTGATCCTCTGCGAGCGGGGAATCCGGACGTTCGAGACCGCCACGCGAAACACGCTCGACATCGGCGCGATCGCCGTTCTGAAAAAGGAGACGCACCTTCCGGTCGTGGTCGATCCCAGCCACGCCGCGGGCCGGGCCGATCTGGTCGCACCGCTCGCCTTCGCGGCAATCGCCGCGGGCGCGGACGGGCTGATCATCGAAGTCCACCCCCGGCCGGAGGAAGCGCTCTCGGACGGCAACCAATCGCTGACGCTCGAGCAGTTCGGCGATCTGATGCGAGGCGTGCGCACCTTCGCGGAAGCCGCCGGACGGACGGTCGCGACGCCGGCCATGGAGCAGGTAGCATGAGCGCCGCTCCCGAGCTTCCCGCTCTTCCTCCCGAGCTCGAGCGATGGCGAGGCGAGGTCGAAGAAATCGACCGGGCGCTGGTCGACCTGATCGCGAAGCGCGTCGCAGTCGCACGTGAGATCGGGCGAGTGAAGAAGGCGCACGGCCTGCCGACGCTCGATCCTCCGCGTGAAGCAGCCGTCGTACGGCGAGCGGGCGCTCTGGCTCGCGAAGCCGGCCTCGAGGATGAGGACGTCCGCTACATCTTCTGGCATCTGGTCGGGCTGACCCGCCGAACCCAGATGGAGGAGTCGTGATCCCTTTTCGCAGCGCGGCGATCGCAGGCCTCGGCCTCATCGGAGGCTCCCTCGCCCGCGACCTCGCCGTCGGGGGGATCGAGGTGACGGGCGCGGACATCGACGCGCGAAGTCTCGAAGAAGCGATGCGGGAAGGGGTGATCGCGCAGGCCGCGGGCGCCGATCTCGCGGGATTCGAGAGTGCGGACGTGATCGTCCTCGCGCTTCCTGCGGATGCGGTTCGCGCGGCGCTCGACACTCTGGCAGCGAGGAGTCTCCACGCGCGTCTCATCACCGACACGGGCGGAACCAAATGTGCCACCGTGGCCGCCGCCGATTCGACGTCTCTTGCCGCACGATTCGTCGGATCCCATCCGTTCGCTGGGGACCATCGCTCCGGCTGGGACGCCGGCCGCACTGGCCTTTTCCGCGGCGCGCGCGTCTTTCTGACGCCTTCACCGCGCAGCTCGGCTGACGCCTTGTCCCTCGCCCGAGAACTGTGGCAACTACCGGGAGGCGTTCCGGAAATTCTCGACGCTGCGAGCCACGATGAACGCATGGCCTTCGCCAGCCATCTTCCGCAGATCGTCTCATCGGCGCTCGGTACGGTTCTCGCCGCCGCGGGAATCGGTCGATCGGACCTCGGCAGCGGGGGGCGCGACGTGACCCGGCTCGCCGGAAGCTCTCCCGACCTCTGGGCCCCCATCGCTCTGGAGAATGCCGCGATGCTCCGGGAACCCCTTGCGGCTCTGCGGGCCGAGATCGAGCATTTCGAGCAAGCTCTCGCCGCGGGGGACAACGAAGCGATCCGGCGCCTTTTCGCCCGCGCGCGGGAGTGGAGCGAATCCCCCTCGAGCTGAGGAGCCCCAGCAGCGCGCGCCCATTCGGCACCGCAGTGCCACGGCTATTTTTGGTACCATCCCGCCCGCTGTCGGGACTCTCGTCCCTCCCCGCCTCCAGGATGAAGAACGGAATGCTCGCAATCTCCCGTCGCCGACCCCCGAAGAATCTCGTCCGGGTAGGACGCGTCGTCGCCGCGCTGGCCCTCCTGTTCATCTTCCTGCTGGGAGTGAAAGGGCTGGGAGACGGTTTCAAGCTTCTCAGCAAGGACCTTGTCGAGAGCTTTTTCCGCGCGACGGGAAATCCGTTCGTCGGGCTCATCGTCGGCATCCTCGCGACGACTCTCGTTCAGAGCTCCTCGGTCACGACGGCGATGATCGTCGGCCTGTTCGCTGCGCCCGAGAATCCGCTTCCCCTGGCGAACGCGATCCCGATGATCATGGGAGCGAACATCGGAACGACGGTGACGAATACCCTCGTCTCTCTGGCGCACATCGGGCGCAGGGAGGAGTTCAGGCGCGCCTTCTCGGCGGCCACCTGTCACGACTTCTTCAATTACATGGCAGTCCTGATCCTGCTTCCTTTCGAGTTGATGACCGGCTACCTCCGCCATTCCGCGGAGATGATGACGTCCCTGGTGACCGGATTCGGCGTGAGAGGGGTCGACTACGAATCACCGCTCAGCTCGATCCTCAAGCTCGCCTTCGATCCGATCAAGAACGCTGTCTCCGCAGTGATCAGCTCGCAGGGGGGACGGGCGACTGCGCTGATCCTCATCAGCGGAGTGTTCATTTTCACGTCGCTGATGCTGCTCGTGCGCGTCATGCGCAGCATGCTCCAGTCGCGAGTTGAGATCGGACTGGTCAACGTTCTCGGAAAGTCGGGCGCGCTGGCGATCGTCGTCGGAATCGTCGTCACGGTCATGGTCCAGTCGAGCTCGATCACGACCTCGCTTCTCATCCCGATGGCCGGAGCCGGAATCATCACTCTGGAGCACATCTTCCCGATCACAATCGGCGCGAACATCGGAACGACGGTCACGGCTCTGATGGCCTCGATGGCCGTCACCGGCCCGAATGCCGCCGCCGGCATCACCATCGCACTGGTCCACCTGCTGTTCAATCTGACGGCATCCGCCATCATCTACCCCACTCCGGCCATTCGCCGGCTCCCGCTCGCCGCCGCGAGAGGGCTGGCGAACGTCGCGGTCCGATCGAAGACGCTGGCAATCACCTACGTGTTCGGGCTGTTCTATATCCTGCCGGCCATCGTGGCCGTGATCGATTACGTTTTCTTCGTGGACAGGAGCTGACCCATGCTGCGCGCCATCATCAACCTCTTCAGCTCGAATGATCCCCTCGGGATCATCGCCGAGGATTTTTCACGGATGCTGAAGGTCACTCATGACATGACCCTCACCGCGGGAGGAATCCTCTACGGGGCCGAATCGAACTCGGATGCACGGACGACTCTCTACAAGACGGATGTCGAGGTGAACCGGCTTCAGCGTTCGCTCCGGAAGCGGTTGGTCACACACCTTTCGATGCCCGGAAATCAGCGCGATGTTCCGCACTGTCTCGCGTTGATGAGCCTCGTCAAGGATGTGGAGCGACTCGGCGATTACGCCAAGAACCTCGCGGAGATTCCGGATATCCATCCGGAGCCTCTCCCGGAAGACGAAATGTCGCGGGAGCTCTGGGAGATCCGCACCGGAGTCGAGTCGACGTTCACCGAATCTCTCGCTGTGGTCGCGCAGTTCGATCACGACCGGGCGTTGGGTCTCATCGAGCAGGGCCGGAGCCTCACGCGAAGATGCGAAGCGCTCGTCCACCGTGTCGCTCACTCGACCCACGACGCCGGCACCACGGCTGCCCTCGTCCTCGGAGCGCGCTTCTACAAGAGGATCGCGGCACACGTGCTCAACATCCTCAGCGCCGTCGTCATGCCGCTCCACAAGCT
>JBHEPS010000089.1:4425-10290 GCA_046260175.1 Thermoanaerobaculia bacterium
GCGGAGGATCCTTTCCTCCGCTTCCCCGCCCAAGTGGCGGAGGATCCTTTCCTCCGCTCCTCCGATCTTCCGGCATTCCGCTCGTCCCGAACCTACCTCGAGCGGGAGGATGAATCCTTCGCCGGCGGGCGGCGACTCGCGCGACACTTCAGGCAGAGGAAAAGATCCTCTGCCACTACGGAATCCGGACTCTGAACTCGGCGCCGCCCTCGGGGTGGTTGCGGAGAGTTGCCTCGAAGCGGTGCTGACTGAGAATCTCACGGCTCAGGGCGAGGCCGAGCCCTCCGCCGCCGGTTTTCGTGCTGAAGAACGGCGTGAAGCTCTCCGCTTCGGCGGGAACGCCTGGTCCGCTGTCGCGGATCGAGATCACCGCCCGGGTTCCACGCGGCCTGTCGAGAGAGACCTCGATCGATCCATTCCCGCCCACCGCTTCAATCGCGTTCTTCAGGACGTTGAGAAGAACGCGCTCGATCTGATTCCGATCCATCGCGATCCGTTCGATTCGCTCCTGCCCCGAATCGAAGTCGATCCGAATCGATTTCGACTCCGCCTCGGGACGTACGAGCGCGACGATGTCTCCAAGCAGCGCCGTCAGATCCTCCTCTCTCATCGCCGGCAGAGGAAGCCGCACGAGCTCCGCCAGGGAGTTCGTGAAATGACCGAGACTGCGCAGGCGCTCGATCGCGATCGACGTGACGTGCTGGAACTCCTCGCGAGCTTCTCCTTCCATCATTTCGCCGAAGGAGACGCTCGACTCGAGAAGTGAGCCTACCGCGCCGACCGAGTTGTTCACCTCGTGCGAGACCATCCGTACCAGCTTCTCGTACGCAGCCCGCTCGACCGCTTCGATCTCCCGCGTCATTTCCTCGATCATGTAGAAGCGGCGCGGGAAACCCTGGTCGATGAATGAGGCAACCAGCAGCCGGTAGCGCTTGCCCCCTTCGGCCACGAACTCCGACTCCCCATCCTCGAGCCGGGCGAGCGACTCGCCGAGCGGGTGTTCGAGCTCGGCGAGGGTCATGCCGCGAAGGCGTGACTCCGGCTCACCGAACAGCTCCTCGGTTCCACGGTTCACCTGCGCGATCCGTCCCTCGTAATCGCAGGCCAGGAACGCGATCGGAGCCGCCGCCACGACCTTCTGGAAAAGCAGATGCTGCTCCTCCAGCCGCAACCTCTCTTCCCGCAGCCGGTCGATCATCGTGTTGTATACGCCGATCAGCTGATCGACCTCAGGCTGTCCTACCGGAAGGAAATGCGACGAGAAATCCCTCTCAGCGATCATCTCCGCGCCCGTCCGAGCCAGCTCGAGCGGGACGAAGAGCGATCGCACCAGCCAGATCCCGACCGCCAGCGAGGCGACGAACAGAATCTCCAGAGGGATGAGCAGAAGCGGGCGCTCCCTGACGATCAACGCGGCGAGCGCGCCGAGCCCGGCGTGCACGAGCGACAAATAGAGGATCAGCTTCGTCCTTGTCGTCATGACGGCTCGGCCGCATCGAACCCGTACTTCTCCAGCCTCCGGTACAGAGCCCCCCTGCTCAGGCCCAGAGCCTCCGCGACGCGGGTCAGATTTCCGTCGTAGTGACTGAGGCTCTTGGCGATCATCGCTTTTTCCATCTCGTCGAGGGTCATCGAGCCGACGTCCGGCAGAGCGCCGCCACCGGCCTCGCGCGTCTCCACCTCACGCTGCGCGAGAAGATCGTCCACGTCGATCGCCGGAGCGTCGCTCAGTAGAATCGCCCGCTCGATCACCTGCCGGAGCTGCCGCACGTTCCCCGGCCAGCTCTGCGCGACGAGCCAGTCGCTGGCGCGCGCTGTCAGCTCGACTCTCTCTCTCCCGTACGCCCGCGCGAAGAGGGCGAGAAAGCGAGAGGCGATGACCGGGATGTCGCCCTTCCGTTCGCGGAGCGCCGGAAGCTTCATCGTGATCAGGTTCAGCCGGTAGAGGAGGTCTTCCCGGAATCGTCCCTCCCGTGCGGCCACGGCCAGGTCCTGATTCGTCGCCGAAATGACGCGGATGTCCGCCGTACGCGTGCGGCTCGACCCGAGAATCTCGAACGTCCGGTCCTGGAGGACCCGAAGCAGCTTCACCTGGGCGTTCGGATCGATCTCGCCGATCTCGTCGAGGAAGATCGTCCCCCCCTCGGCCATCTCGAAGCGCCCCTTCCGGTTCTCCTTCGCGTCCGTGAACGCGCCGCGCACATGACCGAACATCTCACTCTCGAAGAGCGTCGAGGAGATTCCCCCGAGGTTCACTTTCACGAACGGGGCATTGCGGCGTCGGCTGTTCCGGTGGATCGCCTCGGCAACGAGCTCCTTTCCCGTTCCGCTCTCCCCCGTGATGAGCACCGAGGCGTCCGTCGGCGCGATCCGGGCGATGAGCTCGAGCAGCCGGACGATCTTCGGGTCGTCGCCGACGATCTGTCCGAAGTCATGCTTGGCATCCAGTTCCGCGCGGCTGCCGGAGCCTGAAAGGTCTTTTTCGCGAATCGCCCCTGCGATCCCGAGCGCCGTCTCCGCCGTCCGGAGCAGAGCGGCGTTCGACCACGGCTTGGTGACGAAGTCGGTCGCGCCGAGTTTCATCCCCTCCACCGCGAGTCCGATCGAGCCCCAGGCGGTCATGAGAATCACGGGCACATCCGGATCGGCGGCACGGATCCTCGCCAGCAGCCCCAGGCCCTCTTCACCCGTCGTGCTGCGGGAGAAGTTCATGTCCTGGAGGATGAGGGCGAACTTCTGCCGCGCGACGAGCTGCTCCGCCTCGGCGGGCGCATTCGCCGTGACCGGGCGATAGCCGTCGCGGCGGAACAGGAGGGCGAGCGAAGCGGTGACCGTCGAGTCGTCGTCGACGATCAGCACCATGCCGCGCCCGGTTTCCTGTTCCGCTACCGTTTCACTCATATCGGAGCGCTTCAGCAGGCTCCACCCTCGAAGCCATCCATCCCGGGTAGAGCCCGCACACGACCGCAAGCAGAATGATCGTACCGGAAGTCAGCAGAGTCGCAGAAATGTAAATGCCCTGTCCGAGGAAGCTTCCCACGCCGAGCAGCGGAAGCTGAACGACGATTGCGAGGCCCAGGAGAACTCCCGCGGCCGCCAGGATCACGGTCTCGAACACGATCTGGCCGTACACACCGCGCGCGCTGGCGCCGACCGCCCGCCGCAGGCCGATCTCCCGGGTGCGACGGGTCACGGTCTGCCACATGATGCCGGTCAGGCCGAGGGCGACCATCAGGATGAGAAACCCCGCAACCGTCGCCCCGAGCAGCAGCGGTATGAGCTGGAGCCGCAACGCGGACTCCCGCCCGCGCTCGATCGGCTGCACCGTGAACGACCATCCCGGCGCGACCGACGACAACCGGTCGACGACGGCTTCTTCAAAAGCGGCCGGCGTTCCCGGGCGCATCTTCACCAGAACGTGCGGGGGAAGACCGCGCTCGAGTCCTGGTCGGACGCGGAAGAACACATAGGGAACGCTGCCGGAGAGCTCTCCTCCCTTCCGATAATCGGAGATGACCCCCACCACGCGATGCTCCTCGTCGAAGAAAGGCAACCGCTCGCCCGCGACATTGGTTCTCCCGAAGACGGCCAGCGCCAGGTCGGCGTCGATGACGGCCGGCTTCCAGTTCGCGGCGTCGTCCTCCGGCCCGAACCAACGTCCCGACAGCAGTTCGAATCCGAGGACATCCGCGAGATCGTCGGTGCCCTCGTTCGTGTGCACCCTCACCGGGCGCCCCCTGACCTCGAATACGTTCTCGCTCGTGCCGAAGAAGTACGGAGGAAAGAGCACACCGGCGGCACTCTGCACCTCGTCCATCCGCTCGAGCTCGGCCAGGATGCTTTCGTAACGCCTCGCCGCCTCACCCTCCTGCGCGTCGGGGATCGGATGCATCGCGACTTCCACGCGCCAGACCTCGCCGTAGTCGTAGCCCAGCGGCTTCTGATAATTCGCCGCGAAATAGAGTCCGAACGCCAACACGATGAACAGAACCAGGAAAGAGACGAAGATCTCGGCAACGACGAGTGCGTTCGAGCGTTTTCTGTTCCAGATCAGCTTCAGCAGATGTCGTTTCATCGCGCCCCTCCCTTCAGAGCCAGCACCGGATGCAGCCTCGCGATCCGCCACGCCGGGAAGACCCCGCTGACGACCCCGAAGACGATCGCGAACAGCACACCCCACCCGAAGATCCTCCAGTTGACGCCGAAATCGGCGTAAGGAATCGCGCCGCTCGCGTTGATCAGATGCAGCACGGCCGCGGAAAGCCCCAGGCCGATCACGGCGCCGATCAGCGTCAGCACGACGTTCTCCATGACGAACTGCGCCACGAGCTGGCGATTCGATGCACCGTAAGCTTTCCTCACGCCCACCTCCGATGCCCGTTCGAGGATCCGGCTCAGGTTCAGGTTCACGAGATTCATCGCCGGCAGAACCATGAACAGGATCGCCATGAGCCCGAGCATTCCCCTCAGAAGCAGCGGCGGCGCGATGCCAAGGCGCTCGCCGAGCTCGCCCGACGGCAGTTGCGACGCAAGAGCTTCGAAGGGCGTTTCCAGAGCGGTGTTCCGCCGCTCGAACTGGTCGGAGCCGGCCACGGGTGTCAGGTTCGTCCTCCGCTGAACTTCCGCCTTGAGCCGGGGGAAGTCCGCCGCACTGTTCGCCAGCACGAGCGCCATGAAGTCATCCGTGTGGGGCTCGAACCGGTAGGCCTGGGATTTGGCGGTCGTAATCGGAGTCCATACGTCGCCGAACGGGACGACCCGGGTGATCGGAACGTCCTCGACGACGCCGGCGACGCGGAACGTCTGGCCGTCGAGCGTGATCGACCGACCGAGCGCCGGCTCGTCGCCGAAGAAACGCTCCCTGGTCGACTCATTGATCACCGCGACGAAGCGTCCCGCGTCGTGGTCGGCGCTCGTGTAGGGCGCACCCTCGACGAACCTGAAGTCGAGGATCTTCCAGAACTCTCCATCGGTTCGCTTGATGTAGAGCTTCAGCTTCCTTCCCTGGTGATACGCGATGACGCCGTGCTGAACCCGGAAGATCGAGACGCGCTCGACCCCGGGGAGAGTCCGGATCTGCTCGTCGAGGAACGACCAGTTCGGGCCGCTTCTTCGGCGCCAGTCCTTTCCAATGAGCTCCATCCGGTAGACACCGAGGGTGCGGTCGAGACGGGTCTCCGGCGGATGCGCGGCGAAGACGTGGTCGACGATCGCGGTCACCAGCATCAGCACCACGAGCGTGAAGCTGATGCCGAACAGGCTGATGAATGTGAAGAACTTCCTTCGTGCGAGAACGCGCAGTGCGAGTTGGAGTTGTGCCTTCATGCGATCCTCCTCAGTCGACCCGCCGGCCGTCGAACAGGCGGACCGTCCGATCCGTGCGTTCGGCGAGCCTGGCGTCGTGCGTGACCATCACGATCGTCGTCGACTCCTCGTTGAGACTCTCGAGGATGTTCATCACCTCGTCTCCCATCTGGCTGTCGAGATTCCCCGTCGGCTCGTCGGCGAGCAGAATCTCCGGGTGCCCGACGATCGCGCGAGCGATCGCGACGCGTTGCTGCTGGCCGCCCGAGAGCTGTCCCGGAAAATGGCGCGCACGGGAGGAGAGACCGACGCGGTCGATCGCCTCGAGCGCCATCCGCCGCCTCTCCGATCCACGTACACGCCGGTAGAGAAGCGGAATCTCGACGTTGTCGGCCACCGTGAGGTCGGGAACCAGGTGAAAGCTCTGGAAGATGAAGCCGAGCTTTGCGTTCCTGAAACCGGCGAGCTTCCGGTCGCTGTAGTTGCCGATCTCCTCTCCCGCCAGGGAGAGCCTTCCGCCGCTCGGCGCGTCGAGAAGCCCGATCACGTTCAGCAGCGTGC
>JBHEPS010000009.1:0-42580 GCA_046260175.1 Thermoanaerobaculia bacterium
GCGACGATCACCTCCCGCTCGATCTCGTCGAGGGGCATGTTTTCGGGGGGCGTCCATCCCGAGCGAGGCGACGTGTTGTGCGCGAGGAAGGCGAAGTCGTCTCCGGTCAGCACGCGCGTCTTTACGGTCACCAGGGCGCGCTCGATCGCATTCTCGAGCTCGCGCACGTTCCCCGGCCAGTCGTAATCCATCAATACGCTGAAGGCACTCTCGGTCAGCTCGAAGCTTTCCTTTCCCATCTCGTGCGCGATTCGCTCGACGAACGTCGTTGCCAGCAGCGGAACGTCCTCGAGGCGCTCCCGGAGCGGGGGGATCCGGATGTTGATCACGTTCAGTCGGTAGAAGAGGTCGTCGCGGAACACGCCGTCCGCAACGGCCTCCTGCAGGTTGACTCTGGTGGCCGCGATCACGCGCACGTCGACGCTGACCTGCTCGCTCCCCCCGACGCGGAAGAATTTTCTTTCCTGCAGGACCCGAAGCAGATCGACCTGGAGCTTCGGAGAAATATCCCCGATCTCGTCGAGGAAGATGGTCCCTCCCTCGGCCATCTCGAACTTTCCCCGTTTCCTGGAGAGCGCTCCTGTGAACGAGCCGCGCTCGTGTCCGAAGAGCTCCGATTCGAGCAGCGTCTCGGTGAGCGCGGCGCAGGATACGGCGATGAACGGCCGGGCCGAGCGGCAGCCGGAGTAGTGAATTGCCCGCGCGACGAGCTCCTTGCCGGTTCCGCTCTCTCCCTGGATGAGAACCGTGCTCCGCAAACTCGAGATCTCCCGGATCAGGTTGAACATCTCGATCATCTTCGAGTTCTTCGAGATGATGTCCTGAAACACGTATTGCTTGGTGAGCTTCTTCCGGAGGATCAGGTTCTCCCGCTGCAGATTCTTGATCTTGATGATCCGTTCGACGAGCAGGGAGATCTCGGCGAGGTTGCAGGGCTTGACGACGTACTCCTGAGCTCCTTCCTTCATTGCCGTGATCGCCGTGTCGACGGTCGCGTAGGCGGTCATGATGATCACCGAGGCCTCGGGACGGAGCTTGCGGATCTCCATCATGGTCTCGATTCCGTCGATTCCTGGCGGCATCTTGAGGTCGATGAAGTAGATGGCGTAATCCTTGTCGACCGATCGAGAGATCGCTTCCTTGCCCGCGCTGGCGGTGTCGACCGAGTAGCCGTCTTCGATCAGCCAGGCGGCGAGCGATTCCCGCATCACGGGCTCGTCGTCGACTACGAGGATGTTCCAGTGTTTTTTCACTTCATTTCCTCCGTGAGGCTGCCCGCGGCCTGAAGGGGACGGAGATCCCGCTCAGGGCGGCCCATCAGCAGGCGGCACGCCTCGCAGTAAGCAGCTCGTTTGAAGTCCAACTGCTGGACGGTAGTGGAGAGCGACATCGTGCAGAGCCTGTCCCCGCAATGAGTCAAACCAAGGGTATGGCCGACCTCGTGAAGCGACTCTTTGCCGACCCGTTCGAGAAAGAGCGCCCGGTCGGGTGGAAGCCCGTAGAACTCCTGGCGCAGCCGCGCGAAGGAAACCACGGCGGCTGGTCCCCCGAGTTGGGCCTGGCCGTAAACGAACGTGAGCATCGGGATGAAGATGTCGTACTCGGTCAGGACGACGATCTTGAAGGCGTCGGCTGGACGCCGCGCGACTGCCTCGCGGAGAAAGAGGGTCGAGCTGTGTTGCCGGCGTCCCGGATCCCACGCGTCTTCGGTGTCGGGCAGGGCTTCGATTCTCCGCGTTCGAACGCCGAGAACCGAGCCGAGGGACGCCTCGGCGAAAGCCGTCCCTTCCGAGTCGACTTTGCCGGCCGTGGAAATGGCGATCAGGTCCACGAGACGATCCCGTCATGCTTCGAGCCTGTCCCTCCTGCCGGCCCCGGAGCGGACTCCGGCGGCTGAAGCGGCAGGCGGACGTGGAACGTCGTTCCCGCGCCCACCGCGCTCGTGACCTCGATGTCCCCACCGTGGGCGTCGATGATTCCGTAGACGACGGCGAGGCCGAGGCCCACGCCTTTTCCCTCTTCCTTGGTGGTGAAGAAAGGATCGAAGATCTTGTCCACGAGCTCCGGCGGGATTCCCGCTCCCGTGTCGTGGACGTCGAGCAGAACGTCGGTTCCCGCCGGAGAAAGGCGCGTGACGACCGTGACCACGCCGCCCTCGCGAATCGCTTCGGCCGCGTTGAGCACGAGATTCATCACGACCTGCTGGATCTGGGAAGCATCGCACCTGACCGGAGGGAGCGGATTGGCAAGCTGGAGATCGAGGGTCACGTTCGCGAGCTGGAGCTTGTGCTGCACCAGCGACGCGGTGGTGCGGAGGATCGCGTTGATGTCGGCGTCCGTGTTCTGCGGCCGCGAGCGGCGGGAGAAGGCGAGAAGGTCCGACACGATCCGGCCGACCCTAGTCGTCTCGGACGTGACCTGTCCCAGATATCGGCGGAAGTCGGCGAGGCGGCCCGGCGGGACGCCCTGATCGCCGAGCATCCGCTGCATGAGCATCGAGAGGTTCAGAACGCCGGAGACCGGATTGTTGATCTCGTGGGCGACGCTGGCCGAGAGCTGGCCGAGGGATGCGAGCCGGTCCGCCTGAACCAGCTTGTGCTGCGTGGCCTGAAGCTGCGCCGTGCGCTCCTCGACCTTACTCTCGAGCCTCTGGGTGAACTCGGCGTTCTCGGCGATCGCATCGCGCAGCCGCTCCCGCATGATGTTGAAGGAGCTCGAGAGCTCTGCTAGTTCTTCACTCGAGCGAATACGGATTTCCTGGTCGAGCTGCATGTTGGCGATCGCCTTGGTTCCGGCGATGAGCTGACGGATCGGCTTCTCGACGAACTTGCGGGTGAAGAAGACCAGGAATCCGCCGATGGCTGCGAACTCGAACAGAGCCAGGAGCGCCGCGCGGCTGCGCATGTCCGCCATTTCCCGGTCGACCTCACCCGCGTCGAGGGTCAGATCGAGCACCCCGAGAACCCTCACGCCCTCCGGATGCGCATGGCAGGCCGCCTGGCTGCACGACGGCTCGTTGTAGATCGGCGTGATCATCGCGATCGTCCGCCTCCCGGTCTCACCGCGATAGACGCGCGAACGCGAGTACATGTCGACATTGACGCGTGGCGTAGCGCCCGAATGACATGGGGCGCAGATCTCGGCCCGCTTGTCGAGCCGCAGCTCCTCCTTCGGCTTGGTCGAGAACATCAGGGCGCCGTCCTTGTTGAACATGCGCACCTGGTCGATTCCCTGTTTCTCCGCAATCGTCTCCATCATCTGGTAGACGTTGTCGCGCCGGTCCGCCAGCATCGCGTGCCACGTCGCGCTCGTGATGCTCCGGGAAAGCTGGTCCGCCCCGAGCGTCATGCTCTCGATCAGCTGCGCTTCCTGGACGTTGATTTCGATCGACAGCGAGATCGCCTGAACGACCAGGACGATTACGGCCACTGCCAGGATCAGCTTGAATGCCAGGCGACGCGGCACCGGAGGCGCTCCTTCATGCGGCCGCGGCTCCGGCTGGAGCCCGGCCGCTTCCATTGGGCGCTTTCTCGAGGATCCGCGATAGGGGGAGTCGGACACCCCGGAGGTGAAGTCGGTCACCCCCACGGCGGAAGCTGCGGGCGAGGCAGATGGGTCGTTTTCGGCGCAGGTGGCATACTCCATGAACCGCCGGGAGCATGAGCTTCCTCAATATCCTCAAGGAGTCCTTCCACGAATGGTCCGAAGACGCCGCGCCGCGCATGGCCGCCGCGCTCGCCTATTTCGCCCTCTTCGCGATGGCACCGCTCCTGTTGATCGCCATTTCCGTTGCGGGTCTCGTTTTCGGCGAGGCGGCCGTAAAGGGGGAAGTCTCGTCGGCGATCGAGGGGACCATCGGCCCCAGGGTAGCCGAGATGGTCGGAGAGATGATCGCTGCGGCAGGAGAGAAGAAAGGAGAGGGGATTTTCGCCCTCATCGGCGGGATCGTCGTGCTGCTGCTCGGCGCCTCGGGCCTGTTCGCGCATCTCAAGGCGGTTCTCAACAAGGTCTGGGAGGTTCAGGAGAAAGAGAAGAAAGGCATCCTCGGCACCATCATCGAGCGCCTCTGGTCGTTCGGAATGGTGCTCTCGGTCGGATTCCTTCTGCTCGTATCGCTGCTGTTGAGCGCCGCCCTGGCGGCGGCAGGGGCCTGGTTCAGCGATGTTCTCCCGCTCAATGAGTGGGTCTGGCACGCGATCAACTTCCTCGTCTCTCTCGGCGTCATCACGGTTCTCTTTGCCGCGATTTACAAGTACATTCCCGACGCCGAAATCGCGTGGCGCGACGTCTGGGCGGGCGCGGCGTTCACGGCGCTTCTTTTCGTGATCGGTAAGTTCGCGATCGGCCTCTACCTCGGCAAGAGCTCGGCGGCTTCTGCCTACGGAGCCGCCGGCTCGGTCGTGATCCTCCTCCTCTGGCTTTATTACTCGGGGCTGATCATCCTCTTCGGGGCGGAGTTCACCGAGGTGTGGGCGCGCAAGCATCACGGCCTGACCTCTCGCGCCGATCGGCGCAAGCAGGCGCGACCGTCCGCCTGAGATTCACCGGGCCGGACCGAAATCATTCGCTCGGGGAGTCGGTGGCGGGGCTTCCGGCGCTCGGGTGGATTCAGACGAACCTGGCGAATCTTCCGGGACTTCCCAAGCCGCAAGTGGACGTGAGTGACGCCTATCTGGTCATCCGCTCCGAGACCGGCTCGTTCTACTCCTATGCCTCGCTGGTCGACAATCGAAGCAATGACCCGTCCCTGATTCTCCCCTCGGCCGATCTTCGCGTCGAGGAGTGATCTATCCCGGCGACGAGCCCGCGCGCGATCGATCATGCTCGATGCCCTCGAAGAGGATCTTCTCGAACTCCTCGACCGGCAGCGGGTGCGAGAAGAGGTAGCCCTGCCCGTCCCGGCAACCGAGCTCGCGCAGGATGTCCCAGGCCGCGTCGTACTCGATTCCTTCCGCAATCGTCCGAAGCTTCAGCTTCCGGGCGAGCATGAGGATCGCCGTCACGATCGACTGGTCATGCAGATCGGTCGCGACCCCGCGGACGAACTCCTGGTCGATCTTGATCGAATCGATCGGGAAGCTCTTGAGATAGATCAATGAAGACCTTCCGGTCCCGAAATCATCGACCGCGATGCGGATCCCCATCTTTCGGAGGGTTTCGAGAAGGCGGATGGTCCAGCCCGACTTCTGGACTGCCAGCGACTCGGTGATCTCGAACTCGAGGCGGCTGGGATCGACGTTCGAGGTCTGAATCAGGTCGCTGATCAGGCCGATGAAATCGCGCTGGTGAAACTGGCGGACCGAGATGTTCACACCGAGAGTGAAATCGGTGGCTCCGGCCTCCTGCCATGACTTCAGTCTCTCGACGGCCATCCGGAGCACCGCTTCCCCAAGGGGGATGATCAGACCCGTATGCTCGGCGAGAGTGATGAATCCATGGGGGGGCACCACGATCCCGTCCGGATGGTTCCATCGCACGAGCGCCTCGGCCCCGACGAGCCGCCTGGTCGCGAGGTCGTACTGCGGCTGGTAGTGGAGGACGAACTCTCCTCGCGAGATGCCTTCGCGCAGCTCGTTTTCGAGCGAGCTTCGCCGCAGTCCCCGGTTCGAGTCGGCCTGGTTGTGAATCCTGAATCCGCGGCCCCCCTTTTCCTTGATCCGGTACATGGTGCTGTCGGCGTTCCGGAGCAGCAGTTCGGGATCCTCGCCGTCCCGGGGATAGACCGCTGCCCCCACGCTCGCGGTCACGCGGATCTCCTCGTCGTGAATCAGGACGGGTTTCTCTTGGAGCAGGAGGATGATGCTCTCCGCCCGCTCTCGGACCGATTCCTCGTCTTCGAGATCCGAAAGGACGATGGCGAACTCGTCCCCTCCGATCCGGGCGACCGTGTCCTCGGCGCGTATCGCCTCGCTCAGGCGATCCCCGACCGCTTGCAGAACCCGGTCGCCGACCTGGTGGCCGAACGTGTCGTTGATTCCCTTCAGGTCGTCCACGTCGAGGAAAAGGACGGCGACGCAGCGATCGCGGCGGCGCGCGTGAGCGACGGCGATGCCGAGCCGGTCGCGAAGCAGGTTCCGGTTCGGAAGACCGGTCAGAGAGTCGTGATAGGCGCGGTGCTCGATCTCGAGCTCGCTCCGCTTGCGGTCGGTGATGTCGAGCAGAATCCCTTCGATCAGTTCGCGGTCGGGGACGGCTCTGGCGTTCTCGAGGACCCACACCGTTTCTCCGCGGTGGTTGAGCAGCTGAACTTCGAAGTTGGTGACCGAGCCGCTGCGGCGGAGTTTGTCGAGGAACTCTTCCCGGTGAATTTCATTTCTATAGGAGATGCGGCCATGCTCGAGCAGATCGTCGACGCTCTCGAAGCCGAACATCCGAGCGCACGCCAGGTTGGCGCTCTCCAGAGTGCCGTCGAGGCGTGCGATGTACACGCCCGCCAGGTTGCGCTCGATCAGCATCCTGTACTTCTCTTCGCTTTCGCCCAGCTGCGCCGTCCGGCGCTCGACGCGCTCCTCGAGCCGCTGATTCGAGCTCTCCAATTCCCCGCGGGCGTCCTCCCATTTCTGGACCATGGAATTGAACGACGCCGCGAGCTGGCCGATCTCGTCGTCACCCTCGACCGCCGCCCGCTGCCCGCGCGCGCCGGCGGCGATCCGCTCGGTCGTTCGGGCGATTCGGCGGATTGGGTTGGCGAGGAAACTCCCGAGCGCGAATGCACCCGCAAACCCCAGCGTGGAGATCGCCAGTCCGAGCAGCCCCGCGGTTCTGCGCGCCGCAGCGGCTTCTTCTTCCACGCTGCGCATGGAAAAGCCGAGGTAGACGTCCGCGGTCTTCCGGCCGTTCTGGTGGATCGGCGAAGCGACCTGGTAGATCGGTTCCGTCGGGCTCGTTCCGCCCAGCGTGACTCGCTCGGCATAGCCGGCAGGTTCGCGACGGGGAGGCGGACCGATGCCCCCTTGTCTTTTCTGCGCCTTCTCCGCGCCGGGGGCCATCCGGATCGAAAGATATCCGGCCCGCTCGGCGAGCACTTCATTCGTGGCGGCCAGCGTGGTGCCATCGGCGGAACGCACGACGATGTAGACGAGATCGCGATGCCCCCGGAGCGCGCGAAGGATCGGTGCCGTTTCGACTGCGGCCCCTGCCGAGATGGCTTCACCCAGCCCGTGGCTCGCCATCTCCGCCAGGCTGTGAGTCGATTCGCGAAGTGCGGCCGCGGCCGCTCTCTCGAGCTGGCGGGGAAGGTAGAAGAAAATCGCGATCGCGATCACCGCGATCAGCAGGCTCGTGAGAAGAGCGATTCTCGTTCCCAGCTTCAGTCGGCCGGTGATGGGCAACTTACTGAACCTCCGTGACATCAGGGTACGGTCCGTTGCCGCGCGGCCGACCCGTTTTCATCTTAGTGTAGCGATCGCCATTCTGTTTCGCCGATTCCACTTTCCGAGGCGGGCTCTGCCTTCAGCGCTCATTTAGCGAGGTTCCCCCCCGGGGAACGGTTCGCAATCTCAGGCTGTTGGCGCTCAGGTCATGATTACCCGATGGATGACCGGGATCAGCAGGATTGAATTCTTCCAGCGGCACTACCACGCATCTCCGTATTCCGAACCGGGCTCGGCTCGGGGCGTGATTCCGCTGATGACCTGGGACAAGGTAGCGGCACTGATCGGGGTCCGTCCGCGTCCGGATCTCATCGTCGCCCGCGCCGGGGTCTTTCTCGCCGGTTCGGAGCCGGAGGACATCGCGCAGGCCCAGGCGCTGTTCGAGTCGGGATGCTCGATCGTCCTGCGCCATGTGAATCGGTTCGATCGAGGTCTCGCCGCCCTCGCGACCTCCGTGGAGAACGAGTTCGAGGGCGAGGTTGCCATCCACACGTTCGCGACCCCGATCGATGCGGTGGGCTTCGGCTGGCACTACGACTGCGAGGACGTTTTCATCGCCCAGACGGCCGGGACCAAGGAGTATCTGCTGAGGCAGAACACGGTGAACCCGGAGCCGATCCTCGGTGCCATGCCGACGGACATGGAGTACGAGAAGGAGAGCTCGCCGGTGATGGCGTGCACGCTCGCTCCAGGGGATTGGATCTACATCCCCCGCGGATGGTGGCACCGCGGATTTGGCCAGGACGACTCGCTGTCGATCTCAATCGGCGTTCTCTCACCGGAAGCGAAGGGGAAGAAAAGTCAGAAGTCAGAAATCAGAAGTCAGGGCAAAGGCAAGAGCACGAGGCCGAAGCCTTGGAATGCGGCAGGATTTCGTCTGACTTGTTTCCACTTCTGTTTTTTCAACAGTTCGGTAATGCGGGAAAGTGAGCTCTACGTTGGCAGAGCGTCTCGCTGCCCAGAATCGTGTGCGGGGGGTTGTGGAAGGCTGTGGAAAACTGAGGGAATGTTCACAGCGAAAAAGCTTGCCTTCTCGCGGCCTCGGACCGAGATTGATCTTCGCCTCGGAACGAATGCTCTATCGCAGATGGTAACGAATCGAGGCGCCGGAACGACGCGATAGGTTAGTCCGGGAAACGCAGCGCGAATGCCCCTTTGCGGATGTCAACGCGCTGAGAATGGCCCCGAGGTGCAAAGGATCTCGGGGCCGCTCCTTTTTGTAGGCGAAGCTTCCAGCTTCGCTCACAGGAAGCGCGGCTTTCAGCCGCGCAGCCGAGCTGTCGAGGTCTCGCGGTAGCCAGTGCGGAGAACGGGCAGGTGGCGACATCCTGGAATTTTGAGTTCCTTCGGTCGCGCTCGCGGTTCTCGTGAGTTGACCCTTCCTTCACAGCCTCTCAGGATGACTGGCGCATGCGCCGTTGGAACCCTGGCTCGCGGTTGCCGTAAGACACCCCATGACGAATGTGTCTCGCGCTCGAGTTCTCCCGCTCGCCGTTTCTCTCGCGCTCTTACTGGTGACCTCTCCCGCCCGCGCCGATGGCGTCGAGTGCGGGCCCCAGGAAGCGCAGCGGCTCGAGATGGCAAGGCTCATCGATAGCTGGCAGCGCGTGCGTCACGACGCCCTCCGGCTCGAGGCGGCACCCCTCCCGAGGATTTTCTTCTTTGACGATCGCTGCCTGTGGGAGGTGCGCGATGAATCGGCGTTCGGCTCCGCAGCGGATGGGGAGATTCCGGTTGCAGGCTCTCCCGCCGCCTTTGCAGCGAGCGCGCACGGCGGGACGATCGAGTTGCCTGATGGAGAGAGGATTCCAGCCAGGCTGACCATCTTTGTCTCGACCGCCGGAACTCCTCCCCAGCCTTACATGGTCATGCCGGTCCAATCCATCTGGCGCGCGGAGTCGCGCCATGCCGCTGAGGCCGGGCTCGATTCGCTCGTGCGGGGCGTCTTCGTTCACGAGATGACGCACACCCGGCAATCCGAGACCTACGGCCGTTCGATCGGCCGGCTCGTCGAAGCTCACGGTCTCGGAGAAGAGCTCGACGACGACATCGTTCAGACGAAATTCGAGAGCAATCCCGACTTTCGGGAGATGTGGGAGCGTGAGCGCGATCTTCTTTTCCTCGCGGCCGAGGAGCCCGATCCCGCGCGTAGCGCGAGCCTGGCGCGCGAGGCGATCGAGGTGCGCGCGATCCGGCACGAGCAGTTCTTCTCCGGAGATCGCGAGTTCTACCGCGAGCTGGAGACGATCTTCCTCGACATGGAGGGGGTCGCAAACTGGGCCGCATACCAGCTCCTGAGGTTGGAAGGCGTGGGCCGGAGCGAGGCCGTGGAGCGCATGCGTCGTGGCCGCGCCCGCTGGTCGCAGGACGAGGGACTCGGGCTCTACCTCGCTCTCGACGCGCTCGTTCCCGGCTGGCAGACCGAAGTCTTCCGCGATGCGCCCCGCTCAGCCTGGGATCTTCTCGCCGGGAAATAGCGGGCGCGGCCGTTCGCGCCACCGCTATGGCGGGCCTGCGGGCCCGCCTTTTCATTTCGTTAAGGAACCTGGATCCATCCCTGCAGCTCGGCGGTCGCGATCTCCGTCATCGCGCTCAGCCATCTGCTCCGGTCGTTCAGGCAGGGGACGAGGTGAAGCTCCTCCCCGCCGCCCTCGATGAACTGCTCCGCTCCGAGGTTGCCGATCTCGTCGATTGTCTCGAGACAATCGGCCGTGAATCCGGGACACAGGGCCACGATTCGCTTCACCCCGTCAGCGCCGAGCCGTTTGAGGGTTTCGTCGGTGTAGGGGTGAAGCCACGGCTCTCGTCCGAACCGCGACTGGAAGGTCACGAGATAAGAATCAGCCGACCAGCCCATTGCCTTCGCCAGCGCATCCGCCGTGGCGGCGCAGTGAGCAGGGTATGGGTCGCCGAGATCGGCGTACCGCTGCGGGATCCCGTGAAACGAGATCAGAATCTTGTCCGGAGGGGCCGGCAAGCTCGCCAGCGCCTCGCGCACCGACTCCGAGAGCGCCGCGATGTAGGAGGGGTGATCGAAGTACGGCGGCACGACCCGCAGCGCCGGCACGTATCTGCGGGCGAGCAGCATCCTGAAGGTTTCGTCGTACGTCGAGCCGGTCGTGGGCGCCGAGTACTGCGGATACATCGGGAAGAGGAGGATCCGTTCCGCGCCCCACTCGAGCAGCTTTTCGATCGCAGATCCGGTCGAGGGGTTGCCGTAGCGCATCGCCACCTCGGCTTTCACCTCCATCCCCCCGGCCGCGAGAGCGCGTTCCAGCCCGGAGGCCTGGGAGCGCGAGACGGTGAGCAGGGGAGAGCCCTCGTCCGTCCAGACCTTCCGGTAGAGCGCGGCGGACTGAGCGGGGCGCGTCCGGAGGATGATCCCCTCCAGGATGGCTTTCCAGAGCAGCGGATTGAGATCGACGACGCGGCGGTCGCTGAGGAATTGCCGCAGGTAGCGCCGGACCGCCGGAGCAGTGGGAGCGTCGGGTGTGCCGAGCTGGCCGATGAGAATGCCTGTTTTTCGATTCATGAATACTCCGGCATCAGTACCGCGCGGTTTCGACGAAAAATCCCGGGTGTGACCCTTTGGCTGAAATGCTCAGGGGCGGAGCGGGGTTGGAAGCAGAGAGTGACGGGCTGGAGCGGCACCTGCGACCGGTTCGTGTTGCCTCCCGCCAGTGATCCCAAAACCACCCCCCGTTTCCCTCGAAAGTCCCCTCGAGAGCGCCTCGAGCCATCAGGAGTCAAGGATGTCGTCTGAACGGTTTCAGAATGCCCTCCGCGGAGTTGCCCAGGCCGTGCCCCCGGTATGGCTGATGCGCCAGGCGGGGCGTTACCACAGCCATTATCAGCAATTGCGCGCGAAGCATTCGTTCATGGAGCTTTGCCGGGAGCCCGAGCTGGCCGCGGAAGTCGCACGTGGACCGGTAGCCGAATTCGATTTCGATCTCGCGATTCTGTTCAGCGACCTTCTCTTCCCGCTGCAGGCCCTTGGGCTGGACCTGACGTATCCGGATTCCGGCCCGCACCTGGAGCCGAAGCTCGACAGATCGCTTCTCGGCAAGCTCCGCTCGACCGACGACGCCCTGCCGCATCTCGAGTTTCAGCGCGAGGCGATGCGGCTCACGCGCGAGGCGATTCCGGCGGGCAAGAGCCTGATCGGGTTCGTCGGCGGGCCGTGGACGCTTTATGTGTACGCGGTCGAGGGGAGTCATCAGGGGTCGCTCCGGAAATCGAAGAGCGACCCGGCCCTCTACCACGAGTTCGCGGCCCTGCTGGTTCCCCTGCTGATCGAGAACATCAGGCTCCAGCTCGAAGGGGGAGCCGAGGCGGTCATGATCATGGACACCGCGGCGGGGGAGGTCGCTCCCGACTGGTTTCAGCGCGAATGCCTGCCGTACCTCGTAAGGCTGGGCACGTCTTTCCCTGGGCGGGTTGGTTATTATTCAAAGGGATCGCAGCCGGCGCACCTGCGCGATCCCCGTCTCGAGGCCTCTCCCTTCGCCGGAATCGGAGTCGACTGGAGGTGGAACATGGAAGAGGCACTGTCGATGTTCAACGGGGGCGGATTCGTTCAGGGAAACTTCGACCCGACATTGATGTTCCTCAAAGATGACGACTTCGAGCGCGAGTTGAGGCTGTGGCTCGAGCCAATGACCAGGCTCAGCGCCGAGCAGCGTCGCGGATGGGTTTGCGGGCTGGGGCATGGAGTGCTTCCGCAGACGCCGGAAGCGAATGTCCGGCGGTTCGTGGAGATCGTACGGGAGACTTTTTCATGAGCACCTCAGAAAAGCATGTGAAGCAGGGCGTGACGACGAACCTGTTCGACAAGTACGACGTCCCGGTACCGCGCTACACCAGTTATCCGACCGTGCCGTTCTGGACGGATGACCCGACGACCGAGCAGTGGCTCACCGAGCTCCGAAAGGCGGCTCGCGATCCCGAGTGTAGCTGGGCGATCTACATTCACATCCCCTTCTGCGAGTCGCTCTGCACGTTCTGCGGCTGCAACAACGTGATCACGACGGATCACGGCAGGGAAGAGCCGTACATCGCGATGGTGCTCCGAGAGCTCGACCTGTACCTCGAGGCCGTCCCCGAGCTGGCCGACCGGCCGCTTAGGCAGCTGCATTTGGGCGGCGGGACTCCGACGTTCATGTCCCCCGAGAATCTGACTTTGCTCCTCGAGCCCGCACTCGCGAAGCTCAAGGTGCGAAGCGGCGTATTCGATGCCTCCGCCGAGGTAAATCCTCGCGTGACCACCCCCGAGCATCTTCGCGCGCTGTACGAGGCCGGGTTCACCCGGGTCTCGATGGGAGTGCAGGACTTCGATCCGCACGTTCAGTACCTGGTCAACCGCGTTCAGCCGTTCGAGATCACGAGGGACCTGACTCTCGCCGCCCGTGAAATGGGCTACACCTCGGTCAATTACGACCTCATTTACGGGCTCCCAAAGCAGACGAAGGAGTCAATGCGGAACACGGCCGAGCTGACCGTTCAGCTCAGGCCTGACCGGATCGCGCTCTACAGCTTCGCTAAGGTTCCCTGGATCAAGCCGGCGCAAAGGCTCTTCAAGGACGAGGATCTCCCCGAGGGGCCGGATAAGCGCGAGTTGTACGAGATCGCCCGCGAGATCTTCCTCGACGCCGGCTATGTCGAGATCGGCATGGATCACTTCGCGCTCGCTCACGACCCGCTGAGCCAGTCGCAGATCACGGGTGAGATCCACAGGAACTTCATGGGCTATACCGAGTTCCGGACCTCGATCCTGCTCGGCCTCGGCGTGAGCGCCATCTCCGAGAGCCCGACCTGCTTTCATCAGAACCGGAAGAAGGTCAACGAGTGGGACAAGGACCTCCAGGAGGGACGCATCCCGACCTATCGCGGCCATCTGCTGAACGATCAGGATCGCCACCAGCGCCAGCAGATCCTCGAGTTCATGACCAGGCTGCGGGTCGAGCTCGATCCGGATCAGGTCGAAGAGGCGAAGGATTTTCTCGCACCCATGGTCGAGGACGGGCTGGTAGAATTCTCCGGTCGCGAGTTGCGGCTGCTCGAGAAGGGGAAACCATTCCTTCGGAACGCAACCGTCTTCTTCGACCGGCGGCTGCGCTCGGCCGAGCCTCGAACCCAGATCTTCTCGATGTCCATATGAAACACGTCACCATCATCGGAGGCGGCTTCTCGGGACTCGCGACGGCGTATTTTCTCGCCAGCGAGAGCATCCCCGTGGCTCTCGTCGAGAAGCAGCCTCGGCTGGGTGGCCTCATCGACACGCTGAATACTCCCCAGGGAATCGTCGAAACCGCGGCGAGTGGGATCCGCAACTCGAGAAGGCTCGAGCAGCTCTGTGGTGAGCTCGGCGTTCCGCTTATCGGCACGCTCCGCGAGAGCCGGCGACGCTTTCTGTTCCGCGACGGCAAGCCGAGGCAGTGGCCACTCACGGCCGGAGAATCGCTCGGCTTTGCTGGCCGCCTCGCCGGTAACCTCGCAGCCGGCCGGTTCCGCCCGAAGCCCGGAGAGACGATCGAGACGTGGGGCCGTCGCGTTCTCGGCGCACCAGCGACCCGGCAGATCCTCGGGGCAGCTCTGCAGGGAATCTACGCCGGGGACCCCGCGCAATTGAGCGCGAACCTGATTTTCGGCAAGAAGGAGAAGCCGGCGAAACCCGAGAAGACCAAGGGACTCGTCGCGCCACCCGAGGGACTTGCGCAGCTCACCGCCGCCATGGGCGATGCGATCCGGCAGCTGGGAGGCGAGATTCGCCTCGGAACCAGCGTCGACACGATGGACGGCGGTCCGGTGGTCATCTGCACCTCGGCGAGAGACGCCGCGGCACTCTTGCGCGAGCGTGCTCCCCAGGCTGCGGCCGCGATCGGCTCGATCGAGATGGTCCCCCTTCTCCGCGTCACGGCTTTCTACCCGGAAAGCGAGAACACCGTGCAGGGTTTCGGCACCCTCTTTCCGCGGGAGGAAGGGGTCAGGGCGCTCGGGGTGCTTTTCAACACCAATATTTTTCCGGACCGGGGAGAAGGGCATTCCGAGAGCTGGATCTACGGAGGAGCGCAGGACCGCGAGATCCTCGAATACGACGACGCGCAGCTGTTCGCCGTCCTCGAAAAGGATCGCGCCCGCCTCTATGGACGGCGTTCGGATCCTGTTGCCCTCTACCCTCAGCGCTGGAAGGTGGGGCTGCCGCATTACGATCTCGGCCTGGAGAGCCTCATCCGCCGCGGCATCGAGCTTCCGAAGGATGTCTTCCTCGCGGGAAATTACCTCCGAGGCATCGGCCTTCCCATGCTGCTCGAGCAGGCGTGGAAGACCGCATCGGACGTTCGCGCCTCGCTGAGCTGACAGCCGGCCTCCGGATGAAGAAAAAGCCCGCCGGTGGCGGGCTTTTTCATGGGTGGTGAAAGCCCCGGTCAGATGGCGGGCTCTTCCTCGCCTTCCACGGCGTCGCGCCGCGCGCCGGGCTGGCGGAGCGGATCGCGGCGGCGGTCGCTTTCGTCCTCGTCATTTTCCCAGGGATCAAACGGCACATCCTCCACGTCGGGAGTCGTCACTGCATCTTCGTTTCGAGCCAAGATTCTCCTCCTCTCTTGCTGCCGTTCCTCATTGCAAGCGGCGTGCTGTTTCGGAAAGGGGAATCCACCGGTTTCTAGGTTCCCTAATCGTTGAACGGGCGAGGCTTTCCCGCGTTGACCTGCTGCACGTAGATCTTCTGGAACATCCCCTCGGCGGAGTCGAACTCCACCTTCGCGCGGATCGTAACCGGCCCGTTGGCTCCCAGGATCGTCGCGCTTTGGATGTTGGCCGAAACCCACATTTCCACCGCGGCTACCTGGTCGGGCGGGACGGGGAGATCGAACGGCCGAGTCGTGCTCGGGAGGTAGTACGCCCCCTCTCCCATCGATTCGAGCTGGATGCGGCGAAGCGTGAGCGTCTCCGAGGAGCGGTTCAGAATCTCGGCGTGAAAGCCTACCGAGAGTCCTCCCGTCACGTGCCTTGCCGCTTCACCAACATTCGTGATCTGCATGATCCGGAACTCGGGGGCGATGAGATTGACTTTGGAATTGTTGGTGGCGCAGGCGGAGAGCAACAGCAGGGCCACGGCTGTTGCAGCGAGGCGGGAGGTGAGGTGCATGATGGTTCTCCTTGGGATTCGCAACATCCGGGGTTGCGATTTGTTCCCGCCGCGAATGAGGCAAAGAAAATGGCCTCCGGAGGTTCCCCTCCGGAGGCCATGAATGTTTTGAGATCCGAAACGCTTACTGGACGTATTTGAGCATTTCCTTCGCCAGCGCGGCGTCCTTGCCGTTTGGCTCGAGCGCGATATAGCGCTCGAGGTGCTTCTTGGCTTCGACGGTGTTACCCATTCTGACGTAAACCATTCCGAGCTCGTAATGGCCCTCGGCGAACGTGTCGTCGGCTTCCACCGCGCGGCGGAGTAGCGGCTCGGCCGCGGCGTCATTGCCCTGGTTGATCAGGGGCACAGCCTGGTTGAAGAGCGACTGCGGATTCGCGGGAGCCTTCTCGCGGAACTCCTTCGCCTTCACCTTGTTGCCCGCCTTGTCGTAAGCCTCGGCCAGGATGATGAACATGTCCGGCTCGTCAGAGGAGATCTCGAGCACCTTGTTCGCGGCTTCGATCGCTTTCGTCCAGTTCTCGGATCGGACGTAGAGCTTCGCGAGAGCCATGTAGCCGGCGGTCAGATCGTTCTTGATCGCGATCGCCTCTTCGAGCTTCGCGATCGCGTCGGCCACGTTCCCCTCGTTGGCGAGGGCGGCGCCTTCGTTGTAGGCGATTACGGCCGGGTCGGCCGTCGCCGCGGCGGGAGCGAGCCCCCCTCCGAAGCCGGGCTGGCCACCCTTGTTGAGGGTGATCTCGCGCGTGTTCTTTTCCGGGAGAAGCTTGAGCTTCATCGTTTCGATGTAGGTCGCGAACCCTTCCTTGTTGAACGTGAACTCGTAGTGAATCGTCCCGTCCAGAAGGAAGATCGTGTAGCGGCCGTTCTTGTCGGTCGTGTAGGTCTCTTCGAAGGTCTTCGCCTCCGTGGCGCGAACCTTGATCGAGACGTCCTCGAGGGGCTTGCCGTCCGGTCCGAGGACCTTACCCGTGATCCTGGCTTCGCCGACGGCGAAGAGGTTTCCCGCTGCCAGAGCGCAGATCAGCATTCCGAGCGCGATGGATTTCCTCATGTTGTTTTCTCCTGATGATTGGATGCATCGATGAAAACGGAACCGCCGGTCGCGGCATTCCGGTCCATCGTGGTTATTTGATATCTGCAACCCCTTGAATACCCTATGGAGTGAGTGACTTAGGTCACGTCCACAGCATGGGCCGCCGTTGATTCTATCGTGGCGACGGCGCTGTGGCTGCGAATGCCGTCACAACTGCTCCGTGACCTCTGAATAGCGGGCTCGGCAAGTCAGGATTTCAGGTCGAGATACGTCTGGCCGAGCAGGCCACGCTCGTAATCGGCCAGCAACCGCATCGCCTCGTTGGGCTTGAGCCGGTCTTCCTTGATCGCGAGGTCGAACTGCGCCTTCATCCGCTTGCTGGTTTCCTTGACGTCGTACTGGGTCAGGGCGAGGACCTCGCCGATGGTATTGCCGGAGATCGTTTCCTCGATGTAGTAGCCGCTGTCCTCATCCTCGTCGAGAAAGATGTGGGCCTCGTTGACCCTTCCAAACAGGTTGTGGATGTCGCCCATGATGTCCTGATAGGCGCCGGTGAGGAAGATGCCGAGGTGATAGGGGGCGTCGTTGATCGTGTGAAGGAGGAGGGTGTCGCGAACGTCCTCCTGGTCGATGAACTTCGAGACCTTTCCTTCGGAGTCGCAGGTGATGTCGACCAGGGTGCTTTCGGTCGTCGGTCGCTCGGCGAGCCGGTGAATGGGAACGATGGGAAAGAGCTGGCCAACGGCCCAATGGTCGAGCAGCGATTGAAAGACCGAAAAATTGCAGATGTGCTGGTCGGCGAGCTCGGTGCGGAGGGTCTGAAGATCCTCGGGAATCTCGGAGGGGTCCAGGCGTCGCGTCGTATGGTGAATCGACTCGGCGATCTCCCAGAAGAGGGACTCGACTCGGGCCTTCACGACGAGCTCCAGGATGCCGAGCTCGAACATGTTCTGGGCTCGCTCCTTGAGCTGGATCAGGTCGTGCCAGGACTCGAGCAGGTTTCTGGAGCTGAGGTGATCCCGGATGTAGGTCAGCTCCTCGACGAGCTTATGCTCGGGTGCGGTGGCTTCATTTCCCCCGGCCGGAGTCTTTTCGATGGAGCCGAACGCCTCGACGACCAGCACCGAGTGATGGGCGACGATCGCCCGGCCGGATTCGGAGACGATCGTCGGATGCGGCACCTGCTCTTCGTCGCAGATGTCCATGATGTTGTAGACGATGTCGTTCGCATACTCCTGAACGGAGTAGTTCATGGAGGAGTGAAAGCTCGAGCGCGAGCCGTCGTAGTCGATGGCCAGCCCGCCGCCGACGTCGAGGTACTGCAGCTCGTGTCCCATCTTCCGCAGCTTGGCGTAGTACCGCGCGGCCTCCCGGACAGCTCGCTTGATCGTCAGGATGTCCGGAATCTGGGATCCGATGTGGAAGTGGAGAAGCTTGAACGCGGAGGAGATTCCCGCTTCCTCGAGGAGGTTGATGGCCTCGAGGATCTCGGACGTCGACAGACCGAATTTCGCGTGCTCACCTCCCGAAGTGGCCCAGATCCCGGCTCCCTTCGCCAGCAGCCGTACGCGCATTCCGATCCAGGGCTCGACGTTCATCTCCTTCGAGATCTTGATGATGGCGCGGACCTCGGAGAGCTTTTCGGCGACGATGATCACCTTCTTGCCAAGCTTGCGTCCAATCAGCGCCTGCCGGATGAAATGGCCATCCTTGTATCCGTTGCAGATGATCAGAGCCTCCGGATCGGTGTGGATCGCCAGGCCCGCGAACAGCTCCGGTTTCGAGCCGACCTCGACTCCGAAGTGGTAGGGCTTCCCGGCATCGAGAATCTCCTCGACGACCTCGCGAAGCTGGTTCACCTTGATCGGGAACACGCCCCGATACTCCCCCTGATACTTCGCCTCGCCGATGGCCTTGCCGAACGACCGGTTGATCATTTCGACTCGGTGCCGCAGCAGATCCTGAAATCGGATGAGCATCGGCATCCTCAGACCCTGCTCGAGAGCCTCGGCGAGGACCTCGGAGATCGGGATTTTCGGCCCACCTTCCTGAAGTGGCGCAACCGTCAGGTCTCCCTGCTCGTTGACGCCGAAATAGCCGGAGCCCCAGCGGCCGATCCGGTAGAGGTCGGCCGAGTTCTCCGTGGTCCATTCGTGGTTCTCTTCTGTGCTCACAGATGCTTCCAACGGTAGCTTCCCCCTCAGGCGGCGGAGACGTGGTTTTCAGCACGCAACAAGCGCACCGCCGACGCCATTCTTGCCCGCCACGCACGGCGCATCCGCGAAGTTTATCGCGGGCGGGTACGAAGTGGCGGAGGATCCTTTCCTCCGCCTGGGGACCTGCCGTGATGAGGCAGAGGAAAAGATCCTCTGCCACCCTACTCGAGCGGCTGGCTGACGACTTTCCCCGGCGTGGCGTTCTCGGTGACCATACGCAGGGCCGCGCGAAGCACTTTCTTGTGGTGCTCGCGGTCGCCGGCCTTTCCGAGGATCTTGCCGATCTCGACCCCTTCCCAGGTCATGCCCCGGGGGGGACGGATCGATTCAGTCGCGGCGGGAGAGGCCGAAATGATCATCGTCGGAATTCCGCGCCCTTCGATCTCACGAGCGAGGTTGGCGACCGAGCGATGGCAGGTCTCGGGACACCCCGCCGTAAGGATGACCAGGCGGGTTCGCGATTTCTCGATCTGGTCCGCGATCTCTGGGTAGGTCGTCTCGTATAGCTCGCGAAGCCGGGTCGTGAAGCCGACGCTGAAATGCTTGTCGTTCACGCCTCCGATGAATCCTTCCTCGGCGAGCTCCCTGAGCGATTGAAGGGGGAAGACGATGTTCGGGTCGCCGTCCGCTTCAGCATGTTCGTAATGATGATGCGCGATCTTCAGATGATCGGTGGGGGTGTCTCCCGGAATGATTCGATACGAGATGTCACCCGGGTCTTCTGGAGGGAAGGCTTCCTGGCCGGGGCCGTAGACGCCGGTGGCGCTCGCGATCGTCACGATGGACGAGGAGAGCTCGCGGTCGAACGGGGTGAAAGGGATCGCGCGGCGGGAGATGTTGAGCATCGATTGAGTTCCTTCGGTCGTGACTGGCGCGTGGAGGGGGGAAAAAGGGCGGGCCCGTGGACGGCCCGCCCGCGAATCAGTGGAGATCCTGCAGAGCGTCGAGGATCTGCACGTTGTCCGGCTGCTCGCCGATGTCGTGAACGTCGATGTAACGGACTTTGCCTTCCTTGTCGACGACGACGACGGCCCGCTCACAGATGCCCTTGTCGTCAATCCAGACTCCGTACTTCTGGGAGACCTGTCCCTTCGGGTGGAAGTCGGCGAGAAGCGGATACTTCTCGATCCCGCCGAGGGATTTTGCGAATGCTACGTGGCTGGGAATGCTGTCGACCGAAATGCCCAGAACCTGGGCATCATGCTTCTCGAACTCGGCGTAATCCGCCTCGTACGAGGGCATCTGAACCGTTCAGACAGGGGTCCAGTCGAGGGGATAGAAAACCAGAATGACGGCTTTCTTTCCCCTGTAATCACTCAGTCGAACCTTCTCGTCGCCCCGATGCGAAGGAAGCTCGAAATCCGGCGCTTGATCGCCGACCTTCAGAGTCTTCGTCTGCGAGGCCTGGGAGGTTCTTCCGACCTTAACTGCCATGGGAAATCCTCCTTCGAATTCGCGCGGCGTCCACGACCGCGCGCTACTTTCAAATCAGCGGGCGCCATTCTATCGAGCCGGCGCTTCAGACGCGAGAAGCCAGCAGCGCGGAATTCGTTCACCCCGCGCCCGAAAAAGCCCTCAGTCCTTCCGCGCCCCTTTTTTGACCTCGCGCGCTGCTTCCTCGAGGGCCGTTTCCGTCCCCTTCGCGAGCCTTTCGGCCCCTTCCTCGATCGCCTCCCCGGTCTCTTCGACGGCGCCCTCGAGGTCGCCCTCGGCCGCTTCCGGCTCCGGGGATTTGATCTGAGCATCCTCCTCCGGCGGGGCACAGCCCGTCAGAGGCGCGAGCATCAGCGCGAGAATCGCAAGTGTGGTCAGTATTTTCATGGGTCCGCTCCAGCGAACTCGAGCAAGACAGGGGCCAGAAAGACAGGGGCTAGGGGCTGGGGGCCAGGGGTTAGGAAAGGCAGAAGGCAGAAGAAAAGGCGGCGGGTGGGCCTCTCCCTCATGATGACGTGGTTTTGCTCTTGCCTTTCCTTCTGCCTCTGCCTTCTGGCTTCGCCTTTTCTTCTGGCTTCTGGCTTCTGGCTTGTAAACTTCACCGCCATGGACCAGGACGACCGACTCATTCAGGGAATGGCGGGCGAGGGTGACTTTCGCGTGATCGCCGCGATGACGGCGGGCGCGGCCGAGGAGGCCCGGCGGCGCCTGGATCTCTCGCCGGTCGCGGCTGCCGCGGCAGCCAGGGCCATGACCGGAGCGGTCCTGCTCGCGCGCCTGCTCGACAAGGATCTGTCGACCCAGAGGGTGACCCTCCGGTTCGAGGGCGGGGGTCCTCTCGGGCTGCTCGTCGCGGAAGGAACGGTGCTCGGCGAGGTTCGGGTTTACGTAAGCAACCCTCACGTCGACGACGAGGCCAGACTCGACGTGGGGGCGGCGGTCGGGTCGAAGGGAAAGCTCACCGTCGTGCGCGCGATGCCTCCGACCGGAGCCCCCTACACCTCGCAGGTGGCCCTGGTGAACGGAGAGATCGGGCGCGACCTGGCACACTACCTGGCCCATTCGGAGCAGATTCCGACGGCGGTCATGCTCGGCCAGGTCATGCGCCCAGCCGGCGTCGCCGCGGCGGGTGGAATCGTTGTCCAGGCCTTCCCTCACACCAGCCGCGCCAGAATCGAGGCGTTGGAGAAGCGGATCAGCGAGGCGCCCCGGCTCAGCACTCTTCTCGGCAGGATGCCGATCGAGGAGGCGGTGGGGGAAGTTCTCACCGGCTTCGGCTTCCAGCGGCTCGACCGCTCGCACGACATCCCCGTGCGGTTTGCATGCAGCTGCACGCGCGAAAAGGCGGCCGGCCAATTCCGCTTTCTCGACCGGGAGGATCTCCACGAGCTGATCGCGAAGGATGAAGGGGGCGAAGTCGTCTGCCAGTTCTGCGGCGAGAAGTACCGATTCTCGACCGGGGAGCTGCTTGCGATGGCGCCTCCGCCTGACGCATGATTCGAAAACTGCGCCCCACGCGGCGCCAGGAAGGGCGCGAGGTGAATCGATGAACTCAGTCATTACGGGGACAGGAATCGGTCAGGCCACCCACGCGGTGCCGAACGAGCGTCTTGCCCGCATCATGGACACGTCGGACGAGTGGATCCGGACCCGCAGCGGCATCGAGCAGCGCTACTACGCCGCTCCGGGGGAAAGCTCGTCCTCGCTCGGAACGAAGGCGGCGCGGAATGCGCTCGCGAATGCAGGGAAGCAGCCGGCCGACGTCGACGCGGTCATCTTCGCCACGATGACTCCCGACATGGTCCTTCCGAGCAACGGGCCGCTTCTCCAGCGAGACCTCGGGCTCGGCCACGTTCCGACCTTCGACATCCGCCAGCAGTGCTCCGGGTTCCTCTATGCGCTCGAACTGGGGGACGCGCTGATCAAGAGCGGCAAGTATCGGACTCTTCTACTGGTCGGAGCAGAGGTCCATACGCCCTTCATGCCCTGGCATCTCGGGTGGGACACGACGATCGGCCTCAGCGATCGTGAGATCACCGAGAAGGAACGCGAGATCAACACGTCCATCCGCGACCGCACGGTCCTGTTCGGCGACGGGGCGGGTGCGGTCGTGCTCGAGGCGAGCGAAGAGGAGGGGAGAGGGCTGCTGCTCACCCGCCTTTTCACCGACGGAACCGCATGGAAGTGCCTGTCGATGAGCGGCGCGGGATTCAAGAATCGACCGTTCGTGACTCCCGAGCAGATCGAGAATTTCGAGACCGTGCCCCACATGGAAGGGCGCGAGGTCTTCCGGCAGGCGGTGAAGCTGATGCCGGAGGCGGTGCGAAAGGTCGTCGACGAGGCGGGGGTCGCCCTGTCGGACGTCAAGCTCGTACTGATCCATCAGGCGAATCTCCGAATCATCGAAGGCGTCCAGAAACAGCTCGGGCTCAGCGCCGAGCAGGTCCCGCACAATATCGAGCGTTACGGCAACACCACCGCCGCGACCCTGCCGATTCTCCTGCATGAGTGTGTGGAGGACGGGCGGGTGAAAAGGGGCGATCTGATCGTGTTCACCGCACTCGGATCCGGAGTGCACTGGGGCGCGGCGCTCTACCGTCATTGATAGGTCGGGGGCCGAGGCGGGCCCACGTTCCTCTCCGACTCACTGGCTCCTGATAGGATTCCGACGATGAAGGAAAAGAGCACGTATCGCGCCGCCGGCGTGAACATCGACGCGCAGGATGAAGCGCTATCCCAGGTCCGCACGATCGTTCGGGACACGCACGGACCGGACGTGGTATCGGACATTGGCCTGTTCGGAGGACTGTTTCGGGCGAATTTCTCCGGAATGGAATCTCCGATCCTCGTTTCCTCGGCCGACGGGGTCGGAACGAAGCTTCGCGTCGCTCAGGCGATGAAAATCCACGACACGGTCGGCTACGACCTCGTCTGCCATTGCGTGAACGACATCCTCGTCCAGGGTGCGAAGCCGCTCTTTTTTCTCGACTACTTCGCCACCGGAAAGCTCGAGCCCCCGATCATGGTCGATGTCGTGCGCGGGATGGCGCGCGCCTGCCGCGAGAATGGCGTCGCCCTCATCGGCGGGGAAACGGCCGAGATGCCCGGCTTCTATCAGGCCGGCGACTACGACGTGGCCGGCTTCATCGTCGGCGTGGTCGACGAGAAACTGCTGATCGACGGAAAGAAAGTCGTCGAGGGCGATCTGCTGATCGGCCTCCCCTCGGTGGGGCTCCACACCAACGGCTATTCGCTAGCGCGCAGCATCCTGCACGAGCGCGCCGGTGTCGAGCTCCAGTCGATCGTCCCCGAGATCGGGGGGAAGGTCGGCGAGATCCTGCTCGAGCCGCACATCTCCTATCTTCGCCCGCTGCTTCCTCTCGTCGAAGAGGGAGTCCTTCACGGGATGGCTCACATCACCGGCGGCGGGCTGACCGATAACGTTCCCCGCATTCTTCCCGATCATTGCGACGCGAGAATCAAGCTCGGATCGTGGGACGTGCTGCCGGTCTTCCGCTATCTGCACCGCGAAGGAAACGTCGAAGTCGAAGAGATGCTCAGGGTGTTCAACATGGGGATCGGGATGGTCCTGGTGGTCGGCCCCGACGAAGTCGATCGAGTGACGCGACGGCTGGAGGCGGTGCGGCAGAAGTTCTACTTCATCGGCAACGTCGTCAAGGGATCGGGGAAGGTCGTCTACGATTATCCTCCGGCCGACTTCCCGAGCTGGATCGCGTGAGCGGCGCCGGACCGAAGCGGGTTGCGATCCTGCTGTCGGGGCGGGGATCGAACTTCGCGGCGATCCACGAGGCGATCGTCGCCGGCGAGCTCGAAGCGGAGATCGTTGTGGTGATCTCGAATCGCGCCGACGCCGCCGGCCTCGCGAAGGCGGCCGGCTGGGGATACCGCACCGAGGCCATCCCCCATCGCGGACAGCCGAGCCGCGAGGCTCACGAGGCGCTGGTGATCGAAGCGATCGAGGCCAGCGGCGCCGGCGTCGTCGCGCTCGCGGGATACATGCGCCTTCTCTCGCCGGGCTTCGTGGAACGATTCCGCGGCCGAATCCTCAACATTCATCCATCCCTGCTGCCATCGTTTCCGGGGGTCGACGCGCAGGCCCAGGCGCTCGCCTGGGGAGTGAAGGTCGCCGGCTGCACCGTTCACCTGGTCGACGAGTCGCTCGACGGAGGACCAATCCTGGTGCAGCGCGCCGTAGCGGTGCTCGACGACGACACGCCGGAGACGCTCTCGGCCCGGATCCTCGCCGAGGAGCATCGCGCGTACGTCGAGGCCCTGCGGATCGTGACCTCGGGGAAGTACGAGGTCGAGGGGCGAAGGGTGAGGCTGGGAGCCAGGGAAAGCCAGAAGCCAGAAGCCAGAAGCCAGAAGAAAAGGCGAAGCTAGAAATCGAAAGCTAGAAGCCAGAAGAAAAAACGATGCGGGATCGGCCCTGTCTTTGTTTTGACCTTTCTTCTGGCTTCTGGCTTCTGGCTTCTGGCTTGTCTTTGCTAGCCCCTGTCTTTCTCCGGCATCACGACCCACATGATGATGTAGACGATGATTCCCGGGAACGCGGCCGAGAGGATCGAGATCAGCACGAAGAGAAACCTGACCAGGGTCGGATTCCAGTCGAGCCATTCTGCGATTCCTCCGCAGACTCCTGCGATCATCCGGTAACGGCGCGAGCGATGTAGGGGCATTGTTGCTTCTCCTGCTCCGGGGCGACCGGTGTGCGATGCGAGTTTCGGGTCTGTCCTGCGGATCACCAAGGCCAGACGTGGTCCCAGAACCGCTGGAGGACCGAGGCTTGCGGGACGTCTTCGGTGGCTAATACGGAAACCCGGCCGATCGGTTTCCCTTCCTTCGACACGATGATCCACCCGACTCGGGAACCTTTCTTCACGGGGGCGGGAGGATTGATCGGCTGCAGGCGCGTCTCGATCGAGTCAACTTCATCACGCCGGATCACGACTCTCGCATCGGCCGCGGCGACCCCGGCAACGGTGGGCACGCGGCCATCCGCCACGGGAAGCGGCTGACTTGCGGGCGTTCCCCGCTTGACGGGCTCCACGATCTGCCACGAGGAGAAGGCTTCCTCCATCATCGACTCGACCGTGCGGAACAGCTGCCTGCGCTGGCTCGCGCCCATCAGCACCGCGACCAGGTCCATGCCGTTTTTCGACGCGGTCGCCGTGATGCACGACCCGGCCCGATCGTGTGTCCCCGTCTTCAGTCCGGTCGCCGGGCCGTAACGGGAGATCAGGTCATTCGGGTTCCAGAGAGTGAACTTCCCCTGCCGGAACGGCATCTGCTCCACCTGGGAGAGCTGCCGGATCGTGGGGTGCTTCATCAGCTCAATGGCGAGCCGGGTGAGATCGCGGGGAGTCGACATGTCGTCCACGCTCCCGGCGTCGGCCGGCAGCCCGTGGGGAGAGGCGAATCTCGTGTTCTTCATCCCGAGCTCCCTGGCGCGGGCATTCATCATCGCGACGAACTGCTCTTCGCTGCCGCCCACGTGCTCGGCGAGCGCGAGGGCCGCGTCGTTAGCCGAGTGAACGAACATCGCCTCCATCATCTCTCGCAGAGGGAACACTTCACGGTGGCGGAGGTAGACCTGCGACCCTCCCATCCTGCTCGCCCTCGCGGATGTGGTGATGGGCGTGTCCCAGTCGAACTTTCCGGCGGCGACTTCCTCGAGGACGACGAGCGCCGTCATCATCTTGGTCATCGACGCGATGGGCCCCGGGTCGTCGGCGTTCTTCTCGAAAAGGACGGTTCCGGTCGTCGGCTCCATCAGGATCGCGTTCCGATAGTCGGCCTCGGGCTGCTCTTGTGCTTGTGCCGAGAAGGCGAAAATCGTGAGGATCGCGAAGAGAGAGAGCGAGCGTTTCATCGATTGGGGTCTCCGCTTGCGAATCGAGAGTCGGGTGTGGCTGGAATCCGACTTAATCTTCTCCGGCAGAAGCGCTTCGGGTTCGCTTTCTGTCGCTGCGCGAGCGGCTCAGCGATCCGATCACGGTCCAGTCCATTTTGTTGATGACCACCGGGCCGGCTTCGCCGGGCCAGAGATCGACGGGAATGTAATAGTACCCGTCGCCCAGAACGCGAGACTTGGTCGCCAGGTCGCGCATGCTCTTGCAAAGACCCGACTTGCCGCGAACCGCGCGCCTCTCCACCAGCGTTCCGGTGCACTCCCCAACTCCCTGATAAACGGAAATCTCGGCACAGACTGCGTTCACGAGACTCATCGGTGTTCTGGCTCCAGGAAAGTCACAGTTTGGTACTAAAGCAAACTTCAGGCCGCTGACGCTTTAAGGAACCTCTGCAGAGGACCTTCAGGGCAAGAAAAACGCCGAAGCCCGTGGGCTTCGGCGGCAGGAAGTCAGGGGAGTTTGGCCTCAGGACGCGAGGCGGGCGGCAGAAATGGTGCGGGCGGGGAGGCGGAAGGAAACGTCGCTGGCGGGGTCGGCGAAAGCGGCTTCCCGATAGAACTCGATATCCGCGGCCGTCAGCCGATAGAGGTAACGTCCGTCGTCGCGGGAGACAGCGCTCAGATAGCCGCTGGCGTCCTCGAGGATCAGAAGAACATCGCCTCGAAAGCCGAGCGGAAGGCGGGTCAGGAAATCGAGATAGCCGGCGGAGTCCACCGATCGATCGAGGATGACATGGGCGACTTCGCGTCCGTATTCGGTAACACCCGCGTGGAGCGCGCCATGCAGCAGTGAAAAATTGCTGAGCACGATCGCGCCCTGGCCACTCCAGTCATCCTGGTGGTCGCCATTCCGGGGGGTGAGTACAAGGGTGATTTTGTGATCCCGCATGATTTCCTCCTGCAATCGTGTAGTCGGCCGGGGAGGCGGAAAAATACAGGGGAAGGTTGCCGGGAGCCTTGGATGGCCTGCGGGGGCCTTTCAGTCCAGGCCAGTCTCCACCAAAATCGTCCCCTCATCCTCCTGCGATCCCGATACGATGGCGGGGTGGCCGCCACACCTTTTCTGCGCCATCGCGGTTTCCTCGAGCGCGGAGGGGCCCCCGATCCCTTCCAGCTCCGAGTCCAGCGCCTCGGAGGCGAGGCCAACCCCAGGGGAGAGTTCGTTCTCTACTGGGCCCAGACCGCGCGGCGGATCGACTCGAATCTCGCCCTCGACTGGGCGATCGGAGAGGCGAACCGCCTCGGGCTTCCCGTCCTCGTCTATGAATCGATCCGGACGGATTATCCGGGCGCGAATGACCGGATCCACCGGTTCATCCTCGAGGGAGTGTCGGCGAACCAGCTGGCGGCGGAGCGGCGGGGCGTGCAGTACGCCTTTTTTCTCCCGAGGAGCCGCGCGGAGGCGAAAGGCCAGCTGGCGCGACTCGCGTCGCGCGCGCGGCTCGTGGTCACGGACGACTTTCCGGTTCATTTTCTGCGGGATCAGACCGCCCGCTTCGCGGCGCGGGCACGGGCTCCCGTCGTCGCCTTCGATGGGAACGGGCTCCTGCCGATGCGTGCTTTCGAGAAGGAGCATTACTCGGCGCGCTTTTTTCGCGACCGCGCGATTCCGATGCTCGAAGAGCTCTGGAGCCGGCCGCCCGGCTGGGGGCCCAGGGTGCAGAGAAGGGTGGATCTTCCCTTCGATGAGTGGAATGGGGAGCCGGCTGCGGCCGCGGCCTCGTGCGAGATTGATCACGCGATTCCTCCAGCGGCGCTGACCGGCGGGAGAAAGGAGGCCGAGGAGCGTCTCTCGGGGTTCATCCAGCGCGGTCTGCCGGGTTACGCGGCAAGCCGCCGGCGTGCCGATGGATCGAGCGGTCTGTCCCCCTGGATCCATTTCGGCCAGATCGGCATTCACGAGATCGCGGAGCGGGTGCTGTTCAGCGAAGCTCCGGCGGAGGACATCGAATCGTTTCTCGAGCAGGCGGTGATCCGGCGCGAGCTATCGTTCAATCTCTGTCATTTCAACCCGCTCCACGACTCGCTCGAGGCTCTTCCTGCGTGGGCCCGCAGGACGCTTCGCGAACATGAGGGCGATCTCCGGCGCCCGGTCTGGCAATACGACGATCTCGTCGCCGGGCGGACGGACGACCCGGTGTGGAACCTGGCGCAGGAGGGACTCCGGACGTTCGGAACGATTCACAATTATCTGCGCATGCTGTGGGGGAAGAAAATCATCGAATGGTCGGAGACGCCCGAGCTGGCGCATCGCGCGATGATCCGGATGCATGAGCAATGGGCTCTCGACGGCCGGGACCCGAACACGCACGCCGGTGTGCTCTGGTGCTTCGGCAAGCACGACCGCCCGTGGGCCCCGGAGAGGCCCATCTTCGGGATGATTCGCTGGATGAGCAGCCAGGCCACGTCAAAGAAGGTGGATCTGGGGGGGTACGAGAAGCTCATAGAAAACGCCGGCGGACGCTCCGTCGGAGCCTTCGCACCGAAGCGGCGCGCCGTCAGTCCTCGGACACCCAGGTGAACGTTCCGCGCTCCAGTCCGCGCAGCCAGCTCTCGAATCCCCGCAGCGTGCGGAAGCGGGTGTAGCCCGTCTCGCGATGGACTCCTCCGCGAGCCCATTCACCTCCGATGGCCACACGGATTCTCCGTATCTGACACTCGCGCAGGATCTGTTCGAAATCGATCCTGTCGAAAGGCTCCGAGGTTCGAGCGCTGAGAACGAGAAGGTTGGGAGGGCGGCGTGTGACGGCGTGTTCGAGCGCTCCCCACGGGACGTCCGCGCCGTAATAGTCGGTCGTCCATCCGCTCCATTCGAGCACGAGGCGAACCATTCGCAGCGGCAGGTCGTGAAGCTCGCCGGGGGGCGCCGCCAGGACCGCGCGCTTCCTGCTCTCGGGTAATGCAGGCGCGGAAGGGCGCATCCTGTCGAGCACGTCCGAGATGATGTAAGACGCGCGATGTTCCTCGTCCACGCTCCAGTTTCCCTCCGCCCATCCTTCTCCGATCAGCCGAAGAGCCTCCCCCAGCACGCGATCGAGGTAAGCGCTCCGATCGGCCAGAGTCGAGATCGGATACGCGATCAGCTGGCGGGCGAGCGCGGCGTCTCCGTCGCGAAGCGCCTCGAGAAGCTCGATCCGGATCTGCTGCGAGCTGAGCTCTTCAATCTGGGAGTCCGGCGGAGGCGTCTCGATCCTTGGCAGCTTGTCGAGGGGAAGCCCCTTACTCTGCGCGAAACGATGAACGGCCTCGACGCTGTATCTCCGGTGCCCGCCAATCGTTCTGGTCGATTCCAGGCGTCCTTCATCCGTCCAGCGCTTGATCGATGACACCCCGACCCCGAGGGCCTCCGCAACCTGACGCGATGTCCATAAAACTTTGCGGTCCAAGGTACTTCCTCCTCCAACTACCTCGAGTCAACGCCCCTATCGCGCGGAACGTTCCCCCAAAACGACCGACAGCTTAGGCAGTTGGTCGATTCATCTTTATTGACATGAATCGTTCAGGGCGTCTCGTGGGGATCCGCGGCGCAATCGCCACCAGCTCCTGCTTCGCCGGGATCGCGGGCGGCGCCGGCCCTCAGGCAGCCCGGCGGCCCCGCAACGACACTCCGCCGACTTGTGCCGGGGTTTCCTACGCCTCGTCGTCCGCCGACGATTCCTCTTCCTGCCAATGCTCGGGAGCGTGCCCCCTCGCCTTCGCGTGGACCTGCGTGAACTCGGCCCCGAAGAAGAAGATGATCGAGGAGTAGTAGATCCAGACGAGCAGAATGGCGAATGAAGCCGCCGCGCCCCAGGTCGAGTCGAACGATTTCGCGCCGAGCCAGACTCCGAGCAGCAGTTTTCCGATCACGAAGAGCATCGCCGTGAAAAAGCCGCCCAGCCAGACGTCTTTCCATGCGATCCGGAGGTCGGGCAGGAACTTGTAGAGCATCCCGAACAGCAGCGTGATGACGGCGACGGAAAGCGTGACGTCGGCCACACGCCACATGATGTCGCCACCCTGCAGGCGGTCGGTGATGCGCGCGCCGATTGCGGAGATCACGGTGCTCAAGGCCAGGGAGGCGAGCAGGATGAACCCGACTCCGAGGACGACCGTGAGTGAAATGGCCCTCGTCAGGACCATCCCGAGGAAGCCCTCTTTTTTCCTGCGGGGGAGTTGCCAGATCGCGTTGAGCGACTGCTTGAGGTGCATCGAGGCCGTAGACGCGCCGAGGATCAGTCCCCCGATTCCGATCAGCAGGGCGATCCTTCCCGAATCGGGGTCGCTCGAGCTCACGATCATCTCTTCGATCGCTTCAGCACCGCTCTGTCCCGTGAACTGTTCCACGGCGCTGACGATCTCGCCCCGCGCCGCTTTCTCACCGAGAAAGATCCCGCCGAGCGCCACCAGAACCAGCAGGAGAGGGGCGATCGAGAAGATCGCGTAGTACGAAAGAGCCGCGGCCTCGCGCGGGACCTCGTCCTTCTGGAACTCGGCGAGGGTTTGTTTGAGGAGTGTGATGGCGGAGATCGGGGCCATGCACCGGGGGCCGAGCAATGGGCGTGCCCCGGCGGGCGCCATGGGCGACCGCCAGGACGAACCGGGTGGCGCCGGAGTGCTCCTATCGGTCCAATCGTCCCTCCCTTAAACTGCCGCGGTGCCTCGCACTCGAAAGATTCTGGTTGCTGCACTTGCAGTCCTTGCCGTTCTCGCCATCATTCTCGCCGTGCGGGCCTCCGGCTTGCGACCCGACGCCGCGGCGACCTGGCTGCGGAGTATTGCGGACTTCTGGTGGGCGCCGCTCGCCTTCGTGTTGCTTTACTCGGCGTTCAATCTCGCCCTCCTGCCGGCGACGATCCTGACGCTGACCGCGGGAGTCGTCTGGGGATGGCTCGAGGGAGGAGCCTGGGTCCTGCTGGCGTCGACGATTGGCTCAGCCGCGCCATACTTTCTCGCTCGCCGCGGCTCGGGTCCGATCGTCGATGCGATGAAGCGGAGGGCGGCGCGTCTCGCGGATGCGCTTTACAGGGAGGGCTTCACGACGCTGCTGCTCCTGCGCCTCGTCCCCGTCTTTCCCTACAATCTTCTCAACTACGCCGCAGGGCTCGCTGGAATCCGGCCGCGTGACTACCTGCTGGCAACGTTCCTCGGCACGATCCCGGGGATTTTCATCTTCACGTATTTCGCGGACTCGCTTGCTGCGGGAGTTCTGACGCGGGGAGAGGCTTTTGTCCGCATCCTCCTTGCAGGGGCTCTGCTCGCCGGCCTGGTTCTCACGGGACGGTTGCTGGGTGGCAGGGTGCGGAAGCGGCTGGAGCGATAGAATGGGCGGCCCGCGGGTCACCGGCAGGGAGCCCCGCAACGAGATGCGTTCGATCCGGCCGGGTCGGACGCCAAACTGGAGGAAAAGCGATGTCGAATCCGTTAGTCGAGCTCGGCCGCGCCGGTCAGAGCATCTGGTACGACCAGATGGAACGGGCGCTGCTGGAATCGGGAACGCTGCAGAAACTGATCGAGAGAGACGATCTGAGAGGGCTCACTTCGAATCCGACGATTTTCGAGAAGGCAATCGGAGGGAGTCACGACTATGACGACGCCCTCGAAGGACTCGCCTCGAGTGGCGCGGGCCGCGATGCGATCTACGAAGCTCTCGTGGTCGAGGACATCGGCAACGCGGCCGACCTTTTCAGCCCCGTATGGGAAAAGACCGGTCACGTCGACGGCTACGTTTCTCTGGAAGTGAGCCCGCTTCTCGCCCACGATACGAAGCGAACCGTCGAAGAGGGACGCAAGCTCGCCGCGCTGCTCGCACGCGACAACGTCATGATCAAGGTTCCGGCGACGTCCGAGGGAATTCCGGCGATCGAGGAGCTGATCGCAGCCGGCGTCAGCGTGAACGTCACGCTCATCTTCTCGCGAGAGCGCTACGAAGAAGTGATCGAGGCGTACCTGCGGGGTCTCGAGCAACGAGCGGCGAACGGTGAGCCGCTCGAGAAGGTCCGCTCCGTTGCGAGTTTCTTCGTCAGTCGCATCGACACGAAGGCCGATGCGGCAATTCGGAAGGCAATCGAGCAGGGTGGCGACGCCGCCGAGCTCGAGCCGCTTCTCGGGAAAGTCGCGATCGCGAACGCCAAGCTCGCCTATCGCCTCTTCCAGGAAAAATTCTCCGGCTCCCGCTGGGCGCAGCTCGAGGCGAAGGGGGCTCATGTTCAGCGTCCTCTCTGGGCTTCCACGGGTACGAAAGACCCGAGCTACAGCGATGTGCTCTACATCGAGAACCTGATCGGCCCGGATACGGTCAACACGATCCCGCCGAAGACCTACGATGCGTTTCGCGACCATGGAAAAGTCGAGCGCACGCTCGACCGCGATCTGAAGGAAGCGGAACGAGTGCTCGAGCGCCTCGAGCGCGCGGGCATCTCTCTGACGAAGATCACCGACGAGCTGACGGTCGAGGGAGTCCGATCGTTCGCCGACTCGTTCGAGTCGCTGATCTCCACCATCGACGCTCGAAGGGAGGCGGCGCTTCGCGCGGTCTCCGGAAGGGAGGTCGACTCCCTGGGAAAATCGCCACGGCGAGAGTCGATGAGGCTCTCGCCGGAATCAGAGCCGACAAAGTAGTCGCCCGCATCTGGAAGAAGGACGCCTCGCTCTGGAAATCGGAGCCGGAGCACACGAAAATCATCGAGGCCTCTCTCGGATGGCTCACCGTTCCCGGGTGGACACTCTCTCGCGCGAGCGAGCTCACCGAGTTCGCCGAATCGATCCGCGGCGAGTTCGATCACGCCGTCGTCCTCGGTATGGGAGGCTCGAGCCTCTGCTCGGAAGTCCTCCGCACCGCCTTTCCTCCGAAGGAGGGGTGGCCTCGGCTTCACGTGCTCGATTCCACGGTCCCCGAGGCCGTGAGACGGCTCGAGGCGGAGCTCGACCTTCGCCGCACTCTCTTCATCGTCGCTTCGAAGTCCGGGACGACGACCGAGCCGGTGATGTTTCACAAGTACTTCTGGCAGAGGGTCCGGGAGCTCACTGGAAAGCCCGGCACGAGCTTCATCGCGATCACCGATCCGGACACCGTCCTGCTGCGCCAGGCGGAGCAGGATGGCTTCCGCCACGTCTTCATCAATCCGCCAGACATCGGAGGCCGGTACTCGGCGCTTTCTCTGTTCGGAATGGTGCCCGCCGCGATCGCCGGAATCGACATCGAGGCGATCCTGACGGCTTCCGGCGGCGCGAGCCTCGCCTGCTCTCCGGCGGTGCCGGTTGAGGACAATCCGGCGGCCCGGCTGGGAGCGGCAATCGGTGTGATGGCGGCCCAGGGGCGAGACAAGGTCACCATCGTCTCGTCCGGCTCGCTCGCCACTTTCGGGCTCTGGGTCGAGCAACTCGTGGCCGAGAGCACGGGGAAGGAAGGGAAGGGAATTCTTCCAATCGCTCAGGAGCCGCTCGCTGCTCCCGCGGCCTACGGATCCGACCGGCTTTTCATCCGCATCCGTCTCGCGCGTGAAAACTCGTCGACGGAGGCCGACGCGATCGAATCGCTCCAGGCGGCCGGTCATCCTGTGATGGAGCGAGTGCTTCCGTCAGCGGCCGCTCTCGGGGAGGAGTTCTTCATCTGGGAAATGGCGACCGCGGTCGCCGGGTGGATGCTCCGGATCAATCCGTTCGACCAGCCGAACGTTCAGGAGTCGAAGGACAACACGAAACAGCTCCTGGATCGCTTCCGGAAGGAAGGATCGCTTCCGGAGCCTCATCGCCTCGGAGGCAGCGGCGGCGTCGAAGTGTTCGGAGACCCGCGATGGAGCGCGAGCGGCGACGCCTCTCTGGCCGAGCTGATCGAGGCGCTTCTTTCGACCGCGCGGCCGGGCGATTACCTCGCGTTTCTTCTTTACCTGGCGGAATCCGAGGGGAGAAACCGGAGAGTCGCCGAGATGCGCTCCGAGGTGATGGAGGCGTTTCACATCGCGACGACGGCAGGCTACGGGCCGCGATTTCTCCATTCCACGGGGCAGCTTCACAAGGGAGGAAGCGACCAGGGAATCTTCCTTCAGGTCACCGGGCAGGAGGGGGCGGACCTTTCGATCGAAGGCGAGCCTTTTGGCTTCGCGACGCTCGCGGCGGCGCAGGCCGAAGGGGATTTTCAGGCGCTCGATTCGCGAAAGCGGCGCGCGCTCCGCATCCATCTCGAAGACGTGGATCGCGGTCTCGAGAAGCTGGCGAACGCGATCGGCCGGGCAGCCGCGGCGATACCCAGGGGCTGAGGGGGGACATGTCCGCGCAATTCGGTTTGATCGGGCTCGGAGTCATGGGGCAGAACCTCGCCCTGAACTTCGACGATCACGGCGTCTCGGTCGCCATCTGGAACCTCGAAGGGGAGTGGGTCGAGCGGTTCCTGCGCGGTGAGGGAGCGGGCCGCAGGTTCTCTCACGCGGCAACGCTCGAAGACCTGGTCACGATGCTCGAGAGGCCGCGGCGCATCCTGGTGATGATCAAGGCGGGCGCGCCTGTCGATCAGACGCTGGCGCGACTCCTCCCTCTTCTCGAAGAAGGGGACATGGTCATCGACGGAGGGAACTCGCATTACGCCGACACCGAACGGCGGCAGGCGGAAGCCTCGGCGCGCGGGGTGTACTTCGTCGGATGCGGAGTCTCGGGAGGCGAGGAGGGAGCGCGGCGCGGCCCCTCACTGATGCCTGGAGGCGACCCCCTCGCGTGGGAGCCGCTGAAGCCGACGCTCGAAGCGATCGCGGCGCGGAGCGAGTGGGGTCCGTGTGTTTCGTGGATCGGTCGCGGAGGCGCGGGGCACTTCGTGAAGATGGTCCACAACGGCATCGAGTACGGTGACATGCAGGCGATCGCGGAGGCGTGGGATCTGCTGCGCCGGCGAGCCGGGCTGAAGACCGAAGAGCTGGCTGCGATTTTCGAGCGATGGAACCGCGGGCCGCTGGAGTCCTTCCTCGTGGAAATCACCGGGAGGATCGCCGCGGAGCGCGATCCGGAGACCGGACGCCCGCTGGTCGATCTGATTCTCGACCAGGCGGGACAGAAGGGGACCGGGAGGTGGACGGCCCGTGTTGCGATCGAGCTCGGGATCGCGGCCCCAACGCTCGCCGCCGCGGTCGACGCGAGAGTGCTGTCGAGTCTCAAGGCCGAGCGCGTGGATGCCGCCGCGGTTCTCGAAGGTCCCGCGTCCCCTTCTCCAGCGGACGTAGAGGTCTTCGTCGCCTCGGTCGAGAAGGCGCTGCTCGCGACGCGGATTTGCGCGTATGCGCAGGGATTCGCGCTCATCGCCGCGGCGAGCGCGGAATGGAGTTGGGACATTCGCCTCATCGAAGTGGCGCGCGTCTGGACGGCCGGGTGCATCATCCGGGCGCGGCTTCTCGCCGACGTGATGAACGCCTACGCCGGCGAGCCGCCGCCGAACCTGCTCGTTGCCGACGGCATCCGGCAGAAACTCGCCGCGAGCCATACCGATTGGCGGAAGGTAATCGCGGAGGGCGCCGCCGCGGGAATCCCGCTTCCCGCGATGAGCTCCGCCCTCGCGTACTACGACTCCTACCGGACCGCGACTCTCCCGCAGAATCTCACGCAAGCGCAGCGGGACCTTTTCGGTGCGCACACCTACCGCAGAATCGACCGCCCCAACGGAGAACCGGAGCACACCGATTGGAAATGATCCTGGCCCCTAGCCCCTAGCCCCTAGCCCCTAGCCCTTAGCCCCTGGCCCCTGGCCCCTGGCCCCTGGCCCCTGGTTCACCCTACCCCGGCCACAGCAGCAGGATCGCGATCCCGGTCGCCGCCGTGATCAGGGCTCCAAACGCGATGATCCCGAGCATTCTCCGGGAGCCGATGGTCGCAACGACTGCGGTTTTGAAGGCGAGGTTGGAAAGGGTCGCCACGACGATGAGGCGCCAGGCGATCGGAGTTTCGAGACCGCCCGTTTCGGCCAGCTTCGCGGTGCTGAGCGTGATCGCGTCGACGTCGGTCAGGCCGGAGATCAGCGCGACGACGTACATGCCGCGATCGCCGAACCAGGTGCGGGCGGCCGCGACGCCGACGAGAACGACGGCGTAGAGGGCCGCGAAAAGGAGGGCGGGCTTGAGCTCCGCGGGATTCTCCTGCTCGGGAAGGTCGGCATCCTGATGGCGGACTCGCCACCAGAAGAGGAGGGAGATGGCCGTCTGGACCAGGAGAAGGAGTCCGATGGGACCGGCGGCAGCGGGGAAGAGGCTGCGGCCGACGAGCCAGATCTCGACGAGGACGCGGATCATGACCACCGAGTTCGCGATCAGGACAACGACCGCGGCGAGCCTGGCCCCCTCGGGATGCTGGCGGCTACGTCTCGCGTAGCTGACGGTAGTCGCGGTGCTCGAAATGACGCCGCCGAGAAGACCTCCGAGGAGGACGCCGGCCTTCGATCCGAAGAATCGGTAGACGATGTATCCACCGAGGCTGATGCCGACGATGAGGACGACGAGAAGCCAGATGGCCCGGAGATTCAGAACGTCGTACGGGCCGAAGGGCTCGTCGGGAAGGATCGGGAGAATCACGAGGGCGATGAGGGCGAACCTCATGATCGCCGTCAGGTCGTCGCGATCCAGCCGCTCGGTGAGACCATGCAGGGCGTCCTTGGCCTGCAGGAGAACCGCGACGCCGCCTCCTATGGCCACGGCGACTTCGCGCGGACCGAGAACGAGCCATGCTCCGACGAGGAACATCACCAGCATGGCGACCTCGGTCGTGAGCCCTGCGTCGAAGGTCTTCTGCTCGATCAGGTGGAGATTTCCGACGACGATCAGGGTGGCGAGGGCGACGATCGAAGCGGCGAGAACCCAGCCGCCGAGCCCGATGGAAAGGTACCCGGCCAGACCTCCCCAGATCGTGATGAGGGGGAAGGTGCGGAGGCCGGCGAGCTCTCGCTTCGTCTTCTCCCGTTGGAAACCGACGAGAAGGCCGAGACCGAGAGCGATCCCGAGGCTGATGAACAACTCGGACAGTTCCATCGAGCTAGTCGAGGATTATAGCGAGGGACCAGGGACGAAAGGCGAAAGGCGAGGGGCTAGGGGCTAGGGGCTAGGGAACTTCAACAGCAACCCGAGTGGTGTCCCTTGCCCAGGCTCTTGCTCTTGTTTTCCCTAGCCCCTGACCCCTAGCCCCTAGTTCCTCGCCTTTCGCCCCTCGCCCCTTGTTTTCTCAATTCGCTCCGGCGACCGGTCTCGCGAGCTGCCGGGTCACATTGTCGATGCGGAGTACCAGGACTTCGGGCGCGACGGGCTTTCTGAGCAGGTCGGCCGCGCCGAGGGAGAGCGCCTCCGCTTCGAGCTCTTCGTCCAGCTCCGTGGCGAGGACGATCACCGGAATCTGCGGGCGCTTCTGACGAAGCGTGCGCAGGGCATCGAGGCCTCCGAGCATTGGGAAGTCGAAGTCGAGGATGACGAGATCGACGCCGCCGGCCCCGAGCTCGAGAAAGAGTGTGGCGCCATCCTCGGCGGTTCGCACTTCGTAATCCGCCGCGCGGAGGGCTCGAGCCCACTGGGCCCGATTTTCGTGGCTCGCGTCCGCCACGATCACCGATCGCCCGCTGGACAGAATCGAAGTGGGAGGGGTACCCCCATAGAGCCTCGTCAGAGTGTTTCTCACTTCAACCTGTTGGGGGTCGATGGCGAGAAGCCTCGTTGCGAGCTGGATCGCTTCGTCCGCGCGCCCCTCCGACTCGGAGACCTGCAGCAGGGCACCGAGAGCGCGGCTCATCGCATGGGCGAGGCGCTTCCGTTCGAACCGGATCCATTCTTCGATCGGCTCGCCCAAGAGCGAGACTCCCTCGAGGAACTCGCCGCGATAGAGAGCGACGGCTTCCCGAAGAGCTTTTTCGTCCTTCGACGCGGCGTGACCTTCGAAAGCGCGCGTGTCCAGGATCGCGGCACCTTCGGCGAAGGTGATCGAGTCCTGCCTCACATTGAGGACGCTCCGTGACTCTCCGACGGCTTTCCGGATGACCAGCAGACACTGACGAAGGCTGTGCCGCGCCTCCTGGTCACTCGTACCGCTCCAGAGCATCGACGCGAGCTTTCCGCGCGAGACCGGCTGGTTGCTCCGTTGAGCGAGATACGAGATCAGCACCTGGGCCTTTCGCGAGGGAAGGGTGACGGTCTGGCCCCCGGCCGTAGTCATCTGAAACCCGCCGAGCAGGGAAATCGAAAAGGGTGCGGTGCTCTCACTCATGATTGTGGCTCCCGAAGGCATTCTGAGACGGCTTCAATGAGCTCGTGCCGGAGCACGGGCCGCTGAATCTGACGACATGGCGACTCGCGCCGGATCTGCTCGGAAAGGGGGCTGGACGGCTCCGCAATGACGATCGTCCGATTGAGAAGGTCCGGACGCTCAGCGTGGATCTTCCGGATCAGCTCGACCCCGTCCACGCGGGGGATCGTCGGGTCGATGATCAGCGCCGCCGGCCGGTAGTCCTGGTCGAGTTTCTCCAGCGCTTCTTCGTAACGCGAGGCGCTGTCCACCTCGAGGAGCACGCTCTCGAGAATTCGGACGACAAAGGATCGGGATGCTGACTCGCCGATCACGACGAGAACTCTGCTCGCCGGCGGCTCCACTTCCCGACTCGTGAGATCTTCGCTCATGCAGGCGCAGTTTCGCAGCCGCTCGTCACCCTCCCGTTATCCCTGCGTTAGGCGCGCGTCAAAAGCGACGACCGCTATAATCGGCGCCGGAAAACATCTCCTTCACCCCTCAACTTCTGCTCAGGAGACAAGATGACGCGACGCATTTCCTTTTTTGCAGCCCTGATCGCCCTGCTCTCGATCGCCCCGTCGCTGGCGGCCGCGCCTTCTCCATCCGAGTTCCTGGGAATGGAGATCGGTTCCGACCGGGTGCTCGCCGATTACCGGCAGATCGCGTCGTATTTCCGAATGCTCGACCGGGAGTCCCCGCGAGTCGAGGTCGTCAGTCTCGGAAAAACGACCCTCGGCGAAGAGATGCTCATGGCCGTGATCTCCTCGGAGCAGAACATCGCGAGGCTGCCGCGGTTGAAGGAGATCTCGGCAAGGCTCGCCGACCCGAGGGGGCTGAGCGACGCAGAAGCCGCCGCGCTGATCGAGGAGGGGCGTTCGATCGTGCTGGTGACCTGCAACATCCACTCGACCGAGATCGCGTCGAGCCAGATGGCGATGGAGTGGGCCCACGCGCTCGCGGTGGCCGAGGATGAAGAGACCAGAGCGCGCCTCGACGGCGCGGTCCTGCTCCTCGTTCCCTCGCTCAATCCTGATGGCCAGATCATGGAGACCGAGTGGTACCGCCGCTGGCTCGGAACCCCGTGGGAGGGCGGCCGGATGCAGCGGCTCTACCACCATTACGTCGGCCACGACAACAATCGCGACTGGTTCATGCTGACTCAGAAGGAGACGCGCAACCTCACGCGCACCATCTACCACGAATGGTTTCCCCAGGTATTCGTGGACGAGCATCAGATGGGATCGAATGGTCCCCGGATGTTCATTCCGCCGTTCTCCGATCCGGTCGATCCGGACGTGCATCCCCTGATCTGGCGCGAGATCAATCTCATCGGCTCGAACATGGCTCTGCGGCTCGAGGAAGCGGGTAAGTCGGGAATCATCTACGGATACGGATTCGATGCCTACTGGCTCGGTGGAACGCGGAACACAGGGTGGTGGAAGAACATCACCGGCCTGCTGCTCGAGGTTGCGTCGGCGCGGATTGCGAGTCCCGTGGAAGTGCATGCCTCGGAGCTCCGGGGCGGCCGGAAAGGGCTCGTCGAATACGGCGCTCAGATCAACCATCCCAACCCGTGGCCCGGCGGTGTATGGACCATGCGCGACATCATGGATTACGAGCGGATCGCCTCGGATGCGCTCCTCGAGATCGCGGCCGAGCGCAGGACCGACCTGCTGAAGAACCTCGTAACGCGCGCGCGTTCGGCGGTGGAGATGGCGACGCCGCGGGAGGCCTACCTGATTCCTTACGATCAGCGTGACGCACCCTCGGCACGCCGCCTCGCGCTGCTGCTGGCGGACCACGGCGTGGATGTCTTCGCCGCCAACAGTGGCGATTTCTGGGTTCCACTGGCGCAGCCATATGGCAGGTTCGTGCGGGAAATGCTCGAGCCGCAACGCTATCCGGAGGTCCGCCCCGTCGCCGACGGTGGGATTCTCCGGCCTTACGATGTCGCGACCTGGACCCTGCCGCTCATGATGGGTGTCGAGGTCCGGAAGGCCAGGATGCCTGCGCTCGTGGATGGAGCGCCGCTCGAGGCGCCAATCGTCCGCGGCGCGGTCCTTCCCGAGCCGCGACCGTCCGGATCCGGCGGCGCGCCCTGGTACGCGATTCTTCCGCGCTCGGCGGAGAACGCCCGGGTGATCCAGGCCGCGCTGGGCGCCAACGGTGACGTCCGCATCAGCCGGCAGCCTTCGCGCGACCTGACGCAGGCGCCCGTGCCGTTCGAGTTACCCGCAGGGACTGTTTGGCTCGACGCCCGCGCCGCAGAGGCCGCTCGCGGAGTGGCCTCGAGCGCGGGGGTCGAACTGATCGCCGCGACCGGCGTTCCCGACGACGCGATCCGGCTGACCTCACCCCGCGTCGCGACCTATCACCCGTGGCAGGCGTCGATGGACGAGGGGTGGACGCGCTGGCTGCTCGAGGAATACGGCTTCCGGGTCGAGCCGCTCGACAACAAGGCCATCCGCGCGGCGGCGGCGCCCGGCGGCAAGTCGCTGCGGAGCCGCTTCGACGCGATCATCCTTCCGGACGTCGCTCCGTCGATCATCAGCACCGGGAAACCACGCAATGCCGACACAACCTGGATCGACCTTCCCCCGGAATGGAGGGGCGGGCTCGGAACGGAGGGAGCCCAGGCCATCCGGAACTTCGTCGAGCAGGGAGGAACGCTCATCGCGTTCGACTCCTCGACCGAGTGGGCGATCGAGACGCTGCAGCTTCCCGTCCGGAACGCGCTGAGCGGAGCTCGCGGCGACGAGTTCAGCAATCCGGGATCGCTCCTGAAGGTGGAGGTCTCTCCCGATCATCCGATTACCGCGGGGCTTCCGTCTGAGCTCGCCGTCTTTCACGACGACGCCCTGGCGTTCGAGACCGCATCCCCGACCGCCGGGTCGAAGCGTTGGATACTCGCGGTCTATCCCGATGACGAGCGCGACCTGTTGCTCTCCGGGTGGATCTCGGGAGCCAAGCGGCTGGAGCGGAAAGTCGCCGCGGTCGCTCTGACGAGCGGCAAGGGACGCGTCGTGCTGTTCGGATTCCGTCCACAGCATCGCGGGCAGACGCACGGGACGTTCCCCATGCTGTTCAACACGCTCTGGTGGTCGGTGACCCCGCTCGACTGAGCGGGGGTGGAAGAGGATCCTTTCCTCTGCCCTCGAGCTGCGGTTCTCAGTCCGGCGGGAGACCCCGACTTACCGGGTTGAGGCGGGGGGGAGTTGCTCTGGGGGACCTGGATTACGACGGATCGACCTGCTCGCCGAACGCTTCGGCGATCGCGTCGAAGAGCCGTTCGAGCTGGAGAGCAGCGAGTACTTCGACGCGCATCTCCTCGCCGATCGCCTGGAGGTTTTCGTAGAGATGGAAGATGACAGTCCCTGCCAGTTCCTCCCCCTCGCGCCTGTACATGCGCTCGCGGGAAGCGTACTGGTGCTTTCTCCGGTACCACAACTCGGCGAAGGAGGCGCGCTCCTCGAACGTCTGCGTTCCGGCTGCCGTCGCGAGATGAGCCCACGTCTCTTCCCACAGCATTTCGAGGAAGGCGTCGGTGGACGCGCCGACCGCGCCGCCGAGATGGGCTGGAACGCTTTTCTGGGCGACGAAGAGGTAGAAAGCCGCGAGCTCCTCCACGCCGCGCCAGGCCTGGCTGGGCGAGATCTCGTCGAGGCGCGCCTGGAGCGTTCCGCAATCGCCTCCGATTGAAAGCACCACGAGCTCGGCCGCGATCCGTGAGGCGATGCTCCGCGCTGACCTCTCGTAGAGCCGGAGCTCTCCCGTTGCTCCCATCCTCACGACATCGGCTTGCATACCGGCAGGATCGCCGCCCGGCGTCAGGAGGGTGTTAAGAAAAGCGTGAGAAGTTCGTCAAATCCCGAGGCTGCGGTGGCTGAGGCTTTCCAGTCTCAGCTCCAGCCCGGGGCGGATCCCCCATTGGAACGCATGCAGTGCTGCTGGATCACGGTTCTGCTTGCGTGGCCCGTTGCCGCGGCTGGAAAGCCGCGGCCATTATGGGCACGTGAACGACGCGTACCACCTCGTTGAGGATCCAGAGAGGCCCCACCAGCAGGGGAAAGAGGAGGCGGGCGAACGCGGGCGGCCGATTCTCGTGGGTCCCGTGGCCGAAAAACTGGAGAACCCAACCGGTCACGAACAAGCCGATGTGCACCCAGGCAGGAGTCACCGTTCCGAGGGCCCACATCGCCATCGATATGGCCAGCATGATCGAGC
>JBHEPS010000090.1:0-337 GCA_046260175.1 Thermoanaerobaculia bacterium
GCTCCTTAATTGGTTAAATGCCAGATCGCTGCCAAACTCGTCCGCCAAACTTGGCCATAGAAGCGGCCGCTTTCCTATCGAAAGTTGCGCCCTACCAACCATCGATGACTGGTCGTTTTTGCACGAATGGCCGAACATGTCCTCGAGGCTCCGTGAAAGGGGTCTTCCGGAGATCAAACCACCATGAGACCAGACACCAGCGTCGTCCTCGAAACCCCGCTCGAAGCAACGTTCGGTGCGTCCAGCGCTCATATTCTCGAGCTCGGGAGCGCGTCGGTCGCCGTCGAGACCGCGGTTCCCGTCGCGCCGAAAAAGCGATCCTGGCTGGTGTTCCGTG
>JBHEPS010000090.1:347-10179 GCA_046260175.1 Thermoanaerobaculia bacterium
GAGATCTTTCGCCTCCCTGCCGAGGTCTCCGCGTGCCATGTGGATCGCTCCCGTTCGATTTCTTCAGGCCGGCTCCACTACTTCCTCGAGCTTCAGCTCGGCGCCCTCTCCCCCGCCGTGCTCAAGGATCTCGAAGAACTGGTCACCATCCTTCAGATCTCCGCGCCCGCAAAGCCAATGACCGAAGCGCTTCAGTTCGAGATCGTCGGCTTCTGAGAGGACGCCCCGCGCCGGAGTGCCCCCCGTCATCCTGAAGAGGCTGTGAAATAAACCAGAGGGGAATGCCGGCTCCGCCAAAGCCGTGGGCGCGACCGAAGGATCCCAAAATGGCAGGATCCCGCCACCTGCCCGTTTCCCCCGCACCGGCCAACGCGATCCTCGCAATCGGAGATCCTTCGTCGGCGCGGGGCGGTCCGAATGGGCACCTCGCCCGTCGCGCGCCTCCTCAGGACGACGAACGAACCCGGTTAGCCATGTTGTTTTTCCGGCGCGTGCTTGCCCTCGGCGGCCCTCCCGCGATAGAAGAGTTACCGTATTCATCTTCACCAGGAGGTTTTCCGCATGGTTTCGCCCTACCGCGCCGCGATCGTGGCGCTCGGCCTGGCCCTGATCATTTCTGCCGGGGCACAGGCACAGCAGCTGGCTGATTTCGAGAAGCGGGTCACCGTCGAGAAGCTCGACAACGGCCTTACGCTTCTGCTCCTCGAGAGGCCGGATGCGCCGGTCGTCTCGTTCTTCACGCATGTCGATGCCGGGTCCGCACAGGAAGTTCCCGGGATTACCGGCCTCGCGCACATGTTCGAGCACATGGCTTTCAAGGGCTCGCCGAGGATCGGCACCAGCGATTGGCCCGCGGAGAAGGCCGCCCTCGAGAAAGTGGAGGCCGCCTACCTCGCGTACGACCGGGCGCGGAGAGACCCCCGCGGAACGCCGGCCGAAGAAGTCGCCCGCCACGAGGCGGCCTGGAAGAAGGCCATCGAGGAAGCAGGCGCCTTCGTCGTCACCGACGAGTTCAGCAAGGTCATCGATCGAAACGGCGGCGTGGGGCTCAACGCCTTCACGAGCTCGGACGAGACCGGCTACTTCTACTCCCTTCCCTCCAACCGGCTGGAGCTGTGGGCATGGCTCGAGTCGGAGCGCTTTCTCAATCCGGTCATGCGCGAGTTCTACAAGGAGCGCGACGTGGTGATGGAGGAGCGCCGCATGCGCACCGAAAGTCAGCCGATCGGACGCCTGTTCGAACAGTTCATCACCACGGCGTTTCAGGCGCACCCTTACGGACAGCCGGGCGTGGGCTGGCCGTCGGATCTCCGATCCTTCTCGGCAACCGACGCCATGGAGTTCTTCTCGACGTACTACGTGCCGGCCAACATGACGATCGCAATCGTCGGCGACGTACGTGCGAAGGAAGCGCTGCCGATGCTTCGCCGCTATTTCGGCAGGCTGCCGAACTCGCCGGCGCCGGAGCCGCTCCGCACGGTGGAGCTCCCCCAGCGCGCGGAGCGCACCGTCATCATCCGCGACGCGGCCCAGCCTTTCTACATCGCCGGCTATCACAGGCCGAGCGTGCTTCATCCCGATGACGCGATCTACGACGTGATTCAGGACGTGCTCTCCGACGGGCGGACCTCGCGCCTCTACCGCTCCCTGGTCAGGGACAGCAAGATCGCGGCGGCCGTCGCCGGATTCAACGGACTTCCGGGATCCAAGTATCCCCACCTGTTCGCCTTCTACGGCGTCCCGACGCCGGGACACACCACCGACGAGATTCACGAGGCGATCGATCGGGAGATCGAGAAGCTGAGGACCGAGGACATCACGGCCGAGGAACTGGCGATGGTGAAGGCGCGGCGGAAGGCAGGTCTGATTCGCCAGCTCGACAGCAATCTCGGACTCGCCATCCAGCTCGCGAGCGCCGAGGCGCGTTACGGCGACTGGCGTGAACTGTTTCGCCAGATCGAGCGGATCGACAAGGTGACCGCGGCCGATGTCCGACGCGTCGCCAACGAGGTCTTCGACCCGATGAATCGCACTGTGGCGAAACTCGAATCGACCCGCCCCGCGCAGACGGCACCCGCAGCTGCCCCCTCGGAAGGAGCTTCCCGATGATCCGTCGCCTCGCTCTCACGCTCACTCTCCTCGCGCTCGCTTCGGGCTCGCTGTTCGCCCAGGTCGCTGACTGGAAAGAACTGGCCTTCCCGCCTCTTCGCGAGGTCGCGGTGCAGCAGCCGAAACGCATCGAGCTTCCGAATGGGATGATCGTCTTCCTCCAGGTGGACCGCGAGCTCCCGCTGGTCTCCGGCCGCGCGATGATCCGTGGCGGGAGTCGGGAAGTCCCGGCCCCGAAGACGGGCCTCGTCGACATCTACGGCGACGTCTGGCGAACCGGCGGAACGACCACGCGGACGGGCGACGAGCTCGATGATTTCCTCGAAGCTCGCGCCGCGAAGGTCGAGACCTCCGGGGGATCGGACTCCACCTCCATCCAGTTCAACACGCTCTCCCAGGAGCTGGACGCGGTCTTCCCGATCTGGCTGGATCTGCTCCGCAACCCCGCATTTCGCGAGGAAAAAATCGACCTCGCGCGCCGGCAGATGAACACCGTCATCTCGCGCAGGAATGACTCCCCGAACCAGATCGCCTCACGCGAGGCGGCCCGGCTCCTCTGGGGCGACGACTCCCCCTACGCGCGCGTCCCCGAGTACGCTACGGTGGCGGCGGTCGGCCACGACGATCTGCACGCCTTCCACAAGCGGACCGTCCACCCCAACAACATCATTCTCGGCATCGTCGGAGACTTCGACGCGAAGGCGATGGAGAATCGGATTCGTAAGGCCTTCGGCAGCTGGCCGCGCGGTCCCGCCATCGAGACCCCCGACATTCAACCCCAGCCGCGGAAAGGCATCTATCTCGTTCCCAAGGACGACGTCACCCAGAGCACGATCGTGCTGCTGCACCCCGGCGCCCGGAAGGACGATCCCGACTACCACGCCATTCAGGTCTTCAACGAGGTCTTCGGCGGCGGATTCTCCGGGCGGCTCATGAACAGCATCCGCACGGAGAAGGGGCTCGCTTATTCGGTCGGCGGTGGGATCGGCACGGCCTACGACCGGCTGGCGGCGTTCCAGATCACGATGGGGACGAAGAGCGAATCAACGGTCATGGCGATCGAGGCTCTCCACGACGTGATGGCCAGGATCCGGGCCGAGCAGATCACCCCGCAGGAGCTGGAGCTGGCGCGAGAGTCGATCCTGAACTCTTTCGTCTTCATGCTCGACTCGGATGAAAAGGTCCTCAATCAGCGGATGACCCTCGAGTTCTATGGCTATCCGGTGGACTTCCTCGAGCGGTATCAGGCGGGAGTCCGCACGGTGGACGTTCAGGCCATTCAGCGGGTCGCGCAGAAGTTCGTGCGCCCGGACGAGCTCGCGCTTCTCGTCGTCGGCAACCCGGCCGACTTCGATGCCGACCTTTCCACGCGCGGTGAAGTCACCGAGATCGACATCACCATCCCCGAGCCCGCCAGCGCTGCAGCGAGCGCCCCCGTCGAATCGGACGCCGGCGCCCGCCAGACGTTCATGAAGATGCGCGAGTTCCTCGGAGGAGATCGCATCCAGACGCTGCAGGCAACGCGGTCGACGTCCGAGGTCCAGGCAGTCACTCCGCAGGGACCGATGGATCTCACCCAGACCACGACGCTCACGCTCTCACCCCTGAGAATGCATCGCGTGATCAAGATGGCCATGGGAGAGATCACCATGGTGCTCGACGGCGATCAGGCTTTCGTCAAGACGCCGATGGGCGTGCAGGACCTTCCCGGCTCGCAGAGGACCGCGCTCCTGCAGGAAGTCCGTCTCGATCCTCTCATGCTGGCCATGCGGGCCAGCGACCCCGCCCTCCAGGTCGGCGCCGCCGGCTCGGAGACCATCGAAGGAGTCGAGACCTCCATCATCGACGTCGAGGTCGATGGCGGACGCATGAAGTTCTGGATCGATCCGGCAACCGGACGGCTCCTGCGACGCTCGCAGAGCACGGTGATGGCCGGCCAGCCGGTTGAACAGGTGGTCGATTACCGGGGCTGGGGCGAAGCGGGCGGAATCCGCTACCCCTCTTCGGTATCCATCACGGCCAACGGCGAGCCGGCCGGCACCGCGACCGTCGCCACGTTCGAAGTCGATCCCTCGATCGACTCGACGATCTTCAACCGCTGAATCCCTCGCGGGCGCGAAGGCCGAACGCCTTCGCGCCCGCGAATATCACTTCGATCGGGAGCCCCAGACAGCGTCGAGCCGGCCGTCACGACCGCATCCCGTCCGATAGAACTTGTACCGAATCGGATTCTTCTTGTAGTAGTCCTGATGGTAATTCTCGGCGGCGTAATAGGCTTGCGCCGGAAGGATCTCGGTGACGACGTTCTGCGCGAGCTGCTTCTCGACCCGCTCTCTCGACTCCTCGGCGAGTCTCTTCTGCTCGTCGTCGTGATAGAAGATCGCGGCCCGGTATTGAGCTCCTCGGTCGCAGAACTGCCCGCCGGCGTCCAGGGGGTCGACGTTGCGCCAGTAGGTTTCGAGCAGTTCCTCGTAACGCACCTTCGCCGGATCGTAGAGGATCTGGACGGCTTCGTAATGACCGGTCGCTCCGCGTGACACCGACTCGTAGGTCGGATTCCCTTCCCGCCCACCCGTGTAACCGGAGGTAGTCGACAGGACCCCCTCCATCTTGTCGAACGGCGGCTCCATGCACCAGAAGCAGCCACCGGCGAACGTGGCCTTCGCGACGGTGCGCGGCGCGGCCTTCTGGGCCTCGGCGGGCTCGGTGCGGAACAGGACGACTGCGATGATGAGGACGGCGGCCACGAGGGTCCCGCCGAGAATCAGGCGCTTGATCATCAGGTCTCCTTTGGGGAACCTCTGCTGAGCGGTTCAACAGCGCTGGGCGACCGGAGGCTTCCCCCGATTCGTCCGATCACGATCGCCGGCGCCCGCCGCCGAGGTCGCGGATCGAGCCGAATCGCAGTCTGAAATAGTTGGCGGCGGCCCGAAGGCCCCGGATAACGATCGTCGGGTCGCGCTGCTCGATCGACTCGAGCGGCACCTGAAGCGGCTCGGGAAGCAGCTTCAGGCAGCCGCTGCACAGAGCGGAGCCCTCCCGCTTGGGCTCCTCGCAACGGGGGCACCGCTCTTGCCTGGAGAGCGCCTGAATATCCTCTTGGGTGAGCACGCCTGATTGTCCCGCGCCCGCGGGTTCCCAACTCCACCTTAGATACGCACGAGCAGCCGGAAACGTCACGATCCTCCCGGCGAGCTCGAGAGGCGCAGGGAGAATGGAGTTGTGATAGGTTCACGCCCCATGGACGGGTGGCTCAACTATCGACTTCTGGGCAATTCCGCGGCCGATATGCTTCTCGCCGCGGGGATCACGGTTCTGGTTCTCACGCTCGTCTGGACAGTCCGGAGCCTGCTGAAGCGGAAGCTCGCGAAAGCCGAACAGACCGAGACCTATCTCGACGACTTCGTCAAAGACCTCGTTCTCCGAACCAAGCTCTTCCTGATCTTCTTCGTCGTCGTGAACATGGCGACGAACCATCTGGTTCTCGACTCCGCCGTTCATGCGGGTCTGAGAGCGCTCGCGGTTCTGGCCGGTCTGGTTCAGATCGGCTTCTGGGGCGTCGGGATCATCGATTTCGCGATCGCTCGTCACAGGCGACGCCGTTTCGAAACGGATCCCGCGGCGGTAACCACGCTCTCCGCTTTCGGGTTCTTCGCCAAGATCGCGATCTGGCTCGTCCTCGTTCTCGCGGCGCTCGAGAATTTCGGTCTTCAGGTGGGACCGCTCATCGCGGGCCTCGGAATCGGCGGCATCGCCATCGCCCTGGCGGCCCAGAACATTCTGGGCGATCTGTTCGCGTCGCTTTCGATCGTTCTCGACAAGCCGTTCGTTCTCGGCGACTTCATCATCGTCGGTGAGCAGCTCGGGACCGTCGAGCACATCGGGTTGAAAACGACTCGCGTCCGTGCCCTTTCCGGAGAGCAGCTCATCTTCTCGAACAGCGACCTGCTCGGCTCGCGGATCCGGAACTTCAAGCGGATGATCGAGCGTCGCGCGGTCTTCAAGTTCGGCGTTCTCTACTCGAGCACGCGCGAGCAACTCGAGCAAGTGCCCGGCATCGTCCGCGAGATCATCGAAGCACAGCAGAACGCGCGTTTCGACCGCGCCCACTTCCAGAAGTTCGGTGATTCGTCCCTCGATTTCGAAGTCGTCTACTGGATGCTGGTGCCCGATTTCACGACCTACATGGACGTTCAGCAGCAGATCAACCTCGAGCTCTTCTCCCGGCTCCAGGCAATCGGCCTGTCGTTCGCCTTCCCCACGCGAACCCTGCACATCGACACCTGGCCCCCTGCCCGGCTGGAGGCGCAAACCGACCGAACATGAGCGAGGAGGCGGGAAAGGAACCGTCGTGGGAGCGGGCCGGTCAACTGGGCCGGAAGCTGCGGGTCCTCACGCTTCGGGCGTGGGGACGGGTCCGGCTTTCCGAACAGCAGCGGCTCCTTATTCTCACCATCATCGTCGGCGTGGCCTGCGGATTCGCCGCGGTCGGTTTCCATCTCGCCATCAATCTGCTGTCGGAGCTCCTTTTCGAAAGCGCCGTGGCGGAGTTCGATCTTCCATGGATCCCCTGGATCATCATCGTTCCGACCAGCGGAGCTCTGCTTTGCGGCATCCTGCTCCATAAGATCGTCCCGGAAGCGAGAGGAAGCGGGATCCCCCAGGTCAAGCACGCCTACGCCACACCGGGTGGCTCGGTGAGCATGCGAACCGCCGCCGGAAAGTTCGCGATCGGCGCCATTCAGATCGGATCCGGCTCCTCGCTCGGACGCGAGGGGCCCACCGTTCAGATCTGTGCCGGCATCGCCAGCACGATCGGCCGCTCCGCGGGTCTGTCCCGCAAATCTGTCCGGCGCATGCTTCCGGTGGGTTCCGCTGCCGCCGTCGCCGCCGCCTTCAACGCCCCGATTGCGGCCGTGACATTCGCGATCGAGGAGATCGTCGGGGATCTCGACCAGGCCGTTCTCTCGGGAGTCATCATCGCGGCGGCCGTTGCCGCCGCCATCGAGCGCTCGGTTCTGGGCGAAGACCCGGTGTTCAACGTCACCCATAATTACTCGCTCGAGCACACGTCCTCCCTGTTTCTCTACGCGATTCTCGGAATCCTGGCCGCGGTGGTCTCCGTCATTTTCACAGACCTCCTTCTGACGATGCGGGGACGGTTCCGCGACATGAAGCGCATTCCAGAATGGGCGCGCCCCGCGATCGGTGGTTTCGTGGCGGGCCTGCTCGCCGTCGTTGCACTGCTGACGGTGAGCTCCGCCGGAGTGCTCGGTGGAGGTTACGAGACGCTCTCGCAGGCTCTTGGCGGAAGTCTCGGCGTGAAAGCCATGCTCGTCCTGTGTGCGCTGAAGGTGATCGCCACGGTCTTCTCTTACGCGAGCGGCGGTGCAGGAGGCATTTTCGCCCCCGCACTCTTCATCGGAGGCATGCTCGGCGGCGCCGTGGGCTATCTCGATCAAGCGGTCTTCGCGAGCTCGAACGAACAGATTGGAGCCTTCGCCCTGGTGGGCATGGGAGCCGTTTTCGCCGGCATCATTCGCGCGCCGATCACCTCGGTGCTCATCATCTTCGAAATGACGGACGGTTATTCGCTGATCCTCCCGCTGATGATCGCGAACATGACCGCGTTCGGCCTCGCGCGGAAATGGCGCCCGGTGCCGATCTATCAGGCGCTGCTCCAGCAGGACGGAATCCACATCCAGCACCGGACGCCGGCGATCGGGTCGATGCCCGTGGTCGCGGCCATGCTGACGAAACCGGTCACGATCCCGGCCGAGGCGACGATCGACCAGGCTCTCGGAACCGTCGCACCCTACGAATACACGACCTTCCCGGTGGTGAGCAGCTCCGGCCAGTTCGCCGGCTTCGTCAGCCGCATGCGCCTGCTCGCTCAGCGGGAGAGCGGCGGCGGGGGCCGCCACGTGGTCGAAGCCATCACCCGCGCGGAGTTTGTACTCGCAAACGAAAATCTTCAGAGGGCAGCGATCAGACTGAACGAAATCGGTGCCCACGTGATCGCCGTGGTCGATGATTCCACCAACCGCCGCTTTCTCGGAATCCTGACCTCGAACGACATCGTCCGGGCCCAGGCACAGTCGGGCCCGGTCGATCCCGACGACCAGACCCTATCCCGCCGCCCGCCGCGCCCCGACTGATACAATCCGGGCTCAGAATGAAAGCACTCGTTCCCACTCTCGCCCTCGCCCTGCTGATCGGCTGCGCGTCCGCGGTTCCGACCGATGGCCGAATCGACCGAATGGATCCGCAGATGACCGATCTCGACTCCATCGCCCGCCAGTACGTCCGGCTCGTCCTCGCCATGGGGCTTCACGACGAGGACTATGTCGACGCGTTCTATGGGCCGCCCGAGTGGCGGGAAGAGGCGAAGAAGGAGCAGCTGCCGCTCAGCCGGATCGCGGATCTGGCGAAGTCGCTGGTCGCCGACCTCGCGTCCCGCCCCGCTCCCGGCGATGACATGGTCGCGCTTCGACAGCAGTACCTGACCCGGCAGCTTCAGGCTCTCGTATCGCGGACCGAGATGCTGCAGGGGAAGAGGCTCTCGTTCGACGAGCAGGCGCTGGCACTCTACGACGCCAGGCCGCCCGTCAAGTCGGAGGCCGAGTTCCAGGCCATTCTCGACGAGCTCGATTCGATCCTCCCCGGCGAGGGAGATCTCACCGCGAGACTGACGGCTTTCCGAAAAGATTTCATCATTCCGGAGGAGAGGCTCGACCTCGTCTTTCGCGCCGCGGTCGCTGCGTGCCGCGAGCGGACGGTCCGCCACTTCAACCTGCCACAGGGGGAGAGCTTCCGAATCGAATATGTCACCGGGAAGTCCTGGAGCGGATACAACTGGTACGAAGGCAATTACAAGAGCCTCATCCAGGTCAACACGGATCTACCCATCCAGATCGATCGGGCGATCGACCTCGCCTGCCATGAGGGGTATCCGGGGCACCACGTCTACAACGTCCTCCTCGAGAAGAATCTGGTGAACGAACGCGGCTGGGTCGAGAACTCGGTCTACGCTCTCTTCTCTCCCCAGTCGCTCATCGCGGAGGGATCCGCGAACTACGGAATCGACGTCGCGTTTCCAGGCGACGAACGAATCGCGTACGAGCGCGACACCCTCTTTCCCCTCGCCGATCTCGATGCTTCCCGGGCGCGCGAGTACTACGAGGTCCAGGAGCTGGTCGCGAAGCTCAATTACGCCGGCAACGAGGCTGCACGCCGCTATCTGAACGGTGAGATCACCGGAGAGCAGGCCGCCGCCTGGCTCGTCCGCTACGGCCTCCACACCCCCGAGCTGGCCGCGCGCCGCGTCCGGTTCATGGACCAGTACGGCGCCTACGTCATCAACTACAACCTCGGGAAAGACCTCGTCCGCCGCCACATCGAAGCCCTCGGCGGCGGCAACGATCTCGAGCGACGGTGGGATCTGTTCGAGGAGTTGCTCTCGTCACCGAGGCTACCGTCGGGATTGGCAAAGTAGTCATCCCGAACGGAGATGTCATCCCGAACGGAGTGCCTGCCCTGAGGAGCGATAGCGACGAAGGGAGGGATCAGGGGGGGCGGGAAATCCGGTGACGCGGAAGCCTTGTCGGCGCGGGATGTAGATTCGTGTCGCGGGACGGCCCCGAACCAAAATCCACACCCGGTAGAAGGTCATCCTTCCAGCTCAAACTCGAGGTAGCCTCGGGTCATGAAGCTGTACTACGTC
>JBHEPS010000091.1:0-9834 GCA_046260175.1 Thermoanaerobaculia bacterium
GGGCTGATCTCGGTTGCGGGCAACGAGATTCCCGCACTGATGAAAGAGATGGTTTCATCCGCCCTGAATGGCCGCTTCGACCGGGCGCGAGCCGTCCACGAACGCGTGCTTCCGCTCATGCTCGGTAACTTCATCGAATCGAATCCCGCCCCGGCAAAGGCCGTCATGAAAATGATGGGACTTCTCGAAACGGATCACGTACGCTCCCCGCTGGCGCCGCTGACCGAGGCGAACCGCACGAAATTGCGGGCGATTTTGGAGCAGTCGGGGCTCAGCGCTCGGTAGTAATAGACAGAGGAGTAATAAGTGAGCACGGTTCATATTCAGCATCGCATGGAGTCGCTCGAGTCTCTTCGAGACCACGCCGAGATCGTGAAGACGATCGGCCTTTTCCTGGCGGAGCTCGAAAAGGGAGCGATACGTTCTGCCACACGGGATGAGGACGGCAACTGGGTGGCCGAGAAGTGGGTCAAGGAGGGGATCCTCGCCGCATTCCGTCACGGAACCCTCGCCGAGTACGCCTCCGGATCCCTCTCCTTCGTCGATAAGGACACCCTGCCGGCCCGCCGGTTTCGAGCGGCCGACGGGATCCGCATCGTCCCGGGAGGCTCTTCGGTCCGTCGCGGCTCGTACATCGCGAGCGGCGTGGTCGTCATGCCTCCGGCATATGTGAACGTCGGGGCTTACGTTGACGAGGGCACGATGATCGACTCTCACGCGCTCGTCGGGTCCTGCGCGCAGATCGGCAAACGCGTTCACCTCTCGGCGGCGGCGCAGATCGGCGGCGTGCTGGAGCCGATCGGGATGGTACCGGTCGTGATCGAGGACGAGGTGATCGTGGGCGGCAACGCCGGCATCTACGAAGGAACGATCGTGCGTTCGCGCGCCGTCATCGGCGCGGGCGTCGTGATCACGGGATCCACCCCCGTCTACGACATCGTCCGCCAGCAGGTTTACAGGCGCACCCCGGAGCGTCCCCTCGAGATCCCGTACGGCGCCGTCGTCATCCCCGGCTCCCGACCGATGAAGGGAAAATTCGCCGAGGAAATGGGGCTATCGATCGCGACTCCCGTCATCGTGAAGTATCGCGACGACAAGACGGACGGCGCCACCGCTCTCGAGGAAGCGCTCCGTTGATGATTCCCCCGGCGGCACGGCTGAGCGAAGTCACCATCTCCCTGATCCGGGAGATCCAGGGGCTCGCGACGCCGCTCTGCATCAACCTCGGCCTTGGCGAGCCGAATCTCGAGCCCGACGAGTGGCTGCGCGATCTGGCGGCCACCGTGGCCCGCGACAACTCCTGGCATTACTCGACCAACGCCGGGAGCTTCGAGCTCCGGCGGACGATCGCCGATCAGGAAGCCCCACTCTACGACCCGCTCAAGGAGATCTGCATCACGGCGGGGACCGAGGAGGCTCTCTACGCGATCTTTCAGGCCTACATCGGACCGGGGGATGACGTCCTGGTGCCGGACCCGGGCTTCCTCTCGTATCCGGCGCTGACACGCCTTGCGGGCGCGACCCCGGTTCCCTACGCTCTCGACCCCGAGGGGTGGGACGTCGATCTGGCCGCACTCGAGGCGTCATGGACGCCGAACACGCGCGCGATCGTCGTCAACTCGCCGTCGAATCCGACCGGGGGTGTCCTCAGCGAAGAATCGGTTCGCCGGATCACCGCAATTGCCGAGGAGCGGAAGGCTCTCGTCATCTCGGACGAGGTGTACAGGGAGATTCACTATGGCCATTCTCCGGCGTCGTTCATGGGCCGCGGCAGGAACGTGGTGGTGGTCAGCGGGCTCTCCAAGAGCCACGGAATGACGGGGCTGCGCATCGGCTGGGCTCTCGCTCCCGAGGCGCTGATGAAACCGATCGTCACGGCTCACCAGTACATCGCGACCTGCGCATCGGTCTTCTCCCAGGACCTTGCGAATCTCGTACTCGCCGACGGCAAAGCGAACCAGGCGTGGCTCGACGGCGTACGCGTGAAATTCGCCGAGCAGCGTGTAGTCGCGATGCGGACGGCGCAGCAGGCGCTGGGCGTGGAGGTTGCCGAGCCGAAGGGAGGCTTCTACCTGTTCGTTCCAGTACCCGCCTGCAACTCGATCGAGCTCGCGAAGGCGCTCGTTCTCGATGCCGCGGTGCTCACGATTCCGGGCGCCGCATTCGGGACGAAGGGCGAAGGCTTTCTCCGCGTATCCTATGCAGCGGAGCCCGATCTGATCCGCCGCGGCATCGAAAGAATCGGCGAACACCTCGGGCGAGTCTGAATGAACTCCCGGTTAGAAACGGATTTTCGCAATGACCGACCAGCCTACTCGAGAAACCATCGCAGCCGGAGAGGCTTCCCTCTTCGCCAGGATCATCCGCCGGAAAAACGAGCACAATCTCGAAGAGATGGCCGTCGGTTTTTACGATTACGAATCGACGATTCAGTGGTCCTTCAACGCCGACCAGTGGTTCCACGCAGCTTCCACCATGAAGCTCGCCGTTCTGCTCGGCGTGTTCCGCCAGATCGAACGGAGAGACCTGTCGCTCGACTCTGACATTCACGTCCGGAACCGCTTCACGAGCATCGTCGACGGACAGCACTTCAAGCTCGAAGTCACCCGGGATGGAGACGGAAACGTCTACAAGCAGCTCGGAAGGACGATGCCGGTGCGCGAGCTCGCTTACTGGATGATCACGACATCCAGCAACCTCGCCACGAATCTGCTGTTCGAGATCGTCGGCGTGGAGGCGATCCAGTACGCGCTCACCGAGCTCGAGATCCCAGGCGTGAAGGTCCTCCGGGGTGTTGAAGACCAGGCGGCCTACGAAGCGGGACTCAACAACGAAGTCACCGCCGCGGGACTCCTGCGCCTGCTGCGGGTCATCGCGGAGAAACGCGCTTTCTCGGAACAGGCATCCGACCAGATGCTCGAGATCATGTTCGATCAGCGGTACAAGAGCGGCATACCCGCGGGCGTGCCCGAGGAAGCGAGAGTCGCCCACAAAAGCGGGAACATCTCCACGGTTCATCACGACGCAGGGATCGTCTTTCTCGACGGGAGAAAGCCTTACGCCATCGTCGTCCTGACCCGCTTCGACGCCCAGACCGGCCGGGGAAGCGCCGTGGCCGACATCTCCGCTGATGTACACTCGACACTCGCCGACCTCAGCCATGTCTGAACTCCCCAGCGAACAGACTCTCAAGATCGTCGACGCGTTCGACCTCCCCGAGACCATCCGGGGGCTCCTGCGTCCGGGAGAGATGGTGAAGGATGCTGCCGGACGAAGGCATCGCCTCCCCCGTTACTTCTACGAGATTCCGTCCTATGAGGACGCGATGGCGATCCGGCTGACCGGCAATTTTCGGCTGAACGAGTTCATCCGCGTCGACCTTCGCGAAGCGGAACCTCTCCGCGAGTATCCCCGCTACGTCCCCTGCGCGGTTCGCATCACCGCGTTTTACCTGCAGCGCATCCGGGACGAGATCGGTTCGACGCTGCACATTTCCGTGAACGGTGGGTACCGCTCCCCCTCTCACGAGCGGAATCACCCGGCCTCGCCCCACATGTGGGCGACCGCCGTCGACATCTACCGGGTCGGCACGTCGCTTCTCCAGTCCGAGGAGCAGATCAGCAAGTACGGCCTGATCGCCGAACGTGTGGCTGATGAGATGACGGCGTTTCCCTACGGGCAGGAGCCGGGCTTCACCGACGACCACCTCCACCTCGACCTCGGGTATCTCTTTCTGGTCCCGAGGGAAGTCAGCGAGGACCGGATGGAGATGCCGCAGGAAACGCCCCGGTTCGCGTGGGAAGAACGCCGAGGCAAGGACCGCAGAACCTCCTAGCCGCCTCTTCATCACCCCCTTTTGCTCCAGACGAAAGACCCTCCCTTTGCCCGCGAGCGGGCGCGGCGTTTGCTATAGATGACGTGAACGAGCGCAGCTGCCTCGCGCTGTTCAATACGCATTCAGTCGAGTCCAAAAGGATGCCCGGGGAAGAGCGTTCCGGGCTGCGGGGTGTTCCGTGCCGAGCGAGCAGAAACCATCACGAGCCACCTCGAGGAGGAGCTCGCCTCCTCATAAACTGGGGATGCCCGCGGTCGGAATCGAGTCCGAGTTCAACGTCTGGGTCGACGGGGTGGAAGTCGTCCCCGAGAAATTCTGGAAGAGCCCGGCAGACTTCATCCTCGACCCGCTGCTCGCGCGGGAGGGCCGCTCGTCCCAGACCATGGCGGGGGGCGCCGTCTATTTCGACCGCGGCGTGGTCGAGGTCGTCACTCCGATCATCGAAATCCGGCGGGGTTGTGCCGAGCGCGCGGTTCGCTCGCTCTGGGAACAGATCAGTTACGTCCGCCGGCACCTCGACTGCTGGGAGTCGCTGCACGATCATCAGATCCGGCTCCGCGCATACAGCACCCATTACAACGTCTCGTTCGACGTTCCCCGCTGGAAGCAGAACCGAGTCCGGAACATCAAGCGGCTCGCTCTGCTGCTGGCCTACATCCTCCCGGTTCCCCTGATGATTCTCGGGGCCAACCGCCGGTCGACGGGGATCGGCGTCCGGCCGCGCGGAGACCGTATCGAGATCACCGCCGACTTCACGCCCGATCCGGCCATGATGATCGCGGTCACCGCGGTGGTCGTCGGGATCGTCCGCGAAGTGATGTCCTGGCCATCGTATCGACTCGCTCTTCTTCGCCAGCTTCCGGTCCCGACGATCGCGGGCGTCGTCCCTGGCCGCCACACCACACGCAAGGGATGGCTCACGAAGGACTTTCATTATCCCGAGAGCCCGTTCACCAGCGACATCGACGAGGAGATGTGGCCCGTTCGCGACGGACGGACCCTTTCGCTTCGGCGAATCGCCGCGGAGACGGTCTGGTTCTTCCGGAAGTCGATCCGGCAGTTTGCGGACCCGTTCACCCACCGGCTGGTGTTCTCGATTCTCGATGGGGCGACGCCGTCGATGCTCGAGCTCCCCGATCGCCCCCGGGCCTACGACGACGTCGGCCGGCTCTGTTCGTGGGGAAAGGTGATCGACGAGCTGCGCGACTACGAGCTCCTCCAGTTGCCTCCGGACCCAGAATGGTCAGAGTACGTGCAGTCGAGGAAGTCGGCCCGGACGGAAGCGCTCGAGTCGAGCGCGCGGGCAGCGCTGCTCGAGAGCGGAGACCCATCGAAGCAGAGCGCCGACACCCAGGCTGGCAGCGGACACGAGAGCGACGCCGATTACGCCGCCCGGCAGCGCAGTCTCAGCTCGGCGCGTGCGACTCTTCTCGAAGGGTCGGGCATCGAGCGCCGGGGCGCGAGATCGCGCCGAGCCACTCTTCCCGAGCGGCGTAAAGCAACGGACCGCAGAAAGAAGCAGGCTCCCACGCCGTTCCCCGACCGGCGCCTCACCCGCTCCACCTACGAGCAGGTCTTTCTCCGGCTGGTCTCGGGACGGAAGCTCAACCTGAACGGGCAGCTGTTCACGCCGATCGGCATGAAGGGGTGGTATCACGCGCTCTTCCGGTCCGAAACGACCGGCAAACAGCGCCTGATGACGATCGACCAACTGGTCCGGCGGCTCGACGACTGGGTCTGAGGCGGGCCCCGCCTTCGCGCCTCCGGTCCGACGATGAGCGCTCCGACCGTCTTTCTTCTGTCACCCGGGGAGGAAAGCGCGCGATGAAACGGATCGCCATACCCGCGGGACGGGACGTCAATCTCGAGATCGGCGGCAAGGTCGTCTCGCTGACCAACCTCGACAAGCCTTTCTGGAAAGACCTCGGCCTCGCGAAGCGCGACCTGCTGCAGTATTACGCCGATATGGCGGACGTGCTCGTGCCCCATCTGGCGGGACGCGCGATGGTGATGAAGCGATATCCAAACGGCGCGGAGGGGGATTTCTTCTACATGAAGAGAACGCCCGACTACAGCCCCGAATGGATCGAGCAGTGCGTGATTCCGCACAATGCCGGGCCGGTCAATTTCCCGATCGTGAACGACCTCGCGTCACTGCTCTGGATCATCAACCTCGGGTGTATCGATCTCAACCCCTGGTACGCGCGGTGCGACGACTGGGACCGCCCCGATTTTCTCCACTTCGATCTCGACCCCGGGCCGGGGTCCGGATTCCCCGAGGTCCGCGAGACATCGCTCCGCCTGCGCGACCTGCTTCGCGAGCTGGGAATCGAATCGGCAGCGAAGACGACCGGGTCGAAGGGCATCCACATGTACGTGCCGATCCGCCGCGGACCTCTTCAGAAAGAGGTCTGGACCGTGGCCAAGGCGGTGGCGATTCAGATGGAGTCGATGTACCCGAATCTGGTGACGGCGGAGTACCGGAAGGTCAATCGCCCCCATGGACGAATCCTCGTCGACTACAACCAGAACGCCTGGGGGCGGACTCTCGCTTCGATCTACTCCGTCCGCCCCACTCCGGCGGCCAGCGTCTCGATGCCCGTCACGTGGGAGGAGATCGAAGGGGGCGTCGAGATCGGGGACTTCACCGTGTTCAATGCCCGGGAAAGAGTCGACAGAGAAGGAGATCTCTGGAAGCCGCTGCTGCAGAGCCGCGGGCGAGTCGACCTCGAGAAGACGTTCGCCCGCACCGCCGCGCGAAAAGCCGCGGTGAGCCGGGGCCGCCCGGCCACGAAGAAAACGCCGAAGCCGAGCGCCCGGAAGAAATGAGAGAAGAAGAGGTTGCGTGATGCCGAAAACTCCGGGATGGCCCGAGCTCGATCTTCCGCTCGCTCCCCCATACCCTCCGCAGAACGCATCCGCAACTTCTCTGTGGACGTTTTGCTTCGAGCGCCCTGAAGTCTGAATTTCGCGCATATGGAGAACGTTTGAAAGCGGTGATGCCCGGCCGCGCGTTCCGCACGCTGACCCTTTTGCTTCTTCTCTCGGCTCCCCTGCTGGCGGGTGAGCACTCGGTTCTGATCACCGATAAGCCACGCGGACTCGTCTGGGGGACGCTGGCGGTGCCGGTGAGCTCCGGCGAGTCGGTTGACAAGGTGGAACTGCGCGTCAACGGGGTACCGTTCGCGACGGCCTCCGGGCGCAATGTGACCTTCAACGTCGGGATTGGAAAGTATGTCCGGCGCCTGCGTGTCCGGGCGGTCGGCATGGATGCAGACGGGAGGGTCGTCGGTCAGGATGAGATGACCGTGAACGATCCCCAGCCGCCTTTCCGGGTCCGTCTAGACGTCCCAGCAGCTCTGCCGGCCGAAGGGTCCGTGACGATGCTCGCGAGCGTGCTCGCTCCCCGGAACATCCCGATTCTCGGAGTGGACTTCTTCGTCGGCGAATCGCTGATCGGGACCGATCTGAAGGAACCCTACTCCATCTCGTTCGACTCCGCGGAGTTCCCCGACGCCCGGTATGCGCGCGCCGTGGCCCGAGCACGCGGATCCCTGGAGGCCAACACCGTCGCTTTCTGGGGAGACGTCGTGCACGAGGACATTGAGGTCGTCGTCAAGCACATTCCCCTTTCTGTCTTCGGCAAGGACAGCGCTCCTCTGACCGGGGAGGACATCACGCTGATCGACTCGGGTGAGGAGCGGCCCATCGATTCGCTCGTCCCGGCCCAGGACCAGCCGCTCAACGTCATCATGCTCATCGACACCTCGGAAAGCATGCTGACCGAGTTGCCCATCATCCAGCAGGCTGCGAGGGAGTTCGCGAGGTCGATCATCCGCAAAAACGACCGCATCGCGGTCGTCGCGTTTCACCAGCGTGTCTTCTGGCTCACCGGATTCACGAGCGATCTCGCTCTGGTCGACAAGGCCATCGGAAAGCTCGAGCCGCGGGGACAGACGCATCTCTACGACGCCGTCATCGAGATGCTCTATGAGCTGCAGAAGATGCCGGGGCGGAAGGCCCTGGTCGTTCTCTCGGATGGAATGAACTTCGGCGGCGAGTTCGAGCTCGATCATCTGGTTCATTACGCGCGCTACTCCGGCGTTCCGATCTATCCGATCGTGAAGAACCGCTGGCTGTCCCGGCTCATGCGCTTCCGCCTCGGCCTGCTCGAAGCCAAACGATTCGCCGAGATCGCCCGCGAATCGGGAGCGAGCTACTTCATCATCGGCGGACCTGCGGAGCTCCCCCAGGTCTATCGCTCCATTGCCGCCGAGCTTCAGCAGCAATACATCCTCGTCTTCCGTACGGAGTCGACCGGCGCCGATATCTGGCACCCTCTCGCCGTCGAGAGCCGCAGAAAGCTGAATCTCCGCGTCCCCCGCGGATATTTTCCATAGAGGCAGGGGCTAGGGGCTAGGGGCTAGGGACTAGGGAGAGCAACAGCAACAGCCAACAGCAACTCGTGACTGCGCTTGCCTTTGTTTTCCCTAGCCCCTGCCTCAAGTCCCTAGTCCCTAGCCCCTGTCTTTCCCGGCACGCGACGTGAAGTTTGCAGCCGCGAACGATGCACACCGAAGCTTTCCTTCCTCCCCCGAAAAACCGCCAGAAATGGAGATCATCGGGACTGAACCGCACGCAGGAACGGGGTTTCCCCTGGGCGGCAGGGTTGATCGTCCTCCTGCTCGGAGCGGGATGGGGATGGGCGATCTGGCAGACGTGGACTCGCGGTCCGGAGGAGATCGAATCTGCCGAGCTCGCCAGTCGGGGACTGACCTCCGAGCGGCCGGGTCTGAGGCCGATGGTCGGGAGAGTCGGATCGGCCATCGCTTCTCCGGGCGAGGCCATCCCGACGTTCCTCAACGATGCCGTGGCCCGCTATTCGAATCCCATCCGGGGACTCAGCGGCGAGATCTACGCGTCATTTGGTCTGCCGGGAGAGCGGGTCGCGCCGGGGAACCAGCCCGGTTTGAATTTCCTCATCGGTGGGCGGCCTGGCGCCCACCTGTCGCACCCGTCCGAGCCCGGCGTCCACCCGATCGCGATCGAGTATCGGCGCTCGAAGCGTGAGCTCGACGACCTGCACCTGATCACCCTCGTTCCCGCGGGTCAGAAGGAGAAGGGAAGAATCGGAACCTACAGGCTCGGGAGTTGGCCGTTCGAAGACGGCGGGAAGCCACGCTCTCCCTCCTACGCATCACCTCGCGGATTCATCCAGGTCACTCAGCAGAATCGCGACCTCCACGTCTCGAAGCATTTCAAGCTGGGACAGTTCCTGACCAAAGACCAGGCCGACGTCTGGCCGAAGTACCTGCTGCTCGACCCGAAGGCGCTCGACAAGCTCGAATTGATGATCGCGGAGCTGCAGGAAATGGGTGTGGACGTGCGCCACATGACCGTGATGAGCGGGTTCCGGACTCCGGCGTACAACGCCGGAGGGGGGGATACGAGCGGGCGCGCCAACCTGAGCCGGCACATGTACGGAGACGGGATCGATGTCTTTCTCGACAACGATCAGGACTTCTGGACGGACGACGTCAACGGAGATGGGAAGGTCGACACGAAAGACGCCGAAATGATGGCCGAGGCTGCTGAACGGGTCGAGCGGAAGCACCCGAGCCTGGTCGGGGGAATCGGGATCTATCCGACATGCTGCGGCCATGGCCCTTTCGTGCACATCGACGTACGCGGAACCCGCGCTCGCTGGCGCGGAAGCGGCAGTGGATGAGTTGCAGATGAGTCAGGCAGCGCGTTCCCGAAAGAGCTCGATGAGATTTTTCCGGGTCGCATGAAGTGATTCGGCACGGACGGCGAGTGCCGGATGGGCTCGGATCAGCCGGTGAGGAGGTAGGAGTAGTGGCGACAGAAGAGTTTCGATGTTCTGAATGCGGAACCGAGCGGGACACCGACCACGATGTCTGTTCGGCGTGTGGCGCACCGCCGGTGGAAGGCGATCCGCGGGGATCGGAGCAGGCGATCCGGACTACGGACCTCGAGCC
>JBHEPS010000092.1:0-9799 GCA_046260175.1 Thermoanaerobaculia bacterium
GAGCTGCTCGAGGGGGAGACGCTCCGCGAGAAGATGGGCGGCGCGTTCGCGGCGGAGGGGGCGCGCATCCCGCTGCGCAAGGTCGTCGATTACTCGGTCCAGATCGCGAACGGCCTCGCCGCGGCCCACGACAAGGGGATCATCCACCGCGACCTGAAGCCCGAGAATCTCTTCGTCACGCGCGACGGGCGGGTGAAGATCCTCGATTTCGGACTGGCGAAGCTGACCGGCGCGAAGGAAGGCGTCGATCTGACCGACGCACCGACCCAGGATCAGGGGACGGCGCCCGGAACGGTGATGGGGACGGCGGGCTACATGTCGCCGGAGCAGGTCCGCGGCGGGCCGCTCGACCACCGCACCGACATTTTCTCCCTCGGCGCGGTCATGTACGAGATGCTGTCCGGCCGGAGGGCCTTCCGGCGGAACTCGGCCGTCGAGACGATGAACGCGATCCTGAAGGAGGACCCGCCGGAGATGGAGAGCGGGCGGCCTGGCGTCGCACCGGGCGTGGAGCGGATCGTCCTCCGCTGTCTGGAGAAGGAGCCGGAGGAGCGATTCCATTCGGCCCACGACGTCGCGTTCGCCCTGCAGGCGGTCTCGACCAGCTCCGCGGAGCGGATCGTGGGAGGTCCCGGGCCGTGGGGAGGAAATCGAAAACTCGCGACGCTCGCCATCGGGATGCTTCTGCTGACGGCGCTGATCGGGTGGGCCGCGTGGAGCGCGGGGAGGCGCGCAAGTGCGGGAACTGCCTCGTCGGCCGGGACGGGGCGACGCTTCGTCCAGATCACCCTCGAGTCGCGCGAGTCGTCTCCCGCGCTCGATCCCGACGGGAGAACGTTCGCGTTCGTGAGCAATGCCGCCGGCAACCTCGACATCTACGTGCAGCGGGTCGACGGACGCAACGCCATCAATCTCACCGCCGACTCGAAGGTGGACGACACCTCACCCGCATTTTCCCCCGACGGCCGGTTGATCGCCTTCCGTTCCGAACGGGACGGGGGGGGCATTTTCATCATGGGAGCCACCGGAGAATCGGTGCGGCGTCTGAGCGACTTCGGGTTCAACCCGAACTGGTCGCCCGACGGGACCCGGATCGCGGTCGGGACCGATCCGATTCGCTCGACGCCGAGCAGCAGGCCGGCGCGCAGCGAGCTGTGGATCATCGACGTTGCGACGGGGTCGAAGCGGCGCCTTCTCGAAGGGGATGCGGCGCAGCCCGCGTGGTCCCCCGGCGGCGGCCGCATCGCGTACTGGGGGCTGGTGGGCGACTCCGGCCAGCGCGATCTCTTCACCGTCGACCCGGACGCGAACGATCCCGTTCGGAGCGTGACGCGGGTGACGGAAGACGCGGCTCTCGACTGGAACCCGCTCTGGTCGGGGGATGGGAAGTGGCTCTGGTTCGGCAGCGATCGCGGCGGCTCGATGAACCTCTGGCGCATCGCCATCGACGAGGCGACGGGCGAGCGCCGCGGGGAGCCGGAGCCGATGATCGTACCCGCGCTGTCGGTGGGCGAGTTCACGATCGCCCGCAACAGCGGGGCCATGGCCTATGCCGCCTACAGCCGCCTGGTCACCGTCTACCGCTTCCCGTTCGATCCGGAGACGATGAGCGTCGGACGGCCTACCGAGATGCTTCGAGGGACGCTGGCCCCGTTCGGGGGAAACCTCTCCCCCTCGCCCGACGGGAAGCGGTGGGCCTTCTCGAGCTTCGAAGGAAATCAGGAGGACATCTACCTGATCCGCGACGACGGCACGGGCCTGAGGCAGCTCACCAACGATGTGGACATCGACCGGGTCCCCAGTTTTTCGGCCGACGGCGACCTGATTTATTTTTATTCGGGCCGTTCGGGGCGCTACCAGATCTGGAGCGTGCGCCCGGACGGGAGCGGCCTGCGGCAGTTGACGAACCTCACGGAGCGTCCGGTTTTCTATCCGCGGCCGTATCCGGGGAGGAACGCGCTCTATGGGTACGATCAGGACGGGCCGGTCGTGCTGCCGCTGAACGCGGACGGAACGATCGATCGCATCGAGCGCCTCCCGCCGATCGGCGAGGAGAAGGCGGCGGGGCGGTGGCCGCGCATTTCGGCGGATGGAACCGCGATGGTCGCCCACGTGCGCGAGCCGGTCGCGATGCGCGGTATCTGGGCGTACTCGTTCGCGACGAAGGAGTACACCCGGGTCGGCGACGGCACGCTCGCGCCGCAGTGGGTCGGTCCGTCGAACCGCCTGGTCCTGGCCGCGACGCCGACCGAGCTGACCGCGTACGACCTGGCCACCGGAACGAGCCGCGAGGTCGTCCTTCCGGTCCGCGCCATCAGCGGGTTCAGTCTCAGCCCCGACGGGCGGGCTCTGGTCGTGGTCGAGCAGATGGATTCGTCGGTGGTCTGGCTGGTGGAGTGACGGGGCTCGACACGCCGAGCCTTGAGGCCTGAGGGTCTTTCCTTTTTCCAAGTCATCTATACCTGCGCGGTGCTATACCGCGAAGTCGCGCCCGTCAGCCGTCTCACCTTACCCCCCGTCGCGCGCGAGAGTTCCCAACCGGCGGACGAGCGTGCGAGACTACCCGTGCACCCATGGATCTCGGCGAAGGAACCCGGCTCGGGCCGTACCGCCTCGCTTCGCGCCTCGGCGCCGGAGGGATGGGTGAGGTCTTCCTCGCTGTGGACGCGCGTCTCGGGCGCTCGGTCGCCATCAAGGTCATCGCGCCGGAGGTGACGGCGAACGCCGCGATGCGCGGCCGGTTCGAGAGAGAGGGGCGCGCGATCGCAGCCCTCTCGCACCCCGCGATCTGCGCGCTCTACGACGTCGGCGAGCAGGACGGTGTCGCCTACATGGTGATGGAGTACCTCGAGGGGTCGACGCTCGCCGAGCGCCTTCGCGAGCGGCCCCTCGCCATCGACGAGATCACCCGTCTCGCCGATCGGCTCTGCGACGCCCTTGCGGCCGCGCACGAGCGGGGAATCGTGCATCGCGATCTGAAGCCCGCGAACGTCATGATCACCCGACGCGGAGATATCAAGGTGCTCGATTTCGGCGTGGCCAAGATCGAAGCGTCTCCCGACGGCGACGAGCAGGAGGCGACGTGGCACCAGACCCGTCCGGGAATGCTTCTCGGCACCCTGGCATACATGTCGCCCGAGCAGGCGTGCGGCGAGGACGTGACACCGGCATCCGACCTCTTCTCTCTCGGCCTCGTCCTCTACGAAGCGGTGACGGGGAGCCATCCGTTCCCCGGCACGACGAATCGCGCGCTGCTCCACTCCATCCTCAACGAGACCGCACCGCCGAGCTCTTCGATCCGCGCCGACGTGCCGCCGGAGCTCGACGTTCTGATCCAGCAGCTGCTCGAGAAGGAGCCGGCGCGTCGCCCCACGGCGACGGAGGCGCGCGCATCCCTTTCGGCGGTCGCCACCCCGCCACCCCAGCCTCTCGCGATCCGCGCTCCGCAGAATCTCGTCGGGCGCCGGCGCGAGCTGGAGGAGCTCGCGTCGCTCCTCGCTCCGGGCCGCGCGCACATGATCGTCGTCACCGGCGAGGCAGGGCTCGGGAAGAGCACGATCGTCGAATCGTTTCTCGACCAGGCTCGCGGACGCGCAATCGTCGCGGTCGGCCGCTGCTCCGAGCGGCTGGCGGGATCGGAGGCCTACCTTCCCTTCGTCGAGGCGCTGCAGGGCGTGGTCACCCGCGACCACGCTCCGGCGCTCCGGCGGCTCGCCCCGTCCTGGCACTCGCAAGTCGCCTCGGGCGGCGAGGATGCTCGCGACCGCGATGCGGGACCGGACCGCATGAAGCGGGAATTGACCGCGCTCTTCGAGCAGATCACCCGCGCCAAACCGATGATCCTCTTCATCGACGACATGCATTGGGCCGACATCTCGACCGTGGATCTGATCGCCTATCTCGCGTCGCGCCTCGAGGCGCTGCGCCTTTCGATCATCGTCACCTATCGCCCCGCGGATCTTCTCATCCAGAAACATCCGTTCCTGGAGGTGAAGCAGGACCTGCAGGCGCGCGGGATCTGCCACGAGATCGAGCTTTCCTTTCTTGGGGAGCCGGACGTGGAGGCGTACATCGAGCGGGAGTTTCCGGGCAATCGCTTTCCCTCCGAGTTCGCGAGCATCGTTTACGAGCGGACCGGGGGAAGTCCGCTCTTCATGAGCGACCTGCTGCGGTATCTCCGCGACCAGGGCGTGGCGGCGGATCAGGAGGGACGGCCCGTGCTGACGGCCGACATCGCGGAGGTGCGAACCCAGCTTCCGGAGTCGGTGCGGGGGATGGTCGAGCGGAAGATGGGCCGCCTCGCCGATGGCGATCTCGCGCTCGTCCGCGCGGCTTCCGTGCAGGGGATGGAGTTCGACTCGGTCACGCTCGCCGAGGCGCTGCGGGGCGATCCTGTCGAGGTGGAGGAACGCCTCGAGCAGCTCGACCGCGTCCACCGGCTGGTGACGGCGATCGGGGAGACCGAGTTGCCGGATGGCCTGCCGGCGATGAGGTACCGCTTCGTCCATGCCCTGTACCAGAACGCGTCGTTCCAATCGCTGGGGCCGAGCCGGCGAACCGCGCTGAGCCGGGCGGTCGCCGAGGCGCTCGAAGCGCGGTGGGGACGCCGGGTTGGGGAGATCGCTCCGCAGCTCGCCTTTCTGTTCGAAGCGGCGCGTCGCTTCGAACGGGCAGCGGAGTATCTGCTCGCGGCAGCCGAACATGCCGATCGTGTCTATGCCTCGCAGGAGACCGAATCGCTCGCGCGGCGCGGACTCGCAGCGCTGGAGCGGACCGCCGAAGAACCGGCGCGCGCGGCGCGATTCACCGAGCTTCTCGGCAACGCCCTCGCGCGGCTGGGCAGCCATGAGGAGGCGCGCGATGCGTACGAGCGCTCGCTCGGGCGACTCGCGGAGGACGACATTCAGCGCCTTGCATCCATCCGGCGGAAGATCGGCGCCGTTTTCGTCGTCGAGCGCCGGTACGCCGAAGCCGACGCGCAGTTCGTCGCGGCCGAGCAGGCGCTCGAGGAGGTGGAGGATCGGGGAACGGCATGGTGGTCGCTCTGGGTCGAGGTGCAGCTCGAGCGGGCATGGGCGCTCTACTGGCAGGGAGACGTGAGCGGGTTGGAAGCTCTCGTCGCGCGCGTCGGACCGTCCGTCGAGGAGAAGGGCGCCGTGTTGCAGCGTTCACAATTTCTCGCGGTGCGGATCCTCGCCGGGCTGCGGCGCGACCGGTATCGGGTCGGCGACGAGACGATGGCGCTCGCCGCGAGGAACGTCGAGCTCGCGACCGAGGCCGGCGATGCACGGCAGCTCGGCTACGCGCTGTTCCAATGCGGGTTCTGCCGGATGTGGCGGAACGAGCTGGACGAAGCCGATCGGCACCTCGCCGCCGCGGCTGAGAAAGCCGAAGCGATCGAGGACCGTGTGCTGCAGTCGCGCTGCTATTCGTATCTGACGCTGACGGCGAGAAAGAGGGACGACGTCGAAGGGGCGACGCGATGGAACGCGAAGGCGTTGGAGGTCGCTCAGGCGGCTGGAATGCTCGAGTACGTTGGCGCGGGCTTCGGGAATGCGGGGTGGATCTCGCTGCGCGCCGGCGACCGGGCTGGCGCGGAGAGCCGTGCGCGGAAGGGGCTGGAGATCCTGGCGTCTCTCCCGATCGCTCATGGACCACTCGACTGGATCGCCGCGTTCCCACTCGTGGCGGCGCTGGTGGAGGAGGGACGCCTGGCGGAAGCGGCGGAGCCGGCGCGCATCATTCTCGAGCCGACGGCACACGCGATCCCCGACCCGCTCCGCGATGCGCTCGCCGACGCGGTCCGCGCGTGCGACGAGGGGACGGACGCTGCGCCGCTCTTCGCGCGCGCCCTCGATCTCGCGCGGACGCATCGGTACGTCTGACGTTACGCGCCGCCCGAGCCGGAAACCCGGCGCGCGTAGTCGCGCACGGACGTCATCCGGATCGGGAACTTGCGCAGCGTCGTGTCCATCGGAATCGGATCCCCTTTCGCAACGCACGCCATGAGCGTCGCGAACGTCTTTTCGTACTCGTCATGGGCACTCTTCGCCTTTGCTTTGAGCGCCTCGGCCGGAACGTGCTCCAACTGGAACTGCCGGCCCGACTCTTCCTCGAACACGCGCACGACTTCGTGCGGCGAGAGCGCTTCGGGTCCTCCGAGCTCGATCAACGCGTTGCGCGCCGACGGGTCCGTCGCCGCAACCACGGCGAACTCCGCGACGTCGGCGAGCGAGATCCAGCTGACCTTCTGCTCGCCCGACCCGTAGATCGTCGCCTTCGCGGAAGGGAAATCGAAGCCGAGCATCGGCGTGAGCCACACCTCCATGAAAACGCCCGGCCTTAGGATCGTCCAGATCATGCTGCTGCGCTGCAGTCGCTCCTCGGTACCGCGCTTCGCGGCAGTGAGCGCGTCGGCGCCATCGATGTTGCCGGAGAACGAGACGTAGACGAAATGTCCGACGCCCGCCCGCTCGGCGGCCTCGATCAGGTTGCGCTGGCCGCGGAGGTCCGTCGCCTCGAGGCTGTCGCCTTCCTGGCGCGAGGTGATCGAGTTGACCGTGGTGATCACCGTCGTGACACCTGTGCTGGCGGGATCGAGCGAAGAAGGATCGCGAAGATCGCCGACGACGATCTCCGCACCGAGGTCGCGCAGCCGGTCGACGGCGCCGCCATCTGAGGACGCGCGCACGAGCGCGCGCAGGGGCTGCCCGCGTTCCGCGAGCCTCCTGCAGATCTCCAGTCCGAGATGACCCGTGGCTCCGGCGACGAGGTACATGAGCGTCTCCTTCCCCGATTCGATTGTGGAAGATCGAATTCTACACGCACGAGCCGGGGGTCTGTAGACCCGTTACGATCGGTCCGGGAGCATTCACCCTCGGGGCCCTCGTCGAGAATGGACGTCGATGTGGTCTACCGCCGCTCGCCGGAGAACATCGCGAAGCTCGCGGCGGCGATGGAACCTCTCGGCCCGTCGCTCCGAGGCGCGCCGCCGGGACTCCCGTTCCGGCTCGATGCAGAGACGATCCGTCATGGTCTCAACTTCACCCTCCGTTTGTGAAGATGGGTGAGGGGTGAGAGGTGGTGGCCAGCCCCATCACCTCGAGACGTGATCGTAGTCACTCGCACGGAATGGCATACGGGAGCGATACTGCCGTTCGCAGCGACTGAGACTTAATCTCAATTTGCCGAAGGAGCACTCCCGTGAAAATCCCGTTCCTGGCCACCGCCGCTCTGCTGGCCACCTCCGTCGTGGTCAGCGCCGACGAAATCCGCGTCTCGGAGTTCCTCACCGTCGAGGCCGAAGAAATGCGCGCCCTCGAGGAGCGGAAGGAAGTCGCCGTCGACCGCACCATCATCACCCGAAGGGAGATGGAGGAGCTCGGCGGCCAGACGGCCGCGGATGTCCTGCGCCGCCTCCCGCGTCTTTTCTTCTCCGGCCCTCCGGCCACGAACAAAGACGTCCGCATGGCGGGGCTCGACAAGGAATTTCAGAATGTCCTGATCAACGGCAACAGGCCGCCGGGCGGCGGTGAGAAACGCGAGTTCTCGCTCGATCGCATCCCGATCGAACAGATCGAACGGATCGAGATCATCGAGAACGGCAGCGCTGCCTACGATGCCGACGCCGTCGGCGGGCTGATCAACATCGTTCTCAAGAAAGCGCCGGAACAGCGCACGCTCCAACTCTCGCTCGGTGGAAGCCGGAGTGGAGCGGAAGAGCCGGGCAACCGCGCATCGGTCGAGTACGGCGCGACGGCAGGGCTGATCGGCTATCGCGTCGGCGCGACCCGCAGCGACGACTACCGCATCAATGAAAGAGCGGTCACCGACTCCGGCAAAGGGGAAGGCGAAGGAGAGGACGAGACCGTGCGGACGATCCTCTCCTCGGTCAACGGCGCCATCACCTTTCCCATCGGCGACCGCGATTCGCTGACTTTCCGCCCCTTCTTCAGCTCGCAGGAGGAGCACAAAATCAAGGCGCGGTTCATCTCGGCGCTCGCCTCGGGTGCAGCGAAGAACAGGACTCAGGAAAACGAGGAGAAGGACTCGATTCTCGAGTCGTACTCGCTCGAGTGGGCACGCGTGTTCGATCGGGGGATCTCCCTCAACGTACAGGCGGCCTATCAGTCTCACGATGAAGCGAGGAACAAGAGCACTGACCAGTTCAACGGGAGCGAGCTGAAATTCGCGAAGAGCGTCTTCGAGTCCGAGGAGAAGGACGATGCCGAAAGCGTCACCAGCGCCGATCTCCGGATTCCGATCGACGGGCCGGGAAAGACGATGCACCTATTCTCGGCCGGCGTGAAGTTGCGCGACCGGCAGCGGTCGGTGGCGAAGGATGCGAGGGAGGTCAACGCAGCCGGTGTGGTCAAGATCACGAGCAATCCCGACGACAGCTATGAGGTCGACGAGAGAGTCAGCGCAATCTATCTGATGAACGAGGTCACGCTGTCGGAGCGGCTGGTCATCACGCCGGGACTCCGCATCGAGTCGCTCTCCGGCGGCTACACCACCTCCGGAGGAAGCGAAGACTCGGACGACGTGATCGACTGGAGCCCGTCGATCCACGCGCGATACCGCTTCGCCGGCGAAATACAGTTGCGCGGGGCGGTCTCCCGGACGCTGGCACGCCCGCCCTTCAAGGACAAAGTTCCGACCCGCTCGTTAAAGAAAGACAAAATCGAGGAAGGGAATCCCGATCTCCTGGCGGCGACCTCCGTCAACATCGACCTCGGCCTCGAGAAGTATTTCGGAAAGAGCGGCCTTCTCGCGTTGGGCGTCTTCCGGAAGGAAGTCGACGACATCATCGAGAAGCAGCAAATCGGTTTCGACTCATTCACCGGCCTGCCGATCATCCGCCCGGTCAACGCGGGCGCGGCGAGCGTGCAGGGGCTGGAAGTCGAAGGCCGTGGCAATCTCGCGGCGCTCGGCCTGCCGCAGATGACGCTCATCGGGAACTACACCTGGCTCGACTCCGAGGTGCGGGACGTGAACACCGGCGAGTCCCGCAGGCTCGCCGATCAGCCACGCTCGCTCGCCAATCTCATGCTGCGCTACGACATCGCGAGATTCGGCTTCGGTTCGTCGATCGGCATGAATTACGTCGGCGAGAAGGTGAACGGCTCGGACCTGATCAAGGGGGTGAGGACGGAGACGCCGTTTCGCCAGTGGGACGTCTCGCTGACGAAAACGCTGTTCGAACGCTTCACCGTCTACGCGAGCGGCGTGAATCTGACCGACGAGTCGCGCGAGAAGGAACAGGGGACGCGCGTCGAGCTGGAGACCCCGGGGCGGACGTTCTTCTTCGGCGTGAGGTACTCGCTGTGATGCGTTTCGTCCGCGACCTGCACAAGTACTTCGGTCTCGTGCTCGTCGTTCTGATTCTCCTCGTCTCGGTGACGGGTCTGTTGCTGATGCACGCGAAGTCGCTCGGGCTGAACACGATCATGGTGAAGATGCCGGGTTATGCGAGCCAGGCGCCGCCCGACGCATGGAAGATCGTGACGATGGCGGATGGCAGCATCCTCGTTGCGACGAAGAGCGGCATCTTCCGCGGAAGCGAGTCGACGTGGAGCAGGCGCCTCGACGCCCCTGCCCGCGATCTACTTGTCCACGGAGGGGAGGTCTACGGCGCGACGAAGGATGGGCTGATGATCAGCACCGACAACGGTCTTTCGTGGTCGGTCGCGATCGCGCGCGAGGAGTTCCGCACGCTCGCCGTATCGCCGGAGGGAGTCGTCGCGGCATCGGCGCGCGCGATCTACCGCCGGTCTCATGCCGGCGCGAGGTGGCAGGT
>JBHEPS010000093.1:0-4822 GCA_046260175.1 Thermoanaerobaculia bacterium
CGATCTTTCCCCGGTGCCTCACGATTCCGGCATCGAGAACGAGGCGCTCGACATCTCCTCTCCCGAACTTCGCGACTCTTTCAAAGTCGAACTCGAGAAACGCCTTCCGGAAATTCTCCCGCTTCTTCAGAATCGTCAACCAGCTCAGCCCGGCCTGAAACCCCTCGAGGCATACCTTCTCGAACAGCCTCCTGTCGTCGCGCACGGGAGCGCCCCACTCCGCGTCGTGGTAAGCGAGGTAGAGCGGATCCGTCCCCACCCACCAGCAACGAAGCCGTCCATCGGTTCCTTCGAGCAGCCCGGTAGATTTCATCGGAGAGATTGTAAAGGCAACGTCATCCTGAGGAGGCGCGGGACACCGGTGCTCAACTCGACGTTGTTGGCAGCCGACGAAGGATGACCCTCCGTGACCTGGATCGCACTTCCAGCGGAAGCCTCCGGTTACTGTAGAGTCTGCAAAAGACAAAGATGGGAGATCGAATGAAGAAGATCATCCTCGGAATGACCCTGCTTCTGAGCCTTGCGGCATGCGGCACCGCGGAGGATCCGACGGCCGCGCTGCGGACCGAGAACGCGGCGCTCACCGAACAGATCACCCGCCTCGAGACGCGCCTGGCGAAGCTCGAGCGCGAAGTCGCTCAACTCGACAGCCGCGAATCGACCCTGGAGGAGCGTCTCCGCGACGTCGCGGGGGTGGTCGACAAGGTCACCGTGCGCCTCGACCGCGTCGAACAGCGCCGCTGATCGATGTCAGGCGGTCGGCCATAAAGTCATCCAGAGGGAGCGGCGCGCGGTCGACGCAACCGCGCAGCCCGTGCCCGCGACCGAAGGACCTCGAGATTGCAGGATCGAGCCACCTGCGGAGTTCCCCCGCCCCGGCCAACACGATCTCCGCATTTGGAGATCCTTCGGTCGCGCCCACCGATCTGCCGATGGTTCCCACTAAGCGGCGCTCCCTCAGGATGACCGAAAGCCTTCGCTTCTGCTTCTGACTCTCCTAGCCCCTAGTCCCTAGCCCCTAGCCCCCTAGCCCCTGCCTTACTCCAGCCCGTCCCAGTTCATGATCGCGTTCATCACCAGCGGGTAGCTTCCCGGAGTATTCATCCTCCACATCGGATTCACGGCGAAGAGCAGCACGTGCCCCTTCCCCCGCGGGGCGAGAACCACGGCCGGCTTTCCGGCCAGTTCGTCCGCTCCGTCGAGCATCCCCGACAGCAGAAGTTCTTTCGGCTCCTTCGCGAAGGAGACCAGAACGCGTGGGCGGTCCTCGGGACGCGGCATGTAGGGCTCGAAGTTGCTCGGCATGTCCTCCGGATACTGGAAGCCTTCTTCCCCCGGCTCCGGCTCCGCGCGCTGCGGAAGCTCGACGAAGGGCCGTCCCTGAGGCACGTCCGGATCCTCGGCGCCGCCGCGGCCGCTGCCGCGAGGCGCGGCTTTCGGATCCTCACGAATCCCCACCTTGAGAAGCGGAGCCCCGGTGAAGAATAGAGGGACCGTCTCGCCGTAGCCGGCCGTGACCGGACTCGCAGTCTCCGCCACGCTCGCGCGGACGATCGTTCCCGGAGCCTTCAGTTTCTGCGCGGGTGTCACGCTGACCCACCGGACGATCCCGTACCGGATCGCGAACTCGGCGGTGTCGAGCGCGGTGATGAGAAGCCCGCCATCCTCGACGAACTTCGTCAGGTGCTGCACCCCGGCGATGCCGAGTCCGGGACGCATGTCGTCGGTCGAATCGATCCGCCCGAGGTTCGGTGTCAGCGTGGTCTTTTTCCAGGGAAGCGGCGGGCCAGGGGGCATGCCGTTGACGATGTCGCCGTACGAGCTCGGAATCTTCGCCGGCGGAAAAAGGATCACGTCGAACTGCTTCCGTAGCTCCGGTGTCCGGGCTAGATCCTGAGTCGAAACGTACTTGTACGGCACTCCCATGCTCTCGAGCGCCAGGCGGTACCATCCCTCGTCCTGCGTGCGAATCCAGGTGTGCACAAGGGCGATGCGCGGCGCGCGCAGCGGCCTGGTCGCCACGTCAGGAACGCGCGCGAGAGGCGTGGCGGCGAGGTGAAGGCCCGAGATGTCGCCGTCGTAGACGATCGATCCGGCGGGAAAGCTCTCCCCCTCCGCCTCGAACTCCACTTCGGCGACCAGCATCCGCGCCGAAGGCGCCCGGAAGCGAAGCTTCACCAGGTCCGTATCGGCCGTGTTCTCGATCGCGAAGATTCCGCGTCTCGAGGGAGACTCCGCCGACGGATTCCACCTCGTCATTGGAACGTCGAGCACCTCGCGGTTGACTATGCGCGAGGACTCGACGTTGTGCAGATGGCCCAGAGTCCATCCCGTGTCGTCGTACACGCGGTCCTCCGGGCGGACGTACTGCACGTCGAGGAGCATGTCGGCGAGACGGCTGTACGGTTGATCGAGCCGGACGACCCAGCTCCCCTGAGGAAAGCTGCGGGTGGTTTCTTCTTCGACCTGGGGGACCGAGCCCTCTTCGGCATCTTCCGTGGCTGCAGAATCCAGCGGTTTCGCGGGAGGCCAAAGAGGATCGACCGTGAACGCCTGGTCGGCCTTGTGGATCTCGATGCCATGACGATCGAGCACGCGGAAGAGGTCGTGAAGGAGTCCTCCCCTCTTCTGATCGGCGGTGAATACGTAGGCGGCCGGTCCTTCGTTGCGGGGCTTCGCGACGGATCGCTTCGAGAGCGTCCAGAACTGCTCGAGAAAACGCTCGCGCCCATTCGCCATGTCGGAGAGAGCGAGGAGCAGAGCGCTCTGGGAGTAGTTGACGTTGTTGCGGAGAGACCAGCTCACCTGCGGCAGCGGCGGGTTCGGGCGGAACCACTCGCGCGAGCTCGAGCTGCGAACGACGCGGTTCTCAGTCGTCGGCCAGCGGTTCCCGAACGTTTCATAGAAACGGCCGATCGAGTTGTGCCCGAGGCCGATCCAGAACATGTATCCAGGCGCCCAGCCGTCGTAAAAACCGTGCGTCCAGACGCCGGGCAATCCACGCCGCGTCAGCCCAGTCACTTCCTGGTAGGCCATGCGGTGCCATTCGTCGATCGTGAGCGGATCGAGGCCGGGGTTGTAGGGGCCGGTTCCGGTCGAGATGTAGAGGAAGGGAATCGACTCGTGAAGGTCGTGCAGGACCTGGGGGTGGAAGTCGAAGTAGGTGCGGAGAACGTTCCGGCTCAGGTTCAGCCAGAGCCCGATGTTGTCGCGGTTGTTGTCGTGGGCAACGTGGTGGCCCCAGTAAACGAGAGGAGGGGTCGGCAGGTCGGGGTTCTGTTTCCGGTAGCGCCAGAGATCGATCATCCGGTTCCGCCCGTCGACCTCGAGGACCGGCGTCAGAAGGACGATCGCGTTCTTCCGGATGTTCCGGATGAAGTCGGATTCGTCGACGGCGAGCCGGTACGCCAGCTCCATGAGCATCTCGGGGCTCGCCGTCTCGGGCGAATGCATCGCGCCCGTCGCGTAGTACATCGGCTTCCCCTCGGCGATAAGGGCGCGAGCCTCGTCGTCAGAGAGCGCCCGCGGATCGGCCAGGCGGCGCGTGATCTCCTTGTAGCGATCGAGGTTCGCGATCGTCTCCTCGTCGGAGATCGCAACGAGGATCATCTCTCTCCCCTCTTCCGTCGCTCCGATGGAAGAGACGACAACGCGCGGTGAGGCTTCGCCGAGCGCGCGCATGTAGCGATGCACATCCTCGGCATACGTCAGCTGGTTCGCCGCGCCGGCGATGTAGCCGTTGAAAGCCAGGGGCGTCGGGATGGTCTCCGAGGCGGGAAGATGATCGACCAGCTCCGTAATGAACGACGGATCGGTCGTGAACTCTTTGATCTTCTCCGTGTACGTGGTGTCGATGGGCTGCTGCGCCAGCGCGGCGGAAGCGGCGAACAGCAGGACTGCAAGAGCATTTTTCATCGATCTCTCCTCTCCGCCTTGATCCACTCCCTGACTCTCGTTTCGAGGATCGAGAGCGGGAGCGGGCCGGCGAGCAGCACCGTGTCGTGGAACCGGCGGATGTCGAAGCTCTCGCCCAGCTCGCGCTCGGCGAGGGCTCGCAGCTCCAGGATCTTCAGCTGCCCGATCTTGTACGCGAGCGCCTGACCGGGCCAGACGATGTAGCGGTCGATCTCCACCGCGATGTCGTGCTCAGCCTTCCCCGCGTTCTTCCGGAAGTACTCGATCGCCTGATCGCGCGTCCATCCCTTCGCGTGCATGCCGGTGTCGACGACCAGCCGGACCGCGCGCCACATCTCGTAGGTGAGCTGGCCGAAGCGGGAGTACGGGTCAGCATAGAGGCCGAGCTCCGGCCCGAGGGATTCCGAGTAGAGCCCCCACCCTTCGACGTAAGCGGTGTAGCCTCCCCACTGGCGGAACGGCGGAACCTCGAGCTCCTGCGCCAGCGAGATCTGGAGATGGTGCCCCGGCACTGCTTCGTGCACCGTGAGCGCCTCCATCTCCCACTTCGGACGCGACGAAAGATCGTACGTGTTCGCGTAGAAGTATCCGGCTCTCCCGGCTGCCGGCGATCCCGGCATGTAGTACGCCGTCGTCTGGGTCTGTTCGGAGTACTCCGGCACGGGGATCACGCCGTATGGCATGCGCGGGAGCGTTCCGAAGAGGCGCGGCAGTTCCGGATCGATCCGCTTGGCGATGTCGCGATAGGCGACGATCAGCTCTTCCTTCGTCGTGAAAAAGAAGCGGGGATCCTGACGCATGTAGGTGAAGAAAGCCTCGAGGTCTCCCTCGAAGCCGACTTCCTTCCGGATCGCTTCCATCCCGGCGCGGATTCTGTTCACTTCCGAGAGGCCGATCTCATGAATCT
>JBHEPS010000093.1:4832-9190 GCA_046260175.1 Thermoanaerobaculia bacterium
CATGAATCTCATCCGGAGCGAGCTCGGTGGTCGTCTGCTCGCGAACGTTGTGGGCGTACCAGTCGGCGCCGGAGGGAAGCTCGGTCAGCGCGATCGAGGAGCGGGTCTTCGGGTAGTACTCGTCGTTCCAGAACGTCGCGAGCTTACGGAGCGCGGGAAGGACCGAGCTCTCGATGGCTTCACGTCCTTCAGCGCGGAGCTTCGCCTTCTCCGCGTCCGGGACCGACTCGGGCATCTCCGCGAAGACGATGTCCCAGGCCGGTGTTTCCTCAGCGTTCTGTCCGATCTGCGCCTCGATCGCGGCGGCAACACCGCGAAGCGGCACTCGCGGAGGCATGACCCCCCGCTCCATTCCGCGGCGCATGAGGGCGATGGTTTGCTCGACGAGCGCGGGATAGGCGCGCAGTCGCGCGATGAAGTTCCGGTAGTCGGCGGGTGTCCGTGGCGGAGCGAGGAGGCCCAGCTCGGGAAGCACCTGATGGACCCCACCCATCTGGTGGATCGGGATCAGCTCGGACGGAAAGGGAAAGCCGGCGACCTCGGTCTCCAGATCGCGAAGCATTAGCTGATGGTTGAGGCGCTCGCCCGAGGAGAGCTTCGAAGCGTCGATCGCGCGGATGCGGGTCAGAAATCCGCGCTGCGCCGCGCGCCGCCGCTCGATCGCGGCCTCCGACATGTCGGTCCACCGATCGTCGTAGCGGCGATCGCCGATGTAGGTGGCGAAGCCGGGGTTCTCGCGAAGCCTCAGTTCCCATTCTTCCTCGAGCAGCACGCGAAGCGTTTCGGATTCACTCAAGCGTTCGACCTCCTGCGCCGCGGCCGGGATCGCGAGAATTGCAAGCAGAACGGCGGCGATTGCGAGTTTCATGAAGCTCCTCCTCGCCCGATCCTGACGAGACTCAGGGAAATGGCGTGCTCGGACGGTAGCGAAACTCGGCGCGACGCTCAAGTCCGGATGAAGGAGAACGGGGATCCCCGCCAATGTGGCCACGGTTTGGCTTCACCAACCGTGGCCGGGATCGATCCGCCCAACCTCCGTGAGAAACTAACCGTCGGAACCTCGATGGCCGTCATCCAGTTTACTGACGTCAGCGAGGCCACCCTGGGCTCTGATCCGAGAGCACTTCGCCTGCGACGAGCGGGGAACCGTCGAGATCAAGGGGAAGGGGCTGATGCGCACGTTCTGGCTGCGCAGTCACCACGCTCCGGCAAGCCTCGGTCCAGCGTGATTCCGTCGGCCGGATGCGGCTCCCGAGGAAACCGTATGGACGCTTTGCGTCGGGCGCTGCTACTCGGTGACTAGCGTTGTCTCCGCCACTCCTGCGAATACGAGCGCGCGCTCGAGATCGGCGCGGAGATCCTCGAGGTCCTCGCATCCGACCGAGAGGCGGACCAGGCCGGGAGTGATCCCCTGCTGTCGCTGATCCTCCTCGGTGACGCCCTTGTGCGTCATCGAGGCGGGATGCTCGATGAGCGACTCGACGCCTCCGAGGGAGACTGCGAGCGTGATCATCCGGACTTCGTTCATCAGGCGGCGGCCCGATTCGACCCCTCCGCGGAGCTCGAAGGCGAGCACCGAGCCGGGGCCGTCCATCTGCCGCTCGGCCAGCTCGAACTGCGGATGCGACGGCAGGCCCGGATACCGGACCCACTCCACCTCGGGTCGCGCCTCGAGCCAGCGAGCGATCTCGATCGCGTTCGCCTGGGCGCGCTCCACGCGCATCCCGAGTGTCCGGATGCCGCGCAGCACGAGCCACGCCTGATGCGGATCGATAGTGAACCCGAAGCTCATCGCGACGTCGCGACACGCCTTCAGGCGCTCCGGATCGCGCGCGACGACGATGCCGGCAACGACGTCGCTGTGCCCGTTCAGGGACTTCGTCATCGAATGCAGGACCAGGTCGGCCCCCAGCTCGAGCGGCCGCTGCAGATGCGGACCGGCGAACGTGTTGTCGACCGCGAGGAGGATGCCGGCTGCATGCGCGACGTCCGCCGCGGCCCGCAGGTCGACCAGATCCAGCGTCGGGTTTGCAGGGGTCTCCACGTAGATCAGCCGAGTCTCCGGCCGGACCGCCGCAGCAAGGGCTGCGGGATCGCCCGCCGAAACGAACGTCGACTCGATCCCCAGGCGAGACAGGTACTTCACCAGCAGGCCGCGAGAGGGCCCGTAGACCGGGTGCGTCCCGACCACGTGATCTCCCTGCTTGAGGGTCGAGAGGAAGACCACGCTCACCGCGCCCATCCCCGTCGCCGTCGCGATCGAACCGACGCCTCCCTCGAGAGCCGTGACGCACTCTTCGAGAGCTTTGACGGTCGGATTGCCCAACCGGGTGTAGATCGGCCCGGCTGAGGCGCCCGAGAACCGCGCTGCACCTTCTTCGGCCGTCGGAAAGGCGAACGTCGACGTCTGATAGATCGGGACCGAGACAGCTCCCCCGTGCTTCGCGGGATCGAGCCCCCCGTGAATGGCCTTGCTGTTCCGTCCCTGTTCGTCGTGCGACATCACTTCCCCCTCGGCTTCGGACTCTACCTTCTGAAATCAGAGTCTGTCCGACGAGAGGGACATGGGCGTGTGACGGCGAGCACCGGGGAGGGAAGCAATGTGGCCACGGTTTGGCTTCATCAACCGTGGCAAGCGATCCCGCCAGTGTGGCCACGGTCTGGCTTCTTCCCTCCAGCCACGGTTGATGAGGCCAAACCGTGGCCACATGGACTTACGAGGAGGGCGTCTCCGCCTCGGTCGCCCCTCGCCAATCGCTCCGTTTGCCGAAGATCATCACCGCCCCAACGATCACGACGATTCCGACCGCGATCGAGATCCAGGGGCTGAGGCCGAAGGCGGTCGGGAGGTCGCCGAGGAGCATACCGACCACGCCGATCGCCAACGCGTACGGGAGCTGGGTCTTCACGTGGGCGATGTGATCGCACCCCGATCCCATGCTCGAGAGAATCGTCGTGTCGGAGATCGGCGAGCAGTGGTCGCCCCAGACGCTTCCCGCGAGGACCGAGGAGATGGTGCCGATCATGAAGAGGTAGTAGAGATCCGAGCCCATCGGATGATCGGCCGCGATCGACAGCCGGTGAGCGATCGGAATGACCAGCGGCATCAGGATCGCCATCGTCCCCCACGACGTGCCCGTCGCGAACGACATGGCCGCCGAGGCGAGGAAGACGAGGACGGGAAGGAAGTGGGGAGAGAGGACCGATTCGGTGAGGCTGACGACCCAGTCGGCGGTGTGGAGCACGCCGGTGATGTCGCCGATCGCCCAGGCGAGGATGAGGACGATGATGGCGAGCAGCATCGACTTGAAGCCCTCGATGAGCGCCCCCATCGATTCCTTCAGCGAGAGGATCCGCTGGCCGACCGCCATCAGCACGGCCACCACTACGGCGGCGAGACTCGCCCACAGCAGAGCGTCGAGACTCGCCGCGTTCCCGAACACCTCGCGCAGCCATTCCCCCGTTCCGCCGTAGTCGCCGCGATTGAGCCCGGCCGCTCCGGAGGCGTACATCCCGCCGATGGCGACGACGATCACCACGAGCATCGGAACGATGGCATTGCGCGCCCGCAGCGGAATCCCTTCCTTCGCGGCGAGGCCGCTCGCCGTGTAGTCGGCCAGCGGGACATCGCCGTCGGCGATCACCTTCCCCGTCTCCGAGGCGCGGAGCTCGGCCCTCAGCATCGGGCCGAAGTCGCGGCATGCGAAGGCGATCGTGAAGCCGAGTACGAGCGCGAAGATCGGATAGAACCGGTACGGAATCGAGTCGATGAACGCGAGATAGGCGTTCTGTTCGAACCCGATCTGCTGGAACGCCGCGATGATGAGACCGACTTCGAACCCGATCCAGGTGGAGATCGGAACCAGACTCGCGATCGGAGCCGCCGTCGAGTCGACGATATACGCCAGCTTCTCGCGGCTGATCCGCAGCCGGTCGGTCACCGGCCTCATGGTCGAGCCGACGATGAGCGTGTTCGCGTAATCGTCGAAGAAAATGAAGATCCCCATCAGCCAGGTGGAGAGCTGCCCCCTCCGGGCGGTCGTCGCGAACCCCCTTATTCTGTGAACGATCCCCTCCGTCCCCCCGCTCCGGCTGATGAGCCCCACCATCCCGCCGAGCATCATCGAGAAAACGATGATCTTCGCGTGGTCTGCGTTCGCGAGCGAGCCGACCACGAAGCGGTCCACCGCGCGGGCGAACGCCGTCAGCGGATTCCAGTCGTAGAAGATCAGCGCTCCGGAGAAGATCGCGACCGAGAGCGCGATGATGACGTCATGGAACAGGAGCGCCAGGACGATCGCCAGAAGCGGCGGGACGATCGACAGCCATCCCGGAATCGGGTTGACGGACGTCTCGGC
>JBHEPS010000093.1:9200-9653 GCA_046260175.1 Thermoanaerobaculia bacterium
CCCCCCCGCCTGCACGGCGATCGTATGGCTTCCCGCCGGGAGGGACGCGCTCTCGAGAATCACTTCGTTCTTCCCGTTGACGAGCGTGACCGGTTGCACCGGACGGCCGTCGATCAGCACCACTCCCTCCACTCCCCCGGGCGGCAGCTCCGCGCCGGTCACCTCGAGATGGACCCGGATATGGCGCAGCACCGCGCCGGCCGGCTCGATCGTGAGCGACGGTTCAGCGGAGACGGACGCGGCGGAGAAGAGAAGAGCAACCAGGGTGAGCGCGCGACGAAGCATCCTGCTCCCTTCAGATCGAACCGGTGAAGTCGCGAAAGATTAGCACATCACCCGAGGCGGGCACGGCGGTCGCAAACCACTCGATCCGGAGGATTTGGCCCTGCCTGATGGAGAGGATGCTCAAGGCCGACACTCGCGAATCGGCCGCGATCGATCTCACCAAGGTTC
>JBHEPS010000094.1:0-9147 GCA_046260175.1 Thermoanaerobaculia bacterium
TTTCGTCTCTCGTCCCTCGTCTTTCGTCTCTCGTCCCTCGTCTCTCGTCCCTCGTCTCTCGTCCCTCGCCCCTCGCCCCTCACCTCTCACCCCTCGTCCCTCCAACGGTGCGATCCGCTGTGGCGCCTCCCTTGCGGAACCAATACAATGCGGCGCGTCGTCTGGCAGGAGGTCCCCCACCATGGTTTCCTTGCAACCCATCACCGTCGCTCAGTACGGGCTCGGTCCCATCGGAGCCGAGATCGCCCGTCTCATGCTCACCAAATCGTGGATCCGGCTCGTGGCAGCGGTCGACATCGATCCGGCCAAGATCGGCAGAGACCTCGGCGACGTACTCGGAATCGGGCAAACCCTCGGCATCAAGGTCACCCCCAGGCTCGAGGCCAGGGTCGACGTCGTCGTTCATTCCACCGGATCGAGACTCTCCGAGGTCCGCGAGCAGCTTCTTCCACTTCTCTCCGCCGGAGCGCACGTAGTCTCGACCACCGAAGAGCTCTCGTTCCCGCTCGACCGCGAGATCCGGGAGGATCTTCAGCGGGCCGCGCGAGGAAACAACGTCACCCTCCTCGGCACCGGGGTCAACCCTGGGTTCATCATGGACAAGCTCCCGCTCACCCTCACAGCCGTCTGCCAGAGCGTGGAAGGATTGGAAGTCAGTCGCGTGGTCGACGCCGCCCAGCGACGCGAGCCCCTGCAGCGCAAAGTCGGCGCGGGGCTGACCCGCGAGCAGTTCAACGACGCCGTGCGCAACGGGAAGATCAAGCACATGGGACTGCGCGAGTCCCTGCTGATGATCGCCAACGGTCTCGGAATCGATCTCAATGACGTCAGCGAAGAATCGATTTTTCCAATCATGGCCGAGGAACGGATCCTCACTCAGTACCTGCAGGTCGAGCCAGGGCAGGTCGCCGGCATCCACCAGAGGATCCACGGCGAGGCGCTGGGAAAGATCCGTCTCAGTCTCGACATCAGGATGTACGTGGGAGCAAAAGAGCCGAGAGACGAGGTAATCGTTCACGGGAATCCGAATGTCCGCATGCGAATCGATGGAGGCGTCCACGGCGACCGCGCCACGGCAGCCATGGCCGTGAACGCGATACCTCGTGTGGTTGCAGCGCGACCCGGCGTGCTCACCATGGACGACATCCCGATCAGTTTCCACTGAATGTGGCCGCGGTTCTTTACCGCGGCCTGCTGTTTCAGGGCGCGATCGCGCGGCCGCGGAAAAGATCCGCGGCCACATCTCGTCAGGCCTCGAAAATCGCGCTCTCGGCTGGTGGTGCCGAGCTGACGTACGCTCGGCGGATCGCCTTCGCGACGAGCTTTGCGGCATACCGCTCGGTCGTGCCGAGCTCGCGGGCCACTTCCCGGATCGTGTATCCCTCGAAATAGCGGAGCCGGAGCGACTCGCGCTGTCTCGCCGGCAACGCTTTCAGCATCTTTCCGATCGTCAGCCGCGCCGACTCGGTTTCCGCCGGTGCGACCCGAAGCCGAGTGTGCCGCTCCCTCTCCCCTTCCGCCAGCGAACGCTCCCGCCGCTTGCGTCGCCAGTAACCCCGGCTCGCGTGACAGATCGCACCCACGAGCCACGAGCGGGCCGAACGAATCCTGTCGCCGCTCATCATCATCGCAACGAACACCTCGTGGACGAGAGCTTCCGCTTCCGAAGGAGGGATTGCGTAACGCCGCCGCGCGAGCGCCATCAGGAACTGCGAGTTCTCGTTGTAGATCCGGGCGACGGATTCATCTCGCTCCGAAACACCTGACGGTTTTCGAGGGTGCATCTCTCCTCCTTCGCGGTTTTCGCGCGACCTCCTGAGAGCGAACTGAACGGGCGTCACGATTCTATGGTTCCGATTTCAGCCGAGTCGACCGCTAATTATGGAAGCGCCCCCGAAGGTGTGACGCCGCGCGGAGGTCCAGGATCGGACCGCGAGTAGAATCGAGCCATGTCCGTCGCCACCCCCCGACGCCCCGTCCAGTCGATCGATCCGAACAGCGGTGAAGTCTGGGGCGAGCACTCCCCGGCGTCACCGGAGAAAGTCCGCCAGGCGGTGGATCTATCGCGCGCCGCGCAGCAGGGCTGGGCGGAGACCCCCCTCCGCGACCGTGCGCGCGCCCTGGTTCGATTCCGGGACGCGCTCTATCGGCGGCGCGCCGAGATCGCCTCGCTCCTCGAGCGGGAGACCGGAAAGCCGAATCCCGAAGCGATGCTCGAGATCCTGGGAGTTGCCGACGCGGCGATGCATGCTGCGAAACACGCGCCCCGGGTTCTGCGACCCAACCGATTCCGCAGCCGCAGCATCGCGACCCTGCGCAAGACGATCGAGATCCGACGCGAGCCGTGGGGCGTGGTCGGGATCATCGCTCCCTGGAACTACCCCATCCTCCTCGCGGCTTCTCCGATGATCACGTCTCTCGTGGGGGGAAACGGCGTCGTGCTCAAGCCCTCGGAGTTCACCCCGGCCACCGGGTTGATCCTCGGCGAGCTTTTCGAGGAAGCCGGCCTTCCCACCGGGCTGGTGAGCGTCATTCCGGGAGACGGACAGACAGGCGCGGCGCTGATCGAGGCGGGAGTCGACCAGATGGTGTTCACCGGAAGCGCTGCGACGGGACGGCTCGTTGCTGAGGCTTGCGGGCGCCGCCTGATTCCCCTCCACATGGAGCTCGGCGGGAGCGATCCGGCAATCGTGCTCGAAGACGCCGACGTCGCCACGACTGCCGCCGGGATCGTCTGGGGCCGCTTTTCGAATTCCGGTCAGACGTGCACGGCGGCGAAACGCGTCTTTGCGGTCGACTCGATCCACGACCGTCTCGTCGAGGAGCTCACGCGCCAGATCGGCGAGCTCCGGATCGGCGGCGCGGATCGTGAGATGGGCGCGGTCATCCGGCCGCAACAGCGCGCGCTTCTCGAGAAGATCCGCGACGACGCGATCGGCACGGGCGGGCGGGTCGCTTTCGAGGGCGCCAGCACGCAAGCCGCCGGAGTCATGCCCCCTACCCTTCTGGTCGAACTTCATGCCGAGGCGAGGGCTCTGCATGAGGAGACGTTCGGGCCCATTCTTCCGGTGGTTCGCGTTCGGTCGGGCGAAGAGGCGGTGCGCCTGGCGAACGAGAGCGACTTCGGGCTCAGCGCCAGCATCTGGACGGCGGACATGGCGAAGGCGCGCAAGCTCGCGCACAGCCTTCAGTGCGGCACCGTCATGATCAACGACGTGGTCGTCGTCGCCGGGCTGGCGGAGGCGCCTCACGGGGGCGTGAAAGCGAGCGGAATCGGACGGATGCACGGAATCGAGGGAATCCTCGAGTCGACGCGCGTCAAGGCCGTGGTGGAAGACCCTTTCTCCCAGTGGAAGCAGGTCTGGTGGTTTCCTTACACGCCGGGCGTTCGCGAAGGACTGGATCGCTACGTCACGTTCGTCCACGGCCGCGGGATCTGGCGTCGCGTTCGGGACGGGATCCGGGCCGTGCGGCTCCTCTACTTCCGCTGATTCGGGGGGGGCGGGCCTCGGTAGGGACCGGCTGCGCCGGTCCGGTCGCGAAGCGACGGTGAGGCGGCGCGGTGAGGTCATGCGCGATTCGTGTGTGATGCACGGAAGGCGTGTCCCGCTGCGCGGGACCGGACCGGCCGCAGCCGGTCCCTACGCCATGGCGGCTGAGGGGACGTCGGGATGGCGCAGGACGTACTCGATCAGGCGCGGCCCATATTCGGCGAACCTGGGCAGCGCCAATCCGATCCCGCCGAGATCCCGCGTCGTATTCGTGATGTCGTACCGCGTCGGATGGACGAAGTAATCAATCGCGCCCGACGGGATCTGCATCAGCCAGTAAACGCCGGGAACCCGATCGAGGGCGAACTTGGCTGCCGCGAGTGGAAGCGGGACTTTTAGAATTCTCCGGCCACTCGATTTTTCGATCAGCTCGAGCAATTCCCGAATCGTCAGGGGGTCGGGGTCGGCCAGTTGGTAGGTCACCCCCTCGGCCTGCGGCATCCCGGACAGCCGGTCGATCGCTTCGATCACCCAGTCGCTCGGCACGACGTTCAGAACGTTTCGGTCCGTGTCGCCGACGATCGGCATGATCGCGAATCCCCGCTGTCGGACGACCCACCGGATCGCGTAGTACGGACCGTCGTACTTCTGGGTCTCTCCGGTGACGCTGTCTCCGACCACGATTGCCGGGCGATAGATCGTGGCGGGGAGCCCGCTCTCCATCGCCTTCCGCACCTCGACTTCCGCGAGATACTTCGTCTCTTCGTAGAAGTTGTTGAACTCCTGCCCTTTGTCGAGATCGCTCTCGAGGAAAGTCCCTTCGAAGCGGCCGCTGACGTAGCAGGTGCTGACGTACTGCAACCGTTCGAGTCCGGCATTTGACTGTGCGACCTCGAGAACCCGCCGTGTGCCCTCGAGGTTGACTCTCATGGCGGTGTCACGCGGAACGTTGAGATCGTAGATCGCCGCGAGGTGAAAGATCTCCGTCAGATCGGTAGCTTCTCCGATCGAAAGCCCGAGGCGCGGATAGGTGATGTCGCCGTCGAGGAGCCGGACGCGCTCGCGGAGGATGGGCTGGCCGAGGGAGAGCTCTTCGAGCCTCGCTTCGGCAAGCCTGCGGAATTTCGGCTGGACCAGACAGAGGATCCGCCCCTCGGTGCGCGCCGCGATCCTGGGGACCAGCCGTGATCCGAGAAACCCTGGAAATCCCGTGACGAGAATCGACACTCCACTCCTCCTCTAACGGAAATTGTAGAGCAACTTCCCGCCGAGGCGCTCGACCTTCGCGGTCAGCTCGGCACAGGCCGTAACCCTGAAGTGAGCGTTGAGGCGAAGTCGGAGCGAGCCGTTCCCGTTGCCATCGGCCGGGCGAAGGGCCTCCGGAACGTCTTCCAGAGAAATCGACAGCGGGACTTCTCCCGGATGCTGTTCAACGATCTCGCGGATGGTCTTGATCGCTTCCTCGCTCGCTTTCAGGTACGAAAGCGCGAGGCAGATCTCCTTCACGCGCCGGTCGCGGATCCCGTCGAGGGGCGTGATCTCGAGAGCGTTGAGCTCCGGAGTGACAGGCATCTCGGCGAACGCCACGACGGGCGTCGCAACGGCCTCATCTCCGTCGGCGAGACGCGCGCGGGCTCCGCTGGCAGCCTTCGGATCCCTCAACTCTGCGTCGAGGCGGACTCCGGCGCCGCCATTATCCTCTCCTTCCTCTTCTTCCTCGACCTGCGGGCTTTCGAAAAGGGCGATGTTGTACTTGGCGACGTCGACCCCGACCCGTTCGCGCTCCATCTCGTCTTCGCTCTTCTCGTCTTCGAGGGAAGGGGCGGACGCGGGCGCACGCGCTGTCCACGCCGCCGACTCGAATCCTTCTTCCGGATGGCCGCCGTACTCGTCGGTCATCCGGGAAGCGTGCTGCTCGGCGGACGCGAGTGAGGCGCTCCGCCCGGCCGGGACGCCGCCCGTATCCTTCACCATCGCCGAGAGCAGGACCGCCTCGCCGTTCTCGAGCCAGCGCATCACCTTCGCGTACAGGTCGCTGAATACGACCACGTCCACGGAACCATACTGGTCCTCGAGGACGAATTTCGCCATCAGCTTCCCTTCGTTCGGCCCTTTCTTGATCTTCGACTTCTTCATCTGGCCGACGATGCCGCCGATCTCCACCTGCTGGTCGACGAACCCGCCGAGAGTTGCCGTGTTCGCTTTCGCGAACTGCTCGAGCTCGGACTTGTATTTGTTGAGGGGATGCCCGGTGATGTAAAAGCCGAGCGTCTCCTTCTCGTTCGAGAGCTTCTCTTCCTCGGGCCACTCGGCCTGGGCGGCGAGCGGGGTGGCGGCCATCTGCGTCGGCAGCGCCGTCGCCCCCCCGCCTCCGCCCAGCATGCCGAAGAGGGAGTTCTGGCCGATCTCCTTCTCTTCCCTCCTCTTCTGCGCTGAGCCCATCGTCGGCTCGAGCTGGTCGAAGAGCCCCTTCCGGGTCGAACCGAAGCCGTCGAAGCTGCCGGACTTGATCAGCGCCTCGAGCACCTTCTTGTTGCACGCGCGCAGGTCCACGTGCTCGCAGAACTGATCGAGTCCGGTGAACCGGCCGAGATCCTGGCGCGCCCTGAGAATCGATTCGATCGCTCCTTCGCCGATTCCCTTGACCGCGCCCAGACCGAAGCGAACGTTGTCGCCGACGACCGTGAACGAGAAGTTCGACTCGTTGACGTCCGGGGGGAGGAGCCTGATGCCCATCGACTCGCACTCGTGGATGAACTTCACGACGCTGTCGGTCTTGTCCATCTCGGACGAGAGGACCGCGGACATGAAATAGCGCGGGTAGTGCGCCTTGAGCCAGGCGGTCTGATAGGCGAGCAGCGCGTAGGCGACCGAGTGCGACTTGTTGAAGCCGTATCGGGCGAACGGCTCGATGAAGTCGAAAATCTCGTTTGCCTTCTTTGCCTCGTAGCCGTTGCCGGTCGCCCCGTTGACGAATTTCGAGCGCTCGGCCTCCATCACTTCCTTCTGTTTCTTCCCCATCGCCTTCCGGAGAAGATCTGCCTCTCCGAGGGAGTAGGCCGCGACCGACTGGGCGATCTGCATGACCTGCTCCTGGTAGACGATCACGCCGTAAGTCTCTTCCAGGACGTCCTTCATGACGGGAACGACGTATTTGGCCTTCGACTGGCCGTTCTTCCGGCGGACGTACTCGTCGACCATCCCCGCGTCGAGAGCTCCCGGGCGGTAGAGCGCGTTGAGCGCCGCGAGGTCCTCGAACCGGGTCGGATGCGCTTTTCGCAGCAGGTCGACCATGCCGCCCGACTCGAACTGGAACACCCCCTTGGTGCGCCCTTCCTGAAAGAGCCGGAAAACTTCAGGATCGTCGAGCGGGAGCGCGCTGATGTCGATCTTTTCCTTCTCGTTCGCTTCAATGGCCTTGAGAGCCGTGTCGATGACCGTCAGGGTTCGCAGGCCGAGGAAGTCCATCTTGAGAAGGCCCATCTTCTCGACGATGCGCATGTCGAACTGCGTGACGATCTCGTCCTTGTTCGTCCGGTACAGCGGAACGAAGTGGTCGACCGGCTCGGGGGTGATGACGACGCCTGCCGCATGGACGCCCGCATGGCGCGAGAGCCCCTCCAGGCGTGAGCCGAGGTCGACGACCTTCTCCACTTCCTTGTCGCTGCGGATCGCCTCGGCGAGCTGCGGAGAGCTCTTCCGCGCCTCGGCGAGCGTGGTCCCGGGATCGGTCGGGATCATCTTCGCGATCTTGTCGACGAAACCGAACGGGAGGCCGAGCACGCGGCCGACGTCACGCACGACCGACCGGGCCGCCATCGTTCCGAAGGTGATGATCTGGGCGACGTTCTCGGCCCCGTACTTCGCCCGAACGTAGTCGATCACCCGACCGCGGTTGTTCATGCAGAAGTCGATGTCGATGTCGGGCATCGAGATCCGCTCGGGATTGAGAAAGCGCTCGAAAAGAAGGTCGTACTCGAGAGGGTCGACGTCGGTGATCTCCATCGCGTAGGCGACGAGTGAACCGGCGGCCGAGCCGCGTCCCGGACCGACCGGGATCCCGTGGTCCCTGGCGAACTTGATGAAGTCCCAAACCACCAGGAAGTAGCCCGGGAAGCCCATCGACTTGATGATGTCCACTTCCTTCCGGAAGCGGTCCCAATAGACTTCCTGCGGGTACTTGCGCCGCCCCGAGGCGAAGAGAGGCGCGAGCGCCCGGAATCGCTTTTCGAGACCGTCCTTCGCTACCTTCTCGAAGTACCCCGCGATATCGAACTCTTTGGGGACGGGGAACTCGGGGAGGTGCAACCCTTTCGGCTCGAGCTTCAGGTCGATCCGGTCGGCGATCCGCATCGTGTTCGCGACCGCCTCCGGGTAGGCGCTGAACACCTTCTTCATCTCGTCCGGACTCTTCACGTAGAAGTCGTCCGAATAGAACTTCATCCGCCGGTCGTCGTCGAGCGTCTTCCCGGTGCCGATTGCGAGAAGGACCTCGTGCGCGAACGCGTCGTCCTTCATGAGGTAGTGCGAATCGTTCGTGCCGACCAGCTGCAGTCCCGTCTCTTCGCCGAGCTGCTTCATCTCCTGGAGGATCTTCACCTGATCAGGGATGCCGTGATTCTGGATCTCGAGGAAGAAGTTCTCCGGACCGAGGATCTCGCGATACGCGAGGGCCGCCTCTTTCGCCTTCTGGTAGTTTCCTCCGGCGAGAGCCTGCGAGACTTCGCCCTTGAGGCAGGACGAGAGGACGATCAGTCCCTCGCTGTGCGCCTTCAGGATCTCCTTGTCGATCCGCGGCTTGTAGTAGAACCCCTCCGTGTACCCGGCGGAGACGAGCTTGACCAGGTTGTGGTACCCCGTCTCGTTCTGCGCGAGGACGATGAGGTGATTGTTCGCGCCGGCGTCCGCCGCGACGTCCTCGGAGCCGGAGCCCGACTTGTCGAGCCGCGAGCCGAGGGCCGTGTACATCTCGCAGCCGATGATCGGCTTCACGCCGACCTTCGTCATCGCGTCGTAGAACTCGACCGCGCCGAACATGTTGCCGTGGTCGGTGATCGCGCAGGCCGGCATTCCGAGCTCCGAGACGCGTTGAGCGAGCTCAGCGGGGCGATTTGCCCCATCCAGAAGCGAATATTGAGTGTGGAGATGGAGATGGACGAAGGACATCGGGGACTCGAAGTCGCATTTTAGCCGATCGGGACCGCCGATGTGGCCGCGGCTTTCGAGCCGCGGCGGGGAGCTCGCCGAATCTACGAGCAGGAGAGTCGGTCAGCTTCTCGAGCCGTCATCCTGAGTACGGGAACCGACCTTTCCGTCGTAGTCGAGAAGGGGGCGGGAGGCAGGGGACGGGGGGCAGGGAAAATCAGGTGAGGGCCCTGTCCCCCGCCCCCTGCCTCCTGCCCCCTTGTTCTCTTCTCGTGATCGCGCCCGCGCACGGGTCATTGAATCGACACCCGAGCCGTCGGCGCGGTTCCCGTACTCAGGATGACGGCGGACCTTTGCCTTTCCTTCTGCCTTCTGCCTTCTGACTTCTGACTTCAACGGCCGCCGGATAGCTCCCGAGCACCTGGACGGTCTCGCACATTTCGCGGAGATTCCCGAGGGCGTTGGCCAGAGGCACGTCTTCCATCCCGCCGGCGACGTCGGCGTAGAAGAC
>JBHEPS010000095.1:0-3981 GCA_046260175.1 Thermoanaerobaculia bacterium
ATGTAGAAGAAACCGGCGAGGTGGTCGGCCGAGTACTCACGCCCTCTGCTGCGGGGCTCGAGAATCACCGGCTCGGAGCGGGGGGCGGACGCATCGATGAAGCGAACCTCGTCGGAGACGGTCTGACTCGACGTGATCATCACGTATCGCTTCGACTTGGAGCGATGGACGTAAGAGCTGAACTCTTCGTCCTTCTCCTCGAACACGAGAGCGTCGGACGCGGGGTTCGTTCCGATCTCGTGACGCCAGATCTGGTACCAGCGGAGCGTGTCCGCGTCCTGACGAACATAGAAGAGCGTGCGGTCGTCGGCCGCCCACGCGCCGTTCGGCGTGACGTCCTCAATGACTTCCGGGAGGTTCTGTCCCGTACGGAGATCCTTGAAGTGGATGTCGTACTTTCGCCGCCCGACCGTGTCGACGGCGTAGGCGACCACGGTGCCGGAGTCATTCGGCAGCACGCCTGGAACGGAGAAGTACTGGTGTCCCTTCGCCAGCTCATTGACGTCGAGGACGACCTGCTCCGGGGCCTCTAGCGCCTGCTTGCGGGCGTAGATCGGATACTCCTTCCCCGGCTCGTAGCGCTCGAACCAGTGCCAGCCGTTTTCGTGAACCGGCACGCTCTCGTCGCTCTGCGGAATCCTGGCGACGATCTCGTCGAAGATCGTCTGTTGAAGAGCTTCCGTCGGCGCCATCATGGCGTTCGTGTACGCGTTCTCTGCCTCGAGGTAGGCGATGACTTCGGGATTCTCCCGCTCGCGGAGCCAGTAGTAGTCGTCGGTGCGGGCGAGACCGAACTTCTCGAGCGTATGCGGTTTCGTCGTGGCGATCGGCGGTTTTGCGTTCATGGCGGTGGTGGTCATTGTGGTCTCGGTCCCTTCAGTGGGAGCCGGTACGGTGCTGCAGGCGGCGATGAGCGCGATTGCGACCGCGGCGGCAATTCGGAAAATAGAGTTCATGCGAAATACTCTCCTTCGAACGGCTTGTCCAGCCGGAGTCTACGCCCAGCCGGCCGTTTTTCGAGAGTGGAAGGCCTCGGCATTGTGGCGGAGCCGTGACGATGGCATCGCGATCGTCATCCTGAGGGAGCGCCGGAGCGAGGTTGCTTCCGGCGTGACCGCGAGCGCGACCGAAGGATCTCAAGATGGCAGGATCCGGCCACCTGCCCGTTTTATCCCGCGCCATTTCCGCGCTTCGATTCCCTTCGAAGGCTCCTGCTGGTACCGTATCGATCGATGCAGCAGCGGCTCGCGGTACTTCTCGCATGGAGCGGCGGAAAGGACTCCGCCTGGGCGCTGCATGAATTGAGAAGCAGCATCCAGATGAACGTGGTCGGGCTCTTCACCACCTTCCGGGATAGCGATGGCCGGGTCTCGATGCACGGGGTCAGGCGCACGCTCATCGAGGAGCAGGCTCAGGCCACGGGGCTCCCCCTGACAGCCATCGAGCTGCCCGATCCCTGCCCCTCCGAGGAGTACGAAGCGCGGATGGGAGAAGCGATGAAGTCGGCCGAGGCGAACGGCATCCAGGGAATCGCCTTCGCCGACCTCTTTCTGGATGAGGTGCGGCGCTACCGGGAGCGGAAGCTGGCCCTGACAACCACCCTCCGGCCGATCTTTCCGCTCTGGAAGCTCCCCACCTGGGACCTGGCGCAGAGGATGGTCGGTGCTGGCCTTCGGGCCCGGGTGGTCGCGGTCGACCGCCGCCGCCTCGACGAGTCATTCCTCGGCAGGGAGTTCGACCGCGCTTTCCTCGCCGATCTTCCCGAAGAAGTCGATCCGTGCGGAGAGAATGGCGAGTTCCACACCTTCGTCTACGGCGGACCGATGCTCGAGCGCGAGATCCACGTCTCGAACGGAGAGACCCGCACCGAGGGCGATCTCCTTCTGCTCGATCTCACGTGAAATAGAAGGCAAGAGAGTGGGCCAGAAGAGCCGCGGCCAGCGTTGCGGCGAGCACCATGTCGAACACGCCGAGTCGCCGGAGGTTGAAGCCCGCGAACCGGAGTCCGTGAAGAACGACCAGGGTGACGATCGATCCGAAGAGAAGCGGCCCCATCCGGTTCAGCCGCCACGCGTCGGCGAGCGAGCCCTCCGCCAATGCGACGAAACTGCGGGTCAGGCCGCAACCGGGACAGAGGATTCCGAACAGGAGCCGGCTCCAGCAGACGGTCTGGCGCGGAATGAGGTCGGGTCCCCCGACGAGGGGTGACCATGCGAAGAGGAGCGTGAGCGCGATGATTCCGCCCCCGATCGCGACGACCAGGAGGTCGGCGGTTCTCCGAGTGGTCATCGGGTCAGGAGCTTGAGCGCGGCGCGGAGCAGCTCCGAGAGCTCGGGCGCCTCGCCTGCCTGCTGCCGGGCGTTCCGGACGGCGGTTTCGGCGGTCGCGGGTTTGTATCCGAGGTTGACGAGGGCCGAGATGACGTCGTCGTCGACCGATGCCGGGGCAGCGGGAACTGCCGGCGCGCCCGGTTCCATCGAGGCGATCAGTTTATCTCGAAGCTCGAGGCAGATCCGCTCGGAGGTCTTCTTGCCGACCCCGGGGATCGCGGAGAGTCTCCGGCTGTCGCCACGCACGATCGCGTCGGCCAGTTCGGCCACGTCGATGCCCGAGAGGATGACCTGAGCCAGGCGCGGTCCGATGCCGCTGATCGAAATGAGTTTCTGGAACGCGTCCTTCTCCGCCGCCGTGGCGAATCCGTAAAGGGAGATCTCGTCCTCGCGGACATGGGTGTGGATCTCGAGTGCGGCTTTCTGCTTTCCGTCGAGCCGGTAGTAGGTGCTGAGTGGAATCCGGACGGCGTAGCCGACGCCGCCGGCCATCACGACGACGCGGTCGGGATCGAGCTGATGGATGGGGCCTTCGAGATAGCCGATCATCGGGGCGTCACTTTCTGCGCCAACGCGTGCCGGCGGGGGTGTCTTCGAGAATGATTCCTTTCGCGAGAAGCTCGTCGCGCAGCTGGTCGGATCTGGCGAAGTCGCGCGCCTTGCGCGCGGCGTTGCGGGCTTCGATGAGGGACTCGATCTCCTCGTCCAGGTTCTGCTCCGCGGCGGGACGGATGTCGAGGACGCCGTCGACGTCCTCGATCGCCGCGAGCAGCAGGCGCGCGTCCTCCGATCCGAGCGCGTCCTCGTCGGCGGCGATGTTCGCCTCGCGGACCATCGAGAAGAGGGCGCCGAGCGCGCCGGCCGTGTTGAGGTCATCGTCCATCGAGCGCTCGAAATCGGCGCGCATCGCGCCGGAGAGCTCTTTCCCGCGGCCGGTCTCTCCCGACCCCGCGGAGGCGATTTCCTTCATCCGAATCATGAACAACTGCAGGCGCTCGAGAGCATTCCCCGCATCGTCGAGGCTCTTGAGCGTGAAGTTGAGCCGGGTGCGATAAGGAACGGCGAGAAGCGCGTAGCGGACCTGAAGCGGGTCGTAGCCCTGCTCAATGAGACTCGGAAGCGTGTAGATGTTTCCGATGGACTTCGACATCTTCGTGTCTTCGACGTTCAGATGCTCGCCGTGGATCCAGTAGCGGACGAACGGATGCCCCGTGGCGCCCTCGCTTTGCGCGACCTCGTTCTCATGGTGCGGAAAGATCAGGTCGACCGCTCCGGTGTGAATGTCGAACGTCTCACCAAGATACTTCATCGACATCGCCGAGCACTCGAGGTGCCAGCCCGGGCGTCCCTCGCCGATGCGAGCTTCCCACGACGGTTCCCCTTCCTTCTTCCCCTTCCAGAGGACGAAATCGCGGGCGTCTTCCTTCTCGTACTTGTCGCTTTCGATCCGGCTGAACTCCGATCGCTGCTCGATCTCGAGCTGCGCCAGACGGCCGTACTGCGGGAACGTCGAGATGCGGAAATACGTCGACCCCTCCACGTCGTAGGTGTGCCCGTTCTTCGCAAGACGTTCGACCAGGTCGACCATCTCGGGGATGTGGTCGGTCGCCTTCGGGTAGATGTCGGCTCGCCGGATCCGGAGGTTATCGAT
>JBHEPS010000095.1:3991-9144 GCA_046260175.1 Thermoanaerobaculia bacterium
GACCTGGATGACCTCGAGCCCCTTCCACTGGAGGTAGCGGCGCAGCAGGTCGCCCCAGAGAAACGTGCGGAGGTTACCGATGTGCACGCGGTCATAGACGGTGGGCCCGCAGCAGTACATCCGCACCTTCCCCTTCTCGAGGGGCTCGAACGGCTCCATGCGGCGGGTCAGGGTGTTGTGGAGCTGGAATCCGGCCATCGCGCGGGAGAGTAACAGACCAGAGGAAAAGCCAGAAGAGAGGACAAGCCAGAAGCCAGAAGATAGGACAAGCCAGAAGCCAGAAGCCAGAAGCCAGAAGAAAAGGCGAAGCCAGAAGACGAAAGCCAGAAGCCAGAAGAAAATGCAACGGCAACGCCACGTCCTTCTGAGGGAGCCTCCGGAAGCACTCACCGATCCCGTCGCTTTGTCCGCCCCCGGACACCGCCCCCTCAGATGACGAGGTTTTGCTTCTGACTTTTCTTCTGGCTTCTGGCTTCTGGTTTCTGGCTTCGCCTTTTCTTCTGGCTTCTGGTTTCTGGCTTCTGGCTTTTCTTCTACTATCCCCCCATGCTCACCCGCTCCTCCTTTTCCCGCCGTTTCGGCGGCCGCGCCGTTTTCGCCATGGTTCACCTCGGTCCGCTGCCGGGAGCTCCCGGTTTCGAGGGTGCGCTCGACCCCGTGCTGCGCCGCGCGGCTGCGGACGCTCGGGCAATCCGCAAAGGAGGGGCGGACGGGATCATCGTCGAGAACTTCGGCGACCGGCCGTTCGGGAAGACCGTCGGTCCGGTGACCGTGGCGGCCATGACCCGCGCCGTTCGCGTCGTGATCGAGGAGAGCGGGTTGCCCGTTGGGGTGAACGTGTTGCGGAACGACGGCGTCTCCGCTCTCGCGATCGCGGCCGCGACCGGGGCCGTATTCGTGAGGGTCAACGTGCTCGTCGGAGCGATGGTCACCGATCAGGGGATCATCGAAGGAAACGCCGCCGAGGTGATGCGAGCTCGCGCGAGCGTCGCTCCGGAGGTGGCCGTGTTCGGAGACTGGATGGTCAAGCATGCGTACCCGCTGGGGGATGTTGACCGCAATCAATCCGCGCTCGATCTCCGTCATCGCGCAATGGCCGATGCGATCGTGATCAGCGGGCGCGCCACGGGCGCCGCCGCAGACCCGCAGGTCCTCGAGCACCTGCGTGACCTTCTCCCCGACGCGCCATTGGTTCTGGGGAGCGGCGTGAGCCGCGCGAACGCAAGGGATTTCCCCCCCGCCGATGCCGCGGTGGTCGGTACTTCGGTCAAGCGGGGAGGCGAGGTGACCGCAGCGGTGGACGCGCGGCGGCTTGCGGCGCTCGTCGCTTCCTTCAAAAAATGAGAGCGCGACCCGCAAGGGCCGCGCTCAGGGGTGAACTTCGAGGGTTACGGAGTTACAGGACTTTTTTGCCGGTCGCGAGTCTCCAGACCACGATGATGAGCGCGATGACGATGAGGATGTGAATCAGCCCACCACCGACGGGCATGACGAAAGCACCGAGCAGCCAGAGAACTATCAGGACGACGACGATGATCCAGATCAGGTTTCCCATATTCAATCTGCCTTTCCGTCCGGCATTCCTCTGCCGCGGACAGGAAGCGACCTCTGCGAGGGATGTGCCATCCACGCCGTTTCTTTCCGCGATCGACCGAAAATGAAAAAGCCCCCAGGTTTCGCACCTGGGGGCTTTTTCGATGAAACTAGCCTGCCTTATTCGCCTTCACCCTCGACGACGAGAGCCGCCATCGAGAGTTTCTCGCCGCGCACTTTCGTCTTCGGCCTCGGCTCTCCGGCGCTCACCTGCACGTACCGGTTGACCAGTTCCCGGGTTCCGTTGACGCCGAGCTTGCCCATCAGGAACTCGAACTTCTTCTCCAGGTCCGCGATGATCGGCTCGCGCACGTTGTCGGGAAGGTCCCACATGCGGCGCTTGAACGGTCCAATGGCCTTCTTGCGCGTCGTGTAGTGGAACTGCTCCTCGGTCTGCCCTTCCTTCCGCTCGTTTGCAGCGTTTTCTCTGCACCACTCTTCGATCTCACTGCGAAGGTCGGACGGGAAAGAAGCGTGATCGTAGAGCATGTTCTGGAATCCGGTGGCGAGATGGATCTCGACCGCATCCGCTTTCGGGAAGTTGTCGAACACCTCCTCGGGGAGCGTCGAGGCGCCATGCTGCACGGCGCCCCCGATCTGGAACTCCTCGCGCGCGATCTTCGAGATGTTCTTGATCGTCACGAAATCGATCGAGGCCTTCGCGATCGTGCCGTCGGGCAGTGGAACCCCGCCGTGCGATGTACCGGTCTGGATCGAGACCTTGCTGATCCCCTTCATGCCGGAGCCCAGGGTCCGGAGGTATCCCTCCATGTAAGCGCGGAACTCCTCGGGCGAAGTGTTGTGCTTGCCGACTTCACCGATCTCGCCGCCGACGGAGATGTCGATCCCGTCCGGCTCGCGCTCACGAATGTACTTCGTGAACCAGGCGCACTCCTCGTAGTTGAGGCGCTGCTGTTCGTCGAGCGTCGGGTGCGAGAGATCGACGAGCGTCGAGGTGTCGATGTCGATGTTGTAGAACTCGGCTGCGATCGCCTCGTCGATCAGTGACTCGATCGCTCTCTTCTCCTTTTCTCTTTCGTCGGAGGCCCACCGCTTGGCCGAAGCCTGGAAGTGGTCGCCCTGGATGAAGACGGGCCCCTGATAGCCCTCCTTGACGGCGGCCGCCAGGACTGCAGCCGCATATTCGCCGGGGCGCTGCTCGGTGTAGCCGATCTCCGATCGCGCGATCTCGAAGATGAACGCTCCGGCGTCGTGTTTGATGGCCGCCCGGAACAGCGCGCGGGCCTTGTCGTAAGTCAGCGCGCGGAGATTGTGCGCAGGGACTGTGAAGTCGGGCTTCACTTCGCCGCGTCCGATCGCCTCGTAGAGAGGCTGAATCGAAGCGGGGACGGCCCCCGTCGCACGCGCTACGGCGTGGATGAGCTCGCGCGCTTCCTCGCGGGTTGCTTCGTCTTTCGCGAAGACGGCGGTTCTGATCAGGTGGTCGATCCCCTCGCGCCTGAGGGCTGCCACGTCGGTGATTTTCGGCGCTCCTGCTTCGACGCGAAGCCCGAAGCGGCTTAGCGTCTCGCGAAGAGCGGTGGTGCTTTCGTGAACCATGGAATCCTCCCAGCGGAAACTTATAGCAGAAAGAGAAAGCCTGCAAAATCCGTACGGCAGCCGGCCGCGCGGCCCATCCGGAGCCCGGTCAGGCGACGGCCAGGCGGATTTGCGCGATCAGCTTCGGCAGGTCGAAGGGCTTCTGCACGGCCCCTCTCGCTCCGAGGCGCTCGAGCTCGGCCGGATCGATCGGCTCCCCAGAGAGAATGAGGATGGGCGTGTGGGCGAGCAGGTCGATCGCCCGCAGGGCCTCGATCGTTTGTTCGCCGCTCAGCCCGGGCATGTTCAGGTCGAGCAGGATGACCTCCGGGGTCTCGGTCCGGGCGAGCTCGACCGCCTCCTCGCCCGATCCCGCGACGAGCGGGTCCATGCCGAACTCCCGGAGGATGTTCCGCATCAGCTCCCTGATCGGGCGGTCGTCGTCGACGACGAGGACGCGAGGCTTCGACACTGGCGGAAGTCTAGCAGGAATGGATGCGTCCGCTCGACAACGGATTAGAATGAGCGCCCCAATATGGCGACCCGAGGTCGAAAAATACCCATACTCGACGTGATGGGGCCGGTGATGGTCGGCCCCTCGAGCTCCCACACGGCAGGGACGGCGCGCCTCGGACGCGTGGCGTTCGAGGTCCTGGCTGACGAGCCGGTCGCACTGAGCTTCCATCTCCATCCGCCTCTCGCGGCGACGTTTCGGGGGCACGGCTCGGATTTCGCGCTGGTTGGGGGAGCGATCGGTCTCGGGGTCGATGACCAGCGGATTCCCGAGGCGATCCGGATCGCCGAGCAGCTCGGCATCCGGATTGATTTCACCGAGGAGGACCTCGGTGATGTCCATCCGAACACGGTGCGGATCGTCCTCGAGGGAAAGCACCGCTCGGCGGAGATCATCGGATCATCCATCGGAGGGGCTGCCATCGAAGTCTTTTCGATCAACGGGTTCGCGGCGCGTTTCAAGGGAGACTCACCCACGCTGATGCTCTTCTACAGGGACCGGCCGGGAATGATTCATGAAGTCACCGAGGTCATAGCCGCTGAGGGGATCAATATCGGGTCGCTGGCCTGCTCGCGAAAGCAGAGGGGGAAGGACGCCTTCATGCAAGTGGACATCGATTCACCAATCTCGGAGGAGGCCCTGAGACGGATCCTCGCGCTTCCCGACATGGTGTCGGGACGTTATCTCGACCGGATTCCCTGAGCTGGAGAGGACATTTAATGATCGAAAACTTTGCGTCGCTCCTCGAGATCGGTGACGAGCGCGACTGCGCCGATGTCTTTCTCGAATCCGATGCCGAGGAGAGCGGATTCTCACCCGACCAGATCGTGAGCGCCCTTGGCAAGCGCCGGGAGGTGATGTGGGAGTGCATCCGTCGCGGCCTCGATGGCGGCCTCTCGATGGGCAAGCTCGTCGGCAACGAGTCGAAGCTGCTGATCGACGCTTTCCGCGAAGGACGAACGTTCCTCGACCCGCTGACGGTCAAGGCATCGATCTATGCGCTCTCCGTGATGGGCGAGAACTCCCGGATGGGCGTCATCGTCGCCGCGCCGACGGCCGGGGCCGGAGGCGTGGTGCCCGGGATGCTGCTCGCGCTCGAGGAGGAGCGCGGAGTCGAGCCGGAACGGACGGTGCGGGGGCTCGTGGTCGCGGGCGGGGTGGGCTCGCTCATCTCGCTGAGTGCGAGCATCTCGGGGGACTCGTCGAAGTCCCCTGCGTGAAGCGCAACGGGATCTTCTCGGTGCACGGATTGACGGCGGCGCAGATGGCGCTGGCCGGAATCGAGTCGGTGATCCCGATGGACGAGATCGTGGAGGCGATGGTTCGGATCGGTCGAGCCCTGCCGCGCGGTTTGAGAGAGACCGCCGAGGGAGGCCTCGCGGTGACGGCGACCGGCTCGGCGATCGCCCAGCGAATCAAGGATGAGGCGAACGAGCGCCGCGAGGCGAAGGCCGCCGAGCGCGAACGCCTCGCGGCCGAGCGGAAAGAAGAAGCGGGGGAGTAGAAG
>JBHEPS010000096.1:0-8107 GCA_046260175.1 Thermoanaerobaculia bacterium
ACCTTCGTGTACGCCTTTCCGGATGCGTAGAGGGTCAGCCCGGAAATCGCCACTGTGGTCAGCAGGAGCAGGAGGAAGGTCGTTCCCCGGTGAATGGTGACGATGCGCGCGTCTTTTCTCGCCATTGCGTTGGAGCATTATAGGTTTCGGCGGCCCCCCTGCCGCACGGAACGCCTCCGAGGCTAAGGAACCTCTCGGGTAGAATCGGATCCTCCAGATGCCGCCCGCTCCCATCTCCCTTCATTTCGGCCGCTACCGCGATCTGACCGGCCCGCTCGCCGAGCGGATCGAGAGCCTCCGCCCGGCGGGAGGCTCGCTCGCCGACCACCTCGTCGATCCCGTCGAGCTGATCGTCCCGTCACGGGCGGCCGCCGTGGCCATCGCCCGCGCCCTGCTCGCCCGCCATCCCGAGGGCGTGGCAGGAGTCGAGCTGCGAACGCCCGAAAGCTTCGCGCTGGCTGTATTGCAACGAACCGGCCGGTATCCGCGGATCGCAGCGGAGAGCCACAAGAGACTCGCGATGATCGCCGCCGCGAAGAAGGCGAAGGCGCCTCTACGAGCAGTAGATGGACTCGCCCCCCTTCTCGAGCGAAGCTGGCGCGACGTCCGCGACAGCGATCTTTCGATCGACGAGCTGCGCGCCCGCACTCCCCGCGCCTCCCGCCCGAAGCTCTTCGCCCTCACCGAGGTCTGGCAGCGTTACGAGGGGTCAGTCCATGCCGCCGGCCTGCTCGACCCCGCCGATCTGCTCCGCGAGACCGCCTGGATGCTCGAGCGGGGGGAAACCGACGTGACCCGCCAGATCGTTTTCGGCTTTTACGATCTGACCGGTCTGCAGCAGAAGCTGATTTTCGCGCTCAACCGCGCGGGGGCGCTCGACTCGTTCTGGATCCCGGTCCCTCTCGCCCGGGGCTCGATCGCTCCCGGATACGACTACGCGCGGCCGCTGATCGATTCGCTCGATCGGCTCGGCCGCTCGGCCGGTAGCGAGCCGGAGCATCACGATCACACCTCCTCCGGTCGAGCGTCGTTCTCGATCTCGGGCCATTCCGCCCAGCCCCGCGAAGTGCGCGAAGTCATGTCGCGGATCCGCGCGATGATCGACGAAGGGACGCCGCCGTCGGGCATCGCGATCGTCGCCCGCTCGGTCGACGACCGGCTCGCTTCCCTCGTGGCGCGGGAGGCACGCGCCTTCCGCCTCGATATCACCCCGCGTCGGGGGCGCCGGCTCGCGTCGCATCCATGGGGGCGCGCCGTCCTCGACCTGTTGAGAATCCGGAGGGAGCGCTTCCACCGCGAGGTGATCGTCTCGCTGGCAGCGGCGCCGTTCCGGAAAGGGACGCTTCCGGACGGCGCGAACGCGGCCGAGCTGGACGACGCGGCGCGCCGCGCGGAGATCCCCGGCGGAACCGCGGCCCGCATTCGGAAGATGGTCCCGAGCCTCATGCCATGGCTCCAGGCCCGGATCGAACTGCTGGCCGAGACGGTCGCGGCCTTCGAGCGGATGTCGCGCGGGACCGACGAACCCAGGCGCGCCTCGGCATGGGCGGACTGGCTCGACCGACTCACCGACTCGCTACGATTCCGCGTCGAGGAGGATCTAGCAGCGGCCGAGTCGCTCGCCGGTCTCGCCGAGCTGCTCCGGATGCCGGCGCTGGCCGAGACCTCCCTTGATGCGCTCGAGCTCTCATCCCTCCTCGAGTCCCTTCCCGATCTTCCTCCCGAAACGGCCGACGGCGACCCCGTCTGGTTCGGCGACCTGATGGCGTTCCGCGGCCGGTCCTTCCCCCACGTTTTCGGGGTGGCCATGCAGCAGGAGGAGTTTCCCCAGCGCCGCACCGAGGACGTCCTCCTCCCCAACGACGAGCGCCGCGTCCTCGGCGTCCGCGAGATCGCGGACGGCCGGGAGGAAGAGCGCCTCCTGTTCGAGCTCCTACGCGACGGCGCGACCGATTCACTGCATCTCTCCTACTCGGCGGGCGACGGCATCCGTCGTTCGTGGCGCCCTTCCATGTTCCTCAAGGATCTCGCACTCGGGACCGCCGATGGCGAGGCCGAGAGAAGCCGCATCGTCCGCTCGTTCGACAGGTGGGTCGCCGAACGGGACGAGGGAGCCCCGCTCGCGAGCTCGCTCGCGGAACAGGCGGCGGCCCGCATCGTCTCCGGCGGGCAGGCTTCCCACCGCCTCTCCAGGCAGCTCCGGCTCGCCACCACCTCCGGGACGAGGTCGGCGTACGACGGCCACCTCATCCCCGCCCCGCCGTTCGATACCGCAATCGCCGCGCGGCTGCTCGAGCTCTCGCCGCGCCGCATCGAAACGTTCGGCGTCTGCCCGCACCGCTTCTTTCTGGAGAGCGTGCTGAAGATCGCCGACATCGAGGAGCCGGAATGGGAGCTCGAGCTCACACAGCGCCGCCGGGGCCTGCTCGAGCACAAGATCCTCGAGCGCTTCTACCGCAACCTGCCGGATGCCGACCTCCTCGCCATGCGGGGACGAGACGAGCTGCTCTCCCCCCTCAAGGAGCGCCTTCAGCACCTCCTCGACAGCGAGTTCGACCAGCACGAGCGCCAGTACCCGGCCGCGAGCGAGCTGCTGAGGCGGATCGAGCGAAAACTCGCGCTCCGGGTCCTCGAGCGGTTCCTCGTGCGCGACACGAACGACCTGGTTGCGAGAGATCTACGTCCGCGATGGTTCGAGCTCTCGTTCGGGAGCTCGAGCCGCGACGATCGCCCGCCCGATTTTGCTCCCGTCACGATCGAGACGGAGGGGACAGAAATACGCCTGCGGGGGAGGATCGACCGGGTCGACATCTCGCCCGACGGGACGCGAATCCGCGTGGTCGACTACAAGACGGGGAAGGGTAACCGGCAGGCCGGGATCGAAGAGAAGATCGAGAAGGGGCATGCTCTCCAGCTCCCGCTCTACGCGCTGGCCGCCGGATCGATCTTCGGCGCCGCTCCCTCCGCGATCTCGGCCGCGATCCTTCCAATCCGCTCCGATGCCGACGCGGAGCGCTTCACCTTCGAGCTCGCCGCCGTTCACGAAACGCTCCTCGATCATCTCGGCCGTCTCGCGCGCTCGGCCCGCGCGGGTATTTTTCCGGCCATTCCCGGCAGCGACTGCGACTGGTGCACGGTCGGCCGCTGGTGCCGCGTGCGCCACACCCGCGAAGAGGCTCGCGAAGTGAGGCCCTTCGAGGCGATGAGCTACCTGAGGCATCTCGAGGAGGCGAACGAATGACGCAGGCGCCGCTCCTCTTTGTCCCGCGACGCCGCAACGTCTTCGTCGAGGCGGGAGCCGGGACCGGAAAGACGACCGAGATCGTGCGGCAGGTGCTCGAGATCCTGCTCGATCACCCCCGTCTCTCGCCGGAACGACTGGTCCTGATCACGTTCACGGAGAAAGCCGCCGGCGAGATCGCCGAGCGGATCCGCGACGGCCTGGTCGACATGCACGCCGCGCTCGTCAGCGGCGGGGCCGGCTGGCCTTCCGGCTCGGCCTCGCCGATTCTCGCGATCCCACCCGACCGGCGAACCGACTGGACCCGCGCGTGCGAGACGCATCTCGCGCAGCTCGACCGGATCCGTTCGCAGACGATCCATTCGTTCTGCCAGTCAATCCTCGCCCGTCACCCGCTGGAGGCGGGTCTCGATCCGTCGTTCCGGATCGCGGAGGGGTTCGAGCGCTCGCGGATGCTCGACGACATCTGGCTCGAATGGCTCGAGGACGAGACCACCGGCGAGGTCGAACCGGCGCGGGCGATGGAATGGGAGTACGCGATCGAGGGGCTGGGCGACGTCCGCAACCTGCGCAAGGTCGTTCTCGCGCTCGTTCAGCACCGCGGCCTCCTCTCGCTCGGGCTCGGGGGAATCTCCTCGTTCCGCGACGTCGCCGCGCCTATGCGCGCGGCCGTCGGCGAGATCCGGGCGCTCCCGGAGAGCGACGTCGACGTCAATCATGCCGACACGGCGGCGTTTCTCTCGCATGTGCGCGCGGTGCCGCCTCCCGCCGGCGACGAGGCGAGCGCCTGGGTCGCCTGGCTCGAGCCGGTTGCGAACCGGCTGCGTGACGCCCATCTCAAAGGATCCCCGCGGGTCAAGGCGCCGCTCAGGGTCCTTCGCGGTGAGAAGAAGGACCAGAATCTCTACGACCTCCTCCTCGCCGAGCGGACCGCGTCGGCGGCTCTGCGGCTCGGCGGCCGGTTCCTGGAACGGCTGGAGGCGGAAAAGGACCGACGCGGTGTTCTCGATTTCGACGATCTGCTGATCCGGACCGAAAGACTCCTGAAGGACCCGTCCGTCGCGGCCGAAATTCGGGCGCGCATCGACTGGCTCTTCGTCGACGAGTTCCAGGATACCGACTGGATCCAGGCCTCGATCGTCCGCCGGCTCGCGACCGGCCGCTCGGGCGAGGTCGAAGAGGGACGCATCGTCCTCGTCGGCGATCCGAAGCAGTCGATCTACTCGTTCCGCGGCGCCGATCCCGAGACGTACGGGGAAACCCTCGACTTCTTCGTCAAACAGGGAGCCGAGCGGCAGGTGCTGCGTCACCAGTACCGCAGCAGGCCGGCTCTGGTTCACGCGCTCAACGCCATGTTCGCGCGGCTGTTCGAAGCGCAGGGCGACGCCAACGTCTTCCGCCCGCATTACGAACCGCTCGAGCCCGGACTCGCGGGAGATGGAGACAACGGGCCGCCTGTCCGCTTCGCCGCCCTCCGCCCGCTCCCGGACGAGAATGTGGACGACGAGCCGGGATCATCGGGCCGCCAGGCCGCCGCAGTTGCCGCGATGATTCGCGCGCGCATCGATGCGGGCGTGCCCGCCGAGAGCTTCGCGATCCTCGTCCGGAAGATGACGACGATCGATGCGTATCTCGATGCGCTCGACGCGGCGGGGATCGAATACGTTCTTCCGCGCAACCGCTCGATTTTCGAGCGCCGCGCCGCGATCGACCTTCTCGCGGTGCTTCGCGCGATCGCCTCTCCATTCGACCGCGGCGCCGCGTTCTCCGCCGCGCGCGGCCCCTACTTCGCGCTGACCGACGACGAGATCACGGCCGCGTTTCTGGCGAAGGAAGCAGGCGGGGCTCCCGACCCCGGCTCCCCCCACGAGCGGTTTCGGCAACAGATGAAGCGCTGGACGGAGTGCGCCGGCTGGATGGGCGTCGAGCAGCTCGCCGGAGCGATCATCGCCGAGAGCGGAGTCGATGTGCTCTACCGCCTGCAGGCGCGCGGCGAGAGTCACCTCGACGATCTCGAGGCGCTTCTCGAGCTCGCGCGCGAGTTCGACCGCGCGGTCGGCGCCTCGCTTCCCGTTTTCGTCGAGGAGATGCTTCGGCGGCGCGAAGGAGGCGAGAGCTCCGAGCCGGCGATCATCGACGACAACGCGGGAGGCGTCCGCGTGCTTACCGTCCACGCTTCGAAGGGACTCGAGTTCGGGCGCGTGATCCTCCCGGAGCTCGCCTGCCTCATGCCGGGCGATCCACTTTCAATTTTCCGACTCAGCGTGCCGGAGCGGCTCTATCTCAAAGGCTCTCTGACGACGATCGGCACGCGGGCGGAGAAGGCGGAGGGAGGAAAGACGCCGGCGGCGATCCTGAAGGAACGGAACGAGGCCGAGAACGACCGCCTCTTCTACGTGGCCGTGACGAGGGCGCGCGAGGAAGTGATCTTCGTCCTCGATCCGCTCACGACCAGCAAACAGACCTTCATGAAGCCGCTCCTCGGCATCTTCGGGTTCGATGTGAAGGCGCTGGGCGGTCTCTTCCCCGCGGAACCGGGCGAGCGGCGCGAGATCCTGAAGATCGGGGAAGAGAGCCTCGAGGCGGCATTCGAGTCGCTCGAGCCGCTGCCGGTTCCCGAGGAGGCGCTGCCGCGCCTCGTGAGCCGGGAGCTCGGGGAGCGCGCGCGCAGGGAGCTGCCGCCTCCCGAGCCGGAAGCGCCACCCCAGCCGGTGGACCGCACCGAGCTGGTTCGGCGCGCGGAGAAGCTCCGCTATCGCCGTGCGGGGCTCCTGCTGCACCGCTTTCTCGAGATCTGGGAAGGCTCGCCTGAGATCGGCGCGCTGCTGGAGATGGCGCGTCTCGAGCTCGGCGCGACCGAGCTCGAGCGGGACCGCGTCGCCCGGAGGATCGAGGCGATCCTCGCCTCGAGCTCACATGAACGGATCCGGGCGCTGGAAACGGTGGCGCGCGAGACGACGATCTGGCTCGAGGAGGAAGGGAAGCTGCGCGAGGCGCGCATCGACCGCCTCCTTCGAGACGGAGACGCCTGGATCGTGCTCGATTACAAGAGCGGCCGGGCCTCGGAAGATCGCCTCGAGGCCGATCGCGAGCAGGTCGCCCGCTACTGCCGCGCGATCACCGCGATGAGCGGCGATCCGTGCCGGGGCCTTCTCTGGTACATCGATCTGGACGAGGAAGAGCTGGTGGAAGTCGGTAAGAAAAAGCTAGAAGCCAGAAGCCAGAAGCCAGAAGAAAAGGCGAAGTCAGAAGTTGAAAGCTAGAAGCCAGAAGAAAAGTCAAAGACAAACCGCCAGAGATTCGGAGCATCTCAGGTCACGTGCCGTTCGAACAGGCTCTGGACGTTGTCTTTGATCTTTCTTCTGGCTTCTGGCTTCTGGCTTCTGGCTTTTCTCTGTTCTGGCTTTGTCTCGGTGGGACAGAACGCGCTCGGAATGCCCCCCTCCCCCCTCCCGTTCCCGGGGGTGCGATGAGCGACGACGATCTGCAGAGGCTTCATCCGGCTATCCGCGGGCTGAGGACCGTCTGCCGCTGCAACAACGTCAAGTATCGGACCATCGAGAAAGCGATCCGCGAGGGTTGCCATACGATCGCTCAAGTCGCGGCGCGCACGACCGCCACGACCGGTCACTGCGGCGGTACCTGCACTCCGATCGTTAACGATATGATCGACGCGATCACAGCGGAGAACGACGGAGGAGAAAAACCGTGACCCGAAACGTCGAAGTCTGGCTCAAACCGACGTGAACGAGCTGCCGAAAGGCCATGTCCTACCTGGATGGCAAGGACGAGCTTCTCGACTGACGTATGGACCAGACCGCCGGCTTCCTCATCCCCCTCGCCGCGATCGTGATTCTGCTCTGGCTCCTCTGGAGCGACTCGATCCGCCAGCGCGCGATGCCGCGCGTCTGGTTCTTCTTTCGCGCTTCGCTCTACCTCGTCGTCGGCGCGGTCATGGCGTACAACGGCTGGCGCTACGGCTCCGCCTTCACCACCATGAACTGGGTCCTGATCGGAGTGGCAATCGCGGTGGCCATCCTCGGAGCGGCGTATTTTTTTAGAAGGGGCCAGGGGCTAGGGGCTAGGGGCTAGGAAGAGCAAAGTCAGAAGGCAGAAGGCAGAAATTGACGCAAAACCAAATCGCTGGCTGATTTTGCCGTTGTTCTTCCTAGTCCCTAGCCCCTAGTCCCTAGCCCCTGGTTTTCAGCCCCTAGCCCCTGCTATTTTTCTCGCATGGCCGCCTTCTGGGAAGTATCGCTGACCGCGTTTGTCGCGCTCATCACGATGGTGAATCCGCTCGCGGTCATTCCTCCCTACCTGACGCTCACCGACGGAAGCCTGCGGACCAAACGGAAGGAAGTCGCCTTCATCGCCGGGCTTGGGACGATCGCCTTTCTCACGTTTTTTCTCCTCGCCGGTAATTACGTCTTCCGGTTTTTCGGAATCACCCTCCCCGCCTTCCAGATCATGGGAGGGATCATCTTCTTCACGAACGCGCTGCGAACGCTCGTCGACGATGACCGGCGGTTCCGCAACCTGCGGCCGAAGGGGCCGGAAGAAGTGGGCGTGGAAACCGTCGACGATGCGCACGCCGATCCGATTGCGGTGGCGATCGTGCCCCTGTCGATCCCGATGCTCTGCGGGCCTGGAGCAATCACGTCGACGATGCTGCTGGTGAACCTCTACCCTCAGATCGAGCAGAGGATCGCGATCATCGTCGCGATCGCTGCGATCGGGGTCGTCGCCTGGATCGCGCTGCTCGCTGCGAACCCGATCTCGCACGTCATGGGCGACCGCGGCCGCGCCGTTTTCACCAAGATCATGGCCCTGCTCCTCGGCGCGATCGGTATCCAGTTCGTCCTCAAC
>JBHEPS010000096.1:8117-9108 GCA_046260175.1 Thermoanaerobaculia bacterium
AAAGGCGAAGCTAGAAGCCTGAAGTCAGAAGCCAGAAGAAAGGTCAATGGCGGGTGTGCCGTTGCATTTTCTTCTGGCTTCTGGCTTTCGACTTCTGACTTCGCCTTTTCTTCTGCCTTCTGCCTTCTGGCTTCTGGCTTTTCTTCTAACCTGGCTTCTGGCTTGAGAACACTCGGCCCGGCGCGCGCTCCGCGCGCCGGGCCGTGGTTCTCGTTACCGCACCTGCTGGATGACCAGTTCGACCCGGCGGTTCTGCTGCCGGCCCGAGGCCGTGTCGTTGCTGGCGACCGGGGAGCCTTCGCCCCGGCCGATGGTCGTCACCCGCGCCGCGGGAATGCCGTTCTCGACGAGGAACGCGCGCACTGAGTTCGCGCGACGCTCGGACAGCTGCTGGTTCATCTGTTCGCTGCCGACGCTGTCGGTGTGTCCTTCGACGACGATCGACACCGCTTCGTTCGACTTCAGCTCATTCGCGATCCGCGCGAGGGTGTCGCGCGATCCCTGTTTGAGCTCCGATTTGCCGGTGTCGAAGAAGATCCCGGGAAGGGTCACGATGAAACCGCGCTCGTCCCGGCGAGTCTCGGCCAGAGTCGAGAGCTGCTCTTCCATCTTCGCCATCCGGTCACGCTGCGCCTGAAGCTCCGCCTCGGCCACGCGCGCGCGCTCTTCCGCCGCGCGAAGCCTCTCCTCGTTCTGGGCAACGCGCGCCACCGTCTCGTCGGTCAGTCGCTGCAGCCTCAGCTCGGCCTCCTGGCGCTCGACCCGGATCTTCTCGAAGTCGGCCGCCGTCTGGTTGAGGGCCTCCTCGCGGAGGGTCAGCTCGCCGGCGCTCAGCCCCGCCGAGCGGTCGCGAGCCAGGTCCTGGCGCATGCGCTGAAGCTGGTCGCCCATGGCGCGCTCACTCATCCGCTCCCGATCCTGGATCGTGCGGATCTGGTCCGCCTGATCCTCGATCTGACGGCGCAGACGAGCCAGCTCGGCCGCTCCGATT
>JBHEPS010000097.1:0-376 GCA_046260175.1 Thermoanaerobaculia bacterium
GGGCTCCAGTAGGGGCGAGTGAGAAGCCAGACGAAAAACGCCGCCGTCAGCCCAAGGAGAAGGATGCCGAAGGAATTCGAGAAGCCGGTGGCGGTGATCGCGATGACCCCGGCCCGCGCGAGCGCAACGATGGCCGCGATGGCGACGAGGGTCAGGACCACGCCGAGGAGGAGACCGCGGCGCGCCTTCGCGGTCTCGGCGGAGGGCGGCGGCGGAAGCCCGGCATCGCCGAGGTACTTGTAGCCGCGCACATATTGAATGAGGCCGAAAACCATGCCCAGTCCCGCCGCGCCGAACCCGAGGTGCCAGTCGACGCGCTCCCCGAGCCATCCGCAGATGATGGGCGCGGCGAACGCGCCGATGTTGATCCCCATGT
>JBHEPS010000097.1:386-8928 GCA_046260175.1 Thermoanaerobaculia bacterium
GCGTACAACTGGCCGACGACGGAGCTGATGTTCGGTTTGAGGAGCCCGGTGCCTAGAACGATGAGAACGAGGCCGATGAAGAAAGTTCCCTGGAACGGGACGGCCATGCAGAAGTGGCCGGCGGCGATGATCATGCCGCCCCAGAGGATGGCCCGGCGCTGGCCGAGCAGGCGGTCGGCGAGCCATCCGCCGGGAAGCCCGAGCAGATAGACCGACGATGTATAGAGAGCGTAGATCGCTCCGGCCTTCGCGGCGTCGTAGGCCAGGCCTCCCTGCGAGACGGCGGCCGTCATGTAGAGAATGAGGAGGGCTCGCATCCCGTAGAAGCTGAACCGCTCCCACATCTCGGTGAAGAAGAGGGTGGCGAGGCCGCGAGGATGGCCAAAAAAGGCAGCGTCGTGATGTGAGACAGTTCCCTCTGAGCTCGCCATCGTCCCGGCATCATACGACTGCAGAGGTTCCCTAAGCGAGACGTCTCGGCTGGGTCTCGAGAAGGGCCTCGCGAAGCAGCGGCCGCTCCGCGAGCGCGGTTGTGAACGCGATCTCGCCGATGACGGGCGACGAGACACTCGCTGACTCAACCGTTATCATGACTCATGGCCGACGAAACGGGCTCGTGGATTGCCGGCGAGAAAACCGTCGCCCGCGATCCGAGCACCCCCCGTCCGTCGTACGAGCGCTTCTCTCCAGGCGACGTTCTCGACGAGCGTTACCGGATCGTCGCGCTCCTCGGCAAAGGGGGGATGGGAGAGGTCTACCGCGCCGACGATCTCAAACTGGGTCAGCCGGTCGCGCTCAAGTTCCTCCCGCGGGATGTCTTCCATTCGGGTGCGCTCGAGAGGCTCTACTCCGAGGTGCGTCTCGGCCGAAGGATCTCGCACCCGAACGTCTGCCGCCTGTACGACATCGGCGAGTGGAACGGCAATCACTTCGTGACGATGGAGTACATCGACGGCGAGGATCTCGCGTCACTGCTTCGTCGCATCGGGCAGCTTCCTCGCGGGAAGGCCGTCGAGCTCGCCCAGAACATCTGCGCGGGCCTCGCGGCGGCGCATGGCATTGGCGTCGTGCATCGCGATCTCAAACCGGCGAACATCATGATCGACGGACGTGGGAGCGCGATCATCACTGATTTCGGCCTCGCGGCTCTCGCCGAGGAGCTCGAGGGACGGAACGAGACGGTCGGAACGCCCGAGTACATGGCGCCGGAACAGCTCCACGGTGGCGAAGTCACGCACAAGTCGGACCTCTACTCGCTCGGTCTCATCCTCTATGAGATGTTCACCGGCCGCCGCAAGTTCGAGGGGCGCTCGGTCGCCGAGATCCGGCAGCTTCATGAGAGCGCCGATCCGAGCTCGATCTCACGCGAGACGAAGTCGATCGACCCGGTGATCCAGCAGGTCGTCCTCCGTTGCCTCGAGCACGATCCCGCCGAGCGCCCTCGCTCGATCCACTCGGTGATCGCAGCGCTTCCCGGCGCGGACCCTCTGCAGGCCGCGGTGGATGCCGGCGAAACGCCTTCTCCCGCGATGGTCGCCGCCGCTGGCAGGAGCGGCGAGCTCCCGGTCCGGTCCGTCGCCGCGCTGGTGCTCGCCGGCATCCTCCTGCTCGGCGCGGCGGTATGGCTCAAGCAGCGGACGGAGCTCTACGGAGTCCGCCCTTTGCCGAATCATCCCCGCGTCCTGGAAGCGAAAGCTCGAGAAGTTCTCGAGCTCACCGGGTTCGACGCTCCCCGACGTGACAGCAACTTCTACCTCGGTGCGCGCGGCTTCGACGCCACGGATGCTCTCTCCTCACAGATGGTTTTCCATTACAGGCAGAGCCCGGAGCCGCTCGTGCCACGGTGGGGATTTTTTGGCGATCACCGCATCCTGCCGAACGATCCTCCCCACACCCTGCCGGGTATGGCGTGGATGATCCTCTCTCCCCAGGGGCATCTGAGCGGACTGCTGATCGTTCCGCGCGCGGAGGAGATGCGGTCGGAAGGGGAGCCGCGGTGGGATCTGATGTTCGAGCGGGCCGGGCTCGACTTCGGCGGCGCCCGGGCCGTCGAGCCGGCCGCACCCGCCCCCGTCGATTCGGATCGCAGGGTTTCGTGGGAGGGGCATTTCCTGGCGGCCCCCGAGAGAACGATCCGCGTGGACGCGGCCTCGCTGGGCGGGCAGATCGTCTGGTTCGACGTGGTTCCGCCGTGGCGTGAGGGAGCGCTCGACGATCGTCTCAGCCAGCCGAATCCGCGGTCGAATCCCGCCCAACTCGTCGTCACGGTCCTCGTCATCACGGCGCTCGGCGGCGGGTTCTGGTTCGCGCGTCGCAATCTCCGGCGCGGGCGGGGAGACCGGCGCGGTGCGATACGCCTATGGATCGCGATCTTTGGCGCGCTCTCGGCGGCGTATCTTCTGAGGGCCGACATCACCGGCGGGCTGCCGCACTCATGGGACGTCATCACCCAGCGAGTCGGACTCGCCATGTTCCGCGCATTCGCGATCACGATTCTCTACCTGGCGATCGAGCCGTACCTGAGGCGACGCTGGCCGATGCTCCTGGTCTCGTGGAGCCGCCTGCTGGCCGGGCGGTGGAAAGACCCGCTCGTCGGCCGTCACCTGCTCCTGGGCGCGCTCGCCGGGATCCTCTTCACTGTATTCGGAGCAGTTCCGAGCCTCCTGGCGGGCGAGGGAGGCCTGAATCCAGGCTCATATCAATCGACCCTGACTTCCGTTCGTCAAGCCCTGGCCGCCGCAATCGGAGCGACTGCATCGGGGCTCCTCCCCGCGTTCCTTTTGAGCTCCGTCATGGTCGCGATTGCGGTCGTATTTCGCCGTCGTTGGGCGGGCATGATCGGCATCTGGACCGTGGCGATCGCGGTTCAGATCCTCAGAGCTTTCGCCGCCGGCGACCTCTCTGCGTGGACCGCTGGCGTGGTTCTGATCAACGCCCTACTCGTGACGGCAGTGATCTCGAGGCTCGGCCTTCTGGCCGGATTCGCCTTTTTCGCGATCGCGGAACTGACAAGGCTTCCGCTGACGCTCGATACGCACGCGTTCTTCTTCCCGTCCGCGGCGATCGGGTTCATCTTCATCCTCGCTCTTATCGCATGGGGAGCATTCGTCGCAGTTGATTTGACGCCGCGGCGCTTCGGGGAGCTCGACTCCGGCGCCGAGAATGGGTAGGGCTCGGGGACGGAGCTTCGCGGCTTAACCCGGCGGGTGACGATTCACGACGGAGTGATCAGGCGCACTCGCTGGCTTCCGTTGTCCGTGAGGCTGACGAAAGCCCAGAACAGAATGTCGGGCTCCTCCGACCGGATCTCGAGGCGCACGGCGTTCGTGCGAGCACCGGGAAAGTCCGCCCAGAGGTCCATCTGCCCGTAGCCGGGAAATATGGGGAGGCAACCCGTCCGGGTTAGCCACGCGTGCGACGGCAGGGCTCGCTTCTTGCACTGTTCGACAGCGACGCACCCTCCAACTCTCTTCTTCGCCCTTGACGTAAGAAGCGGCCCCTGCCGCCCGGAGCTCAGAACTCATGGCAAGACAGACCAACGCCCCCAAAGTCGTCACCTGGATCATCAGCCTGGTTCTCTTCATCGTCGCGATCGTCGCCCACTTCGGAATCATCCAGGTCAGCGCCGACATCGCGACCTGGTCCTGGATCATCGGCTACGCGCTGCTGCTCGTGGCCGTCCAAGTCAAAGGATTGTGACGGGGCTCCTCAACGGGGTCACATCTACGGAGTTCGGGCTCCTCAACGGGGTCACATCTACGGAGTTCGATTCCGAATCTCCAGGCGCACTCTACGCGCCGTAGACACACCTTCCATTCCGAGGAGTTTGAGATGCCAAAAGCTCCTCGGAATGGCAACTCCCTCGGAGAATGCTTGATGTCGCGGTAGCCTCGGTGCATGGCAAGACCGCTACGACTCGAGCATGAAGGCGCACTGTGGCACATCACCTCGCGGGGGAATGACCAGATGAACATCTTCCGCGACGATGACGATCGAAGGAGGTTCCTCGCGTTATTCGAGGAAGCCGCGGCGCGCTACAACTGGATCGTTCATTCGTACACGCTGATGGACAATCACTATCACCTGATGTTCGAGACGCCGGAGCTGACGCTCTCGAGCGGGATGCAGTGGGTCAACAGCCAGTACGCTCGCTCCTTCAACAAGAAGTACAACCGCCGCGGGCATTTGCTGCAGGGACGGTTTCATTCGGTCCTGGTCGAGAAAGAGGAGCATCTGGCAGAGCTCACGCGCTACATCGTGCTCAATCCGGTGAGGGCGGGGATGGTCGCGCGGCCGGAGGATTGGGAGTGGAGCAGCTACCGGGCGATGGTGGGGCTGGCGCCGGCGCCAGCGTTTCTCACGACGGACTGGACGCTGAGCCGGTTCGCGGTCGACCGGGCGAGTGCGATCGAAAAGTTCCGGCGGTACGTCGATGACGGCGCGCACATCAAGCGCTCGCCCTTCGAGGACCTGGTCGGCCAGATCTATCTCGGGAGTGCGGAGTGGGTCGAGAAGATGCAGGCGCTGGTCGACGAAAAGGAGAGGAGCGAAGAGCACCCGAAGGCGCAGCGGAACTTCGCGCGGCCGACGATGGAGAAAGTCGTCGAGACTGTGGCGAGCACCTTCGACTGCGCGAAGAGCGAGGTCTGCACGCGGGCGATGCCTGCGGCGCGGATGCTCGCGGCGTGGCTGGGGTGGAACGACTCGCTGCTCAAGCTTCGCGAGGTACGTGAGGCATTCGGTCTCCGCAGCAATGGAACGGTGTCGGATCTGATCCGGCGCTGCAAGCATGAGCTCACGCGCGATCCGGCGCTACGCCGGGCGGCGCGAGCGTGTCGCGCGATGCTCGCTCCGCCAGGCCGGACGGCGCTCGACGCGCCGTTCTGAGCCCCGGACCATTCCCCTGAAAATAGAAACGCTGCACCGCCGGTCCTGATCGGAGTGGCGGAAGCTCGTCCGTCCGCCGTTTGAGCCGCCGAATTCGCGCCGTTTACGCGTCCCACTGACCTCTGGCGCCGTCCTCCGAATACCCTCGAGCATGAGAATCTCATTGGAAGGGCTGATTTTGGTCGGTCCCCCGATCGATTCGTGCGCCTCCCAATAGGGGTCACATCTTCCCAATAGGGGTCACATCTTCGATATTCGTGCTGAACGTCGAATATCGAAGATGTGACCCTCCTTCGGGCGGAAGATGTGACCCTCCTTCGGGCGCTACTTCGGGCGCCGGGCTTCAGGCGATTATTGCCGAAAGCCGTTCGGCAGCTTCATACCGAGGTTCTCGGCGAGGAAGGCCCAGAGGTCCGCGGCTTCTTCGATGCGCTTGGAGGTTGGCTTTCCTGCGCCGTGCCCCGCGCGGGTCTCGATGCGGATCAGCACGGGCGCCTCACCGGCCTGGGCGGCTTGCATGGCCGCGGCGTACTTGAAGCTGTGGCTCGGTACAACGCGATCGTCGTGATCTGCGGTCGTCACGAGCACGGCCGGATACTCCGTTCCCTTCCTCACATTGTGGTACGGCGAGTACGCGTAGATGGCCTTGAACTGGTCGGGATCGTCCGACGAACCGTAGTCCTCAGTCCAGAAGCGTCCCGCGGTGAAGAGGTGAAATCGGAGCATGTCCATGACACCGACTGCGGGCAGGGCTGCACCAAAGAGGTCAGGTCTCTGATTGACGACAGCTCCCACGAGAAGGCCACCATTGGAGCCGCCCTGGACGGCGAGCTTCGCCGGTCTCGTGTACTTGTTTTTTACCAGCCATTCGCCCGCTGCGATGAAATCGTCGAAGACGTTCTGCTTCTGCAGTTTCGTACCCGCCCGATGCCATTCGTCGCCGTACTCGCCTCCTCCTCGCAGGTTGGCCACGGCCAGCACTCCGCCCATCTGCATCCAGACGAGCCTCACCACACTGAACGACGGCGTCTGCGCAACATTGAACCCGCCGTAGCCGTAGAGGAGCGTCGGGTTGGCGCCGTTCAATTTCAGGCCTTTGCGATGCGCGAGGAACATCGGGACCTTCGTTCCGTCCTTCGACTCGTAGAAGACCTGCGTGACCTCGAAATCCTTCGGGTCGAAGGCGACCCTAGCCTGCGCGATGACCGATTTCTGCCCGGTCGCCACGTCGTAGCGGTAAATCGTCGGCGGCGTCGTGTAGCTCTGGAAAGAGAAGAACGTCTCGGAATCGTCCGGCGATCCGTTGAAGCCGGTCGCAAGACCGATTCCTCCGAGATCGACGTCGCGGACCGGCGTGCCATCCGTCCGATAGATCCTCACGAGGCTCCGCGCGTCGGCAAGGTAGCTCGCGACGAAGTGACCCCCCAGGTAGGAGACGCCACGAAGGGTGTCCCTGGTCTCGGGGATGACCTCTTTCCAGCTCTCTCTGTCGGGCGATGACAGAGAGAGCGCGATCACCCGACGCCTCGGTGCATCGAGATCGGTGCGGAAGTAGAGCACGTCACCGTCATTGCCGACGAAGCTCCACGCGTTGTCGAAGTCGCGCACGATCTCGACGGTCGCCGCGAACGGCTCCGAGAGGTCGCGCACGAAGACCTGGGATTTGTCATCCGAGCTCCTGCGGATCGTGTAGACGAGGTAGTTCCCGTCTTCCGAGGCCGTGAAACCGAGGCTCCATTCAGGGTGGTCGGGGCGCGCGTAGGTGAGAACATCCTCCGCCTGCGGCGTGCCGACGCGATGGTAGTAGACCATCATGTTCTTGTTGAGACTCTGATAGGTCTGACCGGGCTTCGGCTCGGGATAGCGCCCGTAGAAGAAGCCATTCCCGTCCTTCGTCCACTCGAAGCCCGAGAACTTGGACCATCGGATCTCGTCAGGCAGAATCGTCCCCGACTCGATCTCCATCACGCGGATCGTCCGCCAGTCGGACCCCGCCTCCTGTACGGAGTATGCAAGGTGACGTCCGCTCGGGCTCGCTTGGTATGCAGCGAGCGCAACGGTGCCGTCGGTCGACCAGGTGTTGGGGTCGATCAGAACGCGAGGCTCATCATTGAGCGAGCGGCGAACGTACAACACGTCCTGGTTCTGCAGCCCGTCGTTCTTCCTGAAGAAGTAGAGCCCGCCCTTCTTTCCCGGAGTGCCGACCTTTTCGTAGTCCCATAGCTTCGTGAGCTGAGCCTCGATCGACTCGCGCTGAGCAAGCGACTCGAGGTACGCGAACGTGACCTTGTTCTGCGCCTCTACCCACGCGGCGACCTCCGCCGACTCGCGCACGTCCTGCTCGAGCCATCGATAGGGGTCGGCGACAGTCGTCCCGTGATAGGTATCGACGTGGTCGACCGTTTTCGTTTCGGGATATTCGATGCCGGCGGCAAGGGAGACTCCGGCGATCAGTGTCAGGCAGGTAGCGGCGGCGATGCGAAGAATCGTTCTCATGGCGTCCCTCCGGGAGAAGTCGCGCGATTATACGAATCGCTGGGCCAACGCACAGCGCCAGCCGTCACATGCCTCGCCGCGGGGTCGCGCCGTGGGGGTCGCGCGTCCTCGCGCGATCACGAGACGCGTCCTCGCGTCTGACTCGCGGGGTCAGGGACTCGGGACTCGCGGGGTCTCATCTACAGGTACTCGCAGGGTCGAAGTCGAAGATGTGACCCTACTTCGCGCTGCTTCGCCGCCGCTAGAGCCGACTCTTGATCGCGCGAAGGATTGCCCCTCCGAGGGGGACTACTTCCATGAGCGCGCCGGCGCCGTCCCAGTAGTCGCGGTGGTACGAGATGCGTCCCTCGGGCGTGAACCGCAGGTGCGAGATTCCCGGCGCGACGATCGTCATCGACCGGTAGTGGATCGTGTAGGTCATGATCCAGCGTAGATAGACGCCGTCCTCGGTCCGCGTGATCTGTTCGATGTCCACCTCGATCGCTTCGGTCGCCTCGGCCGAGCGGTCGAAGTAATCCGCGATCGCCGCCGATCCCGTCAGCTCCACGAAGCCGTCGTTGAAGTAGGCATCCTCGGAATACAGGCTCGCCGCGTTGCTTCGAGCAGCTTCCGGACGGAAGTCGGCGAAGAGCTCGTGGAATCGCGCGAGCGACCGGTCGATCGTCTCCGGCGAGCCGCTCATCGCGGCCCTACCGGCGGCTTCGGTCCTCCGCTGAGCGTCGCGCCCCTGGCCGACCATATCGACCCTTCGCCCGCTCGAGCAGGCGGTCGTTCCCACAACCAGCGCCGCTACCGACGCGACACCCGCGCCTAACACCACCAGTTTCGTTACCCGACTCCATGTCCGATCGTTCTTGCTCATGATCTACCCCTCGCTCGGATCTTACCGCATGAAAAACGTCCACGATCCCAGTATGTGGACGAATTTGGCCTTTTAGCCGGTCATTTTTTCGTCGATCATTGGTTTCTTAGAGTCTGATGAGAGTTGAACGAATCGCCATCATCGGCACCGGAGTCGCCGGGCTAGGCTGCGGCTACCTTCTGCACCGCCACCACGCGATCGAGCTGTTCGACCGGAACGACTACGCCGGCGGACATACGAACACCATTACGGTGCAGGAAGGGGCGAAGGCCCTGCCGATCGACACCGGCTTCATGG
>JBHEPS010000098.1:0-8220 GCA_046260175.1 Thermoanaerobaculia bacterium
AGCGGAAGGCGCGGAAGGAACATGACGACGCCCTGCTCGATTACGTGCGGCGCCTGAGCCGATTCTTCATCCTCCTGACGCTCGTCTTCGGCGCCATCACCGGCGTCGGGATCTGGTTCACGATCGGCCTGGTTCATCCCTCGGCCACCGCCGCCCTCATCAACGTGTTTGTCTGGGGATGGGCGATCGAGTGGACCTTCTTCTTCGTCGAGATCGCCGCGGCCCTCGTCTACTACTACGGCTGGGACCGGCTCACCGCGAAGATGCACATGGCGATCGGCTGGATCTACTTCGGCGCCGCCTGGGCGAGCATGATCGTCATCAACGGCATTCTTACCTACATGATGACGCCCGGCCGCTGGCTGGAGACCTTCTCGTTCTGGGACGGCTTTTTCAATCCGACCTACTGGCCCGCGCTCTGGATCCGCTCTCTCGGCGCCATCGGCCTGGCCGGCGTCTTTGCGCTCTTCACCGCCACCTGGCTCGCATCACCCGAGCTGAAGACGAAGGTGTGGCGGTGGGCGACGTTCGGCTGGATCATCCCGATGGCGGTCGGCATCCCGATCGGACTGGTCTGGTTCTTCAGCGCCGCCGCATCCGCCGGGATTCCCGTCGCGGCGATGTTCGGCGCCGAGTCGGCGAGCCCGCTCGCGATTCTCGGGGCGGTGTTCGCCCCCGCGGCGAGCGGACATCCGGTGGCGCAGACGGCTCTTCGCGTCGCCTTCATCGCGCTGGCTCTGGTCGTCGTCCTCGCGTTCGCCGTCGCCGCTCTCCGGAAGACCGCATGGGCGCGAGTCGCGACCGCCGCTCTGATGCTCGCGGCACTCGCCGCCGTCGGCGGCGCGGAATGGGTCCGCGAGGACCTGCGAAAACCGTACGTCATCGGCTCGCACATGTTCGTGAGCGGTATTCGGATTCCGCCGCCGGACGGCTCGCGCGCCGCGACGACTCCGTCCAACGATCCGATCCGCATCGACCGCCTCGCCGAGTCGGGGATTCTCGCGGTCACGCGCTTTTCCGCCCTTCCCGCCGAAGTACGGAATGCCTCCACGATTCCGGCCGAGCACGAGGAGGCGGCCGGACGCGAAGTGTTCCGGCTGACCTGCTCGCAGTGCCACACGATCGACGGCTACGTCGCAATCCGCCCGCTGGTCACCGGCAAGAGTGCCTCGGCCATCGAAGGGCTTCTCGACCGCCTCGCCGTTCCGCGCGACATCCGCGGCCACGAGGCGACCTGGTCGACCCCGGGTGTCGTCGTCGCCAGCTGGCGCAACCGGGCGATGCCTCCCTTCTCCGGTACCGCGGCCGAGAAGCGCGCACTCGCCGTCTACCTCGCGAAGCTGGGGGGCGGAAGCGTCGACGAGGTCGCCCCGGAGACTGGCGACGCCATAGCGGAACTGTTCGAGGAGAACTGCGCGATGTGCCACGGAGCCGATTCCGATTGGCCCTTGCTCGAGAGGATCGCCGGCCGGAGCGAGACGGAGCTGTACGAGCAGCTCGGCGATCTCGAGGCGATCAACGACATGATGCCGCCGTTCGAAGGGACCGACGAGGAGCGCCGCGCGCTCGCGTCCTGGCTCGCGACCGCGGCCGCAGGAGGTGCACTGTGATCACGATCCTGGCAATGGCGATTCCGAATGCCGAGCCGCTGCCGCTGCCCGCGCCGGCATGGCTGCTCTGGGCTCTGCTGCTGCTGACCTTCTTCCTCCATCTGCTCGCGATGAACGCCGTTCTCGGGGGGTCGATCATCTCCGCGACCGCCCTCGCCCGCCGCTCATCGGACCATCACCGGCGCCTCGCCTCCTCGATCGGAAAGGCGCTGCCGACTTTGGTCGCCGCCGCCGTCACCTTCGGCGTCGCGCCGCTTCTCTTCCTTCAGGCGCTGTACGGGCGGCTCCTGTTCACCTCCTCGATCCTCATGGGGTGGTTCTGGTTCGCCGTCATCCCGATTCTCATCCTCGCCTACTACGGTACGTATCTGATCGCCTTCTACCCCGAGCGGTTCCGCCGCGTCCTTCCCTACCTCGGCGGCGCTGTCGCCGTCCTCTTCCTCACGATCGCATTTCTCTACGTCAACAACATGAGCCTCGCCATCCGGCCAGCCGTGTTCCTGTCGATGTTCATCGAGAACGCACGGGGGACGCAGCTGAATGTCGGGGATCCGACCTTCCTCCCCCGCTATCTCCATATGGTTCTCGGCGCCATCGCGGTCGCCGGACTCGCGGTCGCCTCGTACGGGTTCGTCGCCCGCCGGAGCGACGAGGCGTACGGAACGTGGGTGATGCGCCACGGCGCGCTCTGGTTCGTGGCGGCGACGGCCGTGAACATGGTCGTCGGTTTCTGGTGGCTCCTGGTGCTGCCGCAACAGGTGATGATGCGCCTCATCGGGCAGGGCGCCGCGCTCGGGGCCGGACTCGCCCCCGCGCTCTGGATGGGCGTCGGAATCATTCTCGGACTCGCCGCGCTGGCACTCGGGCTCCTGGTGATGACGGGCCGCCGACTCAATCTGGCCATCCGCGGAGCCTGGATCGCCCTCGGCGGCTCCATGGTCGCGATGATTCTGGTGAGAGATGAGGTCCGTCGCGCCACGCTCGAGCCATCGGGGTTCGCCCTGACGAGCTGGACCGAGCCGCAGTGGGGGGTCATCGCCATCTTCGGAGTCCTGCTCGTCGCCGCCTTCGCGACGGTGATCTGGATGGGAATGGTCCTGCTGCGCCCGCAAGGCGCCCCGGAGGGCGGTGTGGTGGCGGGCGTCTCGCCCGCACCCGGGGGGGCGGTCAGGGCAGATTCCTCCGGTTCGGAGTGACGCGGGTCGGACCGCGGGACTCCTCGTGTGCCGAGGCTCGCCCCGTCCGATTTGGGACCGCGCGGTTGCCTTTATTTCGCGATACCAACCACCCGAGGCGGGCGGGACGCCCGCCCCCACACCGGCAAAGAGCGTATACTGTAAGTTCCGGCGGGGAACGATCCCCGCTGCTCGATGGATCTGGGCTAAGCCAGTCTCCTCGGACTTACCCCCCTTAGCTAACACGCAAGCCGAAAAGCCCCCCGAGGGTGGCTCTCCGCATGGAGCGCCTCTCTGGCCGGGTTCGGCGTGCGCAGCCGGCCCGGCCGGCAGGAGCCATCATGATGAAACTCTATATGGGTAGCCTTCCCTCCTCCATCGACGACGCGAAGCTCAAGGAGCTCGTCGCCCCCTTCGGAGCGGCCGAGTCCGCCGTCGTCGTGCGCGACCGCGACACGGGCGCCTCGCGCGGTTTTGGTTTCGTCGAGTTCAACTCGGCGGACGAAGCGAATGCGGCCATCGCCGGCCTGAACGGCAAGGAAGTCGATGGCAAGGCGCTGGTCGTCAACGAGGCGCGTCCCTCCAAAGGACGGAACTGATGAGCGCCACCCGCGTGCGGAAAGCGAAAGCCGATCCCGCGACGACTAAGCCCAAGCCGGTGAAGGCCGTGCGCGAGCGGAAGGTCGCCGTCACCGAGCGGATCCTCCAGCACGCCGCGGTTCGTCTCATCTCGACGCCGCTCGTGTCGGTGGAGATCAGCTATCTCCAGAAGCACCTCGGCAACACGGAAACGGAGACGAACATCAACGAGGCCGTCGCCAGCGTGCGGCGCCTCCCGTGGGCGACCGTCGCCATGGGAGCCTGACCTCGAACGAGTACGCGCACGACAAGGAAAGGCCGTCCCTCGCGGGACGGCCTTTTTTTTGATCGTTCAACCGGCCCCTATGTTTCCGTCGATTTCTTCGACGTGATTTTTTTCTTCGCGGGCGCCTTCTTCTTCGCGGGCGCTTTTTTCTTCGCGGGAGCCTTCAGCGTCTTCGGCTTTTTCCGCTCGAGCTCGAGCTCTCTTCCCGCGTAGTAGCTGACGGCGGTGCGTCCGACGGCTCGCATCGACAGATAGTTGATCGTTCCGCCAGCGACGGTGCCGAGGACCGGAGCGATCGCAGGGATGCGGCGCATGAGGAAGCGGCCGAAGATCTTCCTGGCCATTTTCGCCGCGGCGGCTTTTTCGAGGCCCTTCGTGATCAAAAGGCGTATCCCCTGCCGTCCGGCCGAGGCGCCGGTGGCGACGGCGAGCGTGGCGAGGACCTCGCGGAAGCGCTGCTTCAGATGCGGCTCCTGGTCGTACAGGAATGCGATCGAGAGAATCAGGCGGCTCTGCTGGAGCACGAGGTTGAAGATGTCGGGGGCCATGGCGAGGACCCCGAGGGGGCCGCCGACGACGCCCGCCGCGGCTCCGACGCTCGCCACGCGGACGGCGGCCTTCTTCGTCATCTGTTCGGCGAGCTCTTCGCGAGAGAGATTCGACTTCGCCTCCTTCAGCGCCGCAACCTCCGCGTGGATCGAATCCTGATCGATCTCCTTGAACAACTTCTCGATCAGCGCGTAAAAGCGCCCGTCGTCATCCTTCTTTTTCGTAGCCATGCCCCAATTGTAGCCCCCCCCGTCCTCCTGAGCCGGCGAAGCACGGCGAAGGATCTCAAAATGACAGGATCGTGCTTGTCGACGAAATGAACCAGGCTGGTCCATTAGAAGGGAGCGCCGAACAGAAGCATCGATCCTCGAGAACCGCGAGCGCGACCGAAGGAACTCAAGATTGCAGGATGACGGCACCACGAACGCCCTTTCAACAGACCGGCTCGCTTGGTTTCTGGCGCGTTTCTTTCAATCTATCTATTTGCTGATTTGAAAGGAGAAACAACTTATGAGCAATCGACCGAACTGGTATACGGATGAGCACGACAGCGTCTGGGATCGCACCAAGGCGGCGTTCAAGAACGACTGGGAGCAGACCAAGCACGACTTCGGTTCCGACAAAGCGCGCGACCTGGGTCAGGACGTCGACGACACGGTGAAGCAGGCCGCGGGCTCGGACGACGCCTTCGAGAACCGCGAGCAGGCCTTCCGCTTCGGCCATGCCGCGCAGCGGAACTATCGTTCGAAGTACCCGACCTGGGACAACGATCTCGAGACGAAGCTGAAGAGCGACTACCCCGGCACCTGGGAAAACGACCGCAACTACGTCCGTCATGCCTACGAGTACCGCTACCCCGACAACGCTGGCGGCGGCATGAACACCGATCGCCCGACCCGCTAAGTGGTAGTGGCTGCGGCTTTCCAGCCGCAGCATCGCGCCCGGCCGGGGCTGTAAAGCCCCGGCCCACTTTTCATGGTGGCTGCGGTTTCCAGCCGAAGCATCGTCAGCCGGAGCTGGAAAGCTCCGCCCACAGCTCGAAACACTCCCCCACATCCCTTCCATCGACAACGGCGTGATGTACCTCGACCGCGACCGGCATCGTCACCTTCTCACCTTCACGGACGAACTTTCCGAACACGATCCGCGGAATCGAATCGTCGCGATGCGGGATCGCATTCGTGAACGAGGTGAAGCGGATCCAGGGAAGCGTCGACTGAAAGACCACGTCGTCTTGCGATGGGTCGTCCGAGCGCAGTCCCGTTTCGCCCCGGGCCCGCGCGAGCTCGATCGCCGCGTGGTCCACGAACGCGGCGCGATCCTCCGCGTACGGCAGCCGCGCGAATCCGAACGTCCCATCGTCGCGCAACACCGTGGGCCCGAGGCCGACCCGGTCGTGCAGCCAGAGCGATCCGTCCGCGCGGAATCGCAGCCGGAACGCCTCGACCTCATTCACCGCACGCAGCAGTGCCCAGAGCATGGCAATCGTGAAGGCTCCCTTCCCACCCGCGCGCGACGACTCCCACGCCCGCGTCACGTCGACCTCGGCGCACACGCTGAAATGCGGCCGCTCGAAGGCTCGGAAGAAACGGTAGTGATCCCGCCGTGACCACCTCTCGATGTCGATCTCGCCACTCTTCATCGGGGCAGCTTACCTCCGGCTCCGGAAGCGAAACTCTCCAAAAAAGAGGCGCCCGATCGCAACGGTCCGTTTCAACGGCTCAGGTCGGTCGGATTTTGCTTGCTGTTTCCCCGATTGTTGCTAACCTTCGTTCACAAATTCATGACTGGTTCGTCACACGGCGGATTCCCCGACCATGTTGGCGACGTCACGACTCTGGAGGAAGCTGCATGACGTTCCGTCCCTGGTTGTCATCATCCCGTATCCTGATCGCGGTTCTCGCGGTCGCAATTCTTCTCCCCGCAACACTGCTGGCAGCACCGCCCGATGGCTCGGGCCGGTACATGATCGAGTTCAAGCAGTTCCCCGGCGCGGCCTCCGCGGTCCGCGGCGCAGGCGGCTCGGTCGTTCATGAGTTTCCCGCGATGAACGTCGTCGCGGCCTACCTTCCCGCGCGCGCGGTCGCAACCCTTTCGGCCAATCCGAACGTCGCCCTGATCGCGGAGGATCCAAAGCGCTATCCGATGGCGCAGTCGACCCCGTACGGGATCCCGATGGTCCAGGCGGACCTGCTGAGCGACGCCAGCGCCGCGAACCGCAAGGTCTGCATCATCGACTCCGGCTTCTACCGGAACCATGAGGACCTGACCGGCAACGCCGTCAACGGCACGAGCAACAGCGGCACGGGCAACTGGTACGACGATAAATGCGGACACGGCTCGCACGTGGCCGGCACGATCGCCGCGATCAACAACGACAAAGGCGTCGTCGGCGTTCTTCCGAACGGCAAAGTCAACCTTCACATCGTCAAGGTCTTCGGCGATGACTGCGCCTGGTCGTATTCGTCGGACCTGATCGCCGCTCTCGACACCTGCCGCAACGCCGGCGCCAACGTCGTCAGCATGAGCCTCGGCGGCGGCAAGGGAATCGGTCCGTGGGAGAAGAACGCGTTCGACAGCGCATGGTCGGCCGGCGTCCTCTCGATCGCCGCGGCTGGAAATGACGGCACGACCAACCTCTCCTATCCTGCCTCCTACACCTCGGTCGTCTCGGTGGCCGCGCTCGACGAGAATAAGGTGGTCGCAGACTTCTCGCAGAAGAACAGCGAAGTCGAGCTCGCGGCGCCCGGCGTCGCGGTGAACTCGACCGTCCCCTTCCTCGAGAACAATACACTCTCGATCTCGGGTGGTCCGACCTACAGCGGCGGGCACATCGACGCCTCCCCGCGCACCACCGGCTCGACCGGTGGCTTGGTCGACGGCGGCATCTGCGACTCGGTCGGATCCTGGTCCGGCAAGGTCGTCCTCTGCCAGCGCGGCACGATCAGCTTCCGCGATAAGGTCCAGAACGCGGCCGCAGGCGGCGGCGTCGCTGCCGTCATCTACAACAACGTCTCCGGCGACTTCCTCGGCACCTGCGACGACGGAACCGGAACGAGCTGCACCCTGGTGGGGATCAGCCTCAGCATGGAGAACGGCGAGGCCGCAAAGAGCTACCTCGGAACGAGCAGCACGGTCGTCAGCCAGATCACGCAGCCCGCGAGCGGCTACGAAGCGTGGAGCGGCACCTCGATGGCCACTCCGCACGTCTCCGGCGTCGCGGCTCTCGTCTGGAGCTACAACACCGCCTGGTCGAACAGCCAGATCCGCAACGCCATGCAGGCGAGCGCGCAGGACCTCGGCGCCGCCGGCAGGGACACCTCCTACGGCTACGGCCTCGTTCAGGCCCGCGGCGCGCTTTGCAACCTCAACCCGAACGCCACGGAGTGCGGCGGCGGCACGACCAACAGCCCGCCGTCGGCGGACTTCTCCTTCACGACGAGCGACCTGACGGCAAACTTCACCGACTCGAGCACCGACTCCGACGGTTCGATCGCCTCGTGGGCATGGAACTTCGGCGACAACTCCACTTCGACGGCTCAGAACCCGAGCCACACTTACGCCGCGGGTGGCACCTACACGGTGACCCTCACGGTGACCGACAACGGCGGCGCGACCGGCACGACCTCGAAGAGCGTCACCGTTTCCAGCGGCCAGACCGGCGGCATCTCCCTCAGCGTGACCGGCTACAAGATCAAGGGCGTCCAGACCGCCGATCTCGCCTGGAGCGGCGCGACTTCGACGAATGTCGACATCTACCGCAACGGAAGCGTAATCACGACGACTGCCAACGATGGCGCCCACACGGACAACATCGGACAGAAGGGCGGCGGCACGCACACCTACAAGGTCTGCGAGGCCGGCACGACCACCTGCTCACCCGACGTCACGGTCACCTTCTGATCGGCTGACCCGCAAACACGAAAAGGCCCCGGGAGTTCGCTCCCGGGGCTTTTTTGTCAGGGGGGCGCGGAGCGACAGGCCCGATAGGACGAATAGGACGAATAGGACGCATCAAGAG
>JBHEPS010000098.1:8230-8849 GCA_046260175.1 Thermoanaerobaculia bacterium
CCGGCGCGGATCGAGGCCGACCGGGCAGCCGGTCCAGCAGGCCGGCGGCCGCTCGAATCCGCACGTCTCCCGATTCCATCGGATGCGGAGCGTTCGCGGGGTCCGCATCATGTTCGCCATGGCGCCGACCGGGCAGATCGACCGGCACCAGAGGCGCCGCGGCGCCGCGATCTCGACGATGAGCAGAACGAGCAACAGCCCGCCGGTGACCGCCGAGATCATCCGGAGGTAGAGCACCTCGACCGGCAGGGCCGTGATCAGCCGCGGAGCCGAGAGGATCGCAACGATGGGAATCGAGCTGACCGCACCGAGGGCGAGGAGCGTGACGAGGATCCCGCTACGCCAGCGTCGCGATCGCGCCCACCCCTTCCTCATCCACCTCCGCGGCCGGAGTTTCTGCTTCACCCGGTCGACCATCTCGGCGATAAGGCCCCAGGGGCAGACCCATGAACAGAAGACCGGCCCGGCGATGAGCGCCAGCGCGATGACCGGCAGCACGCCGAGTGCGAGCGCGGCGACGACTCTTTTTCCCGCGAGCGCCGCCGCGAGGCCTCCGGCCGGCTCGACCAGATCGACCGGACCCACCTTCAGCGAGGCGAGCGTCCCGACGAGCTGGTAG
>JBHEPS010000099.1:0-8687 GCA_046260175.1 Thermoanaerobaculia bacterium
CTTCCGAGCTGGCACACCCCGCTGCGATCTGGGTGCCATCGGGGGTGAGGATCGCTGCCGAGACGCTCGAATAGAACTCGTCGCGGTTGGGACTAATCTCGATGTCCTGCGCGAGCCTTTGCGTTCCGACCATCGCACCCGTCGGCGCGAAGAGGAAGGCTTCAGAGACTGCACGGTAGGTGTGTGCACCCGTGTGCCGCCAGCTCCGATCCCGCGTGGGACGCGCTGCGGCTGGAGCCGAGGTTCATGGCCCTTCTGGAACGGCTGGGCCTCTCCTCGGTCGATCCAGCGTCGCGTGGGTAGGTTCGCCAGGGAGCCGGTCAGGATTTCGCCGCCCGGCGGCCTCGACGCGGCCTCTGTGCGGTGCTTTCCTTCAAACGCGGATGCGCTATCGTCGAGGGGGAGGAACCATCCATGGCGCAGCAGATCTTTCAGGTGGACGCGTTCACGCGGGAGCCTTTCACCGGCAATCCCGCCGCCGTATGTATCCTTCCGGCCGGGTCGACTGAAGAGCGTTTTCAGGAGATCGCCCGCGAGATGAACCTCGCCGAGACCGCTTTCGTCGCCCCGCGCGGCGAGGAGTTCGGCCTGAGGTGGTTCACACCGTCAGTCGAGGTCGATCTCTGCGGTCACGCAACGCTCGCGAGCGCGCACGTGCTGTGGGAGTCGGGTCTTCTTCCGCAGGACCGGGAAGCGCGGTTCCAAACGCTCAGCGGACTGCTGGTGGCGCGCCGCGCGGGCGACCGGATCGAGCTCGATTTTCCCGCCGAGCCCCCTGAAGAATCTCTCCCGCCCGCCGGTCTTCTCGAAGCGCTCGGCATCGAGACCGCCGTGTTCGTCGGCCGGAACCGGCTCGACCATCTGATCGAAGTTGAGAACGAGGAGGTCGTGCGAGCGATCTCGCCCGACTTCCGTCGCCTTGCCGGTGTCGCCGGTCGCGGCGCCATCGTGACCGCCCCCTCGGCCGACAGCCGTTTCGATTTCGTTTCGCGCTACTTCGCTCCCGCGGTCGGTGTGGATGAGGATCCGGTCACCGGCTCGACCCACTGCTGCCTCGGTCCCTGGTGGAGCGAGAGGCTCGGCAAAGGTGTGCTCTCCGCCTGGCAGGCCTCCCCGCGCGGCGGGGCGCTGGAAGTCGAGCCGCGCGGGGAACGGGTTCTCATCCGCGGCCAGGCGGTGACGGTCCTCCGGTGCGAGTTGCTCGTGTGATGTTCCGCCGTGCGGAGAGTTCTTCGAGCCGGGAGACACCGCGGAAGTCTCACAGCAGGATCGCCATCCACTCCATATAAGGGCGTCGAAGGCGGTCTGAAGGACCGCCGTGCACGGGTCTTGAAGGGTACAGATACTGGTTGAGGAGGTATTGATGCGCAGCAACGTGATGTTCCTGGGATTACTCGCCGCCGTTCTGATTCTGCCCGCGTGTGCAGTCGACGAGGTGGAGAGCGAAGAACGGGTCGTCGAGACGACCACGATCACCGAGACGGTCGTGCCGACCGCAGATCCGATGGTGACGGCAACGCTTACCGAGACGGTGACCGAAACGACGACCATCGTCGATTCTCCCGCGGTAACGGAAACGCGGACTCCGGCTCAATCCGCACCCCCTGCAGTGACCCCGACGACGACGCGCGCGGCTGCGTCGGCCCAGCCGACCCCGCGGCCCGTAGCGGTGCAACCCGCGCCGGCCCAGCCGGCGCCCACACCGACGCCCACCCCAACCCCGGCGCCCGCGCCGGTGGTAAAGGAACCGGCACCAGCGGCCGCGGAACCGGCCCCAGCGCAGCCTGCCCCTGCCACGGGAAAAACACCGCCGAAGAGTCACACGGTCGATTACGGTGGCGTGAAGCACGCCGCCGGCGCAGACAACCCGGTTGCCCGTTGCGGGGCATGCCACGGAAAGGATCTGAAAGGCGGCAAGGTCGCACCCAGCTCCTGCTACAGCTGTCACGATCAGGTCTGGTAGGCCAGGCCGATCCGCGTCGTCGGGCCGGTTTCCGGCCTGACGCGCGATTCTCCTTTCACCACGCCGGTCTCCCGAGCGCAATGTTCGGTGTCCAGCCCCGGTTTTTCACACCGTGGAGAGAGATCTCAACTCACGCGAAGACATCGATTTTCTGATGACTCGCTTTTACGGCCGGGCGATGGCCGACCCGGTCATCGGCCATTTCTTCACCGAGGTGGTCAAACTCGATCTCGAGCACCATCTCCCGGTCATCGGAGATTTCTGGGAATCGACGCTTTTGGGGACCCCCGCCTACCGGAAGCACGGGAGGAATCCGCTCGAGATCCATGCCGGGATCGACCGGAAGGCTCCGCTGCTCGAGGAGCATTTCGACCGATGGCTGGAGCTGTTCACCGAGACGGTGGAGGAATCGTTCAGCGGACCGCGCGCCGGATTCGCGATCGAGCGCGGCCGAGCCATCGCTCGCCGGATGGTTGAGTTTCTCGCCGAATCGAACTGACCAGAATCAGCTGAGGTGGCGGAGGATCCTTTCCTCCGCCTCGTGGTGCTGGCTGACGGGTTGAGGCCGCTACGACATCGTCGTCCAGGTTTCGTGGACGACGAGCTTCGTGGTGTCGGCGGGCCAGAGGGGAGAGATCATGTAGAAATAGCCATCTCCCATTCGTCGGGCTTTGCGGGTGAGCTCGCTGACGCTGCGGCAGAGTCCCGCGCTCCGGCGAACGGTGCTGCGGGGCACGGTCTTGCCCGTGCGCTCGGCCACTCCCTCGAAAACCTGGATCTCGTCGAACAGTTGTTCTTCAGTCAATGCGTTCTCTCCAATCCGGATCGCGTCTTCGCGCTGGAGCTCTTGCGGCTTTCCAAGATCAGCGGCGTTCTCTGCTACAACAGGCCGATTGATCGATCCATTGCGGGTGTCTCCGAGGCTTGTGCCCGAACCGGTCCGGCCCCCAGGTTTCCCAGCGGCTTCGCACGAACAGGGCGGGCCGGTCGGTCACAAGAATGGGGGTCTCTCCCGCATCGTTTGATCGACACTGGCCGGCATCGCGCACATACCGAGGCGATTCTCGACTTCGCGCGTCAGCAGCCTTCCTGAAACACCATGGTTCAGTCGGCCGTCATCGACGCGGCCGCCTCGCCCATGTTTTCTTGCTCCTGACCTTGCCGTTGTTCTTACTAGCCCCTAGCCCCCAGCCCCTGGCCTTTTGAATAGACTGCCTCAGCCTGATGTTGACCAACGTGCCGCATTCAGCGGCCAACTCATTGAAACGAAACGGAGATCTGCTGATGCGAGAATGGACCACACGCACCGGCGCACTTCTGCTCGCGATTGCGATCGCCGGATGCGCCACGACAGTTGACGACGTGACTACGACAAGACAAACCACCTCACCTTCCCCGCAGACGACCGCTACGGCGGCAACGAATCCTCTCCTTGCGGATTGGACCGGCCCGTACGGCGGCGTCCCCCCGTTCGACAAGGTCGATGTCGCCCACTTCGTGCCAGCCCTCGAAGCGTCGATGGCCGAGAACCTCGCTGAGATCGATCGCATCGCGACCAACCCGGCTCCTCCGACTTTTGAGAACACGATCGCAGCCCTCGAGCGCAGCGGCCGCACTCTCTCCCGCGTCGGGACCGCATACGGAGTCTGGAGCTCGACCATGAACACGCCCGACTTCCAGGCGGTCGAGCGGGAGATGGCCCCGAAGCTGGCCGGCTTCAGCGACGAGGTCACGCAGAACGTAGCTCTCTTCCGGCGGATCGAAGCGGTGTACCAGTCGCCGGCGAAGGCGAGCCTGACGCCCGAGCAGCAGCGGCTCACCTGGGATTACTACACCGACTTCGTCCGCTCCGGCGCGAAGCTCGACGCGGCGGCGAAAACCCGCCTGTCGGCCATCAATCAGGACCTCGCGGGCCTTTACACGACCTTCAGCCAGAACGTCCTCGCCGACGAGACCGATCAGATTCTCGTGATCGAGAACGAATCCGAGCTGGCGGGCCTGCCGAAGGGTCTCCGCGACGCTGCGGCCGCGGCGGCGACGGCCAAGGGGCATCCCGGTAAGTGGGTCATCACCAATACCCGCTCCTCGATCGACCCGTTCCTGACCAACTCCCATAACCGCGCTCTTCGCGAAAAGGCCTGGCGCCTGTTCACCACCCGCGGGGACATGGGGGGTGAGACCGATAACAACGCGCTCATTCCGAAGATCCTTCAGATGCGCGCCGAGCGGGCGAAGCTTCTCGGATACGAGACGCACGCTCACTGGCGTCTCGAGAACTCGATGGCGAAGACGCCCGAGCGCGCGCTCGAGCTGCTCGAGGCAGTCTGGAAGCCGGCCGTGGCGCGGGTTCGCGAAGAAGTCGCCGACATGCAGGGAGTCGCGAACCGTGAGGGAGCCGGAATCACCATCGCTCCGTGGGACTACAAGCACTACGCCGAAAAGGTCCGCAAGGAGAAGTACGACCTCGACCAGGACGAAGTGAAGCAGTACCTCCAGCTCGACAAGCTTCGCGAGGGGATGTTCTGGGCCTCGGGCGAGCTGTTCGGGTTCAACTTCACCCCCGTCACGGCGGGCGTCCCCGTCTACCACCCCGACGTGCGCGTCTGGGAGGTGACCGACAAGTCGACTGGGCGGCACATCGGTCTCTGGTATTTCGATCCCTACGCCCGTTCGGGCAAGCGCTCCGGAGCGTGGATGAACTCGTACCGGGAGCAGGAGCGGTTCGATGGGGAGATCACCACGATCGTCTCGAACAACTCGAACTTCGTGAAGGGAAACCCTGGCGAACCGGTCCTGATCTCCTGGGACGACGCCGAGACGCTCTTCCACGAATTCGGGCACGCGTTGCACGGGCTGAGCTCGAACGTCACTTACCCGGCGCTCTCGGGAACGGCGGTGGCGCGCGACTACGTCGAGTTCCCCTCGCAGCTGCTCGAACACTGGCTCTCGACACCGGAGGTCCTTCAGCGGTTCGCACTCCATCACGAGACGGGCAAGCCGATTCCCCAGACGCTCGTGGATCGGATCGCGAAGGCCTCAACCTTCAATGAAGGCTTTGCGACGACCGAGTACCTCGCCAGCGCGCTGATCGACATGAGGATGCATCTCGCCGGTGAGACGCCGATCGACGCGCGGGAGTTCGAGAAGAGAGTGCTGAACGAGTACGGGCTGCCGAGCGAGATCGTGATGCGCCATCGCGCGCCGCACTTCCTGCACGTCTTCGCCGGCGACGGCTACTCGGCCGGTTACTACAGCTACCTCTGGTCGGACGTGCTGACGGCGGACGCCGCCGAGGCGTTCGTTCAGGCGGGCAGCTTCTACGACCCGACGGTCGCCGAGCGACTGCGGCGATACATCTTCTCGGCCGGCAACACAGTCGACCCGGCCGAAGCGTACCGTCAGTTCCGGGGGCGCGACGCACAGGTGGACGCGCTGATGCGGAAGCGCGGTTTCCCGGTGGCGCCGTCAAACTGACAGAGCGCTGACATTTGAGAAAGGCGGGCCGAAAGGCCCGCCTTTTCACTTTCGCGGGCGTCCCGCCAGGATGTTGGCTAGAATCTGAGCCTATGAACCCGACCCCCGCCCCCGAGCCCGTCGTCAGTCTCGCCGAGACCGAGTCCGAGCACGCCCTCCAGCTCCAGCTGCTGCACTCGATCGAAAGGGCGCTGGAGAGCGGTGACCGGCTTCGAGCGCTGAACCTGCTGGCGCAGCTCGAGGATTTCTCGGACGCCCACTTCGCAGCCGAGCAGATCCTGATGCGGTATCACTCCTATCCCGGATATCAGGCTCACGAGCTCGAGCACGGGAAGCTGCTCGAAGAGCTGCGCCGGATTCGCGACCGTATCGAAGAGGGAGACGGGTTGGCGCTCGTGGCCGAAGCGCGCGGGGTCCGCAGCTGGCTGATGTCGCACATCGACACCGCGGACCGGGCGTTCGCCGAGTTCGTGCGCGGCGCATCGACCTCGCCTGCAGCTCCCCGGTAAACGAACGGGAACGGTTCGCCGAATAGCCCGAACTTCGTCACCCGGCGCCTGCCTTTTCATGCGGGCGTCACCGCACTGTAGGCGATTCCCCCACGATTGTCGGAGATTCCCACACTCCATCGATTTAGATGCGCGTGAGCGCCTGCTCCGTCGCCGCCTAACTCCCGCTTGTTCAATCACATGCCAGGCGTCTTGAGCGATTCTCACGGGCGGCATGCCGCTTGAGATTGGAAGGGAGCGCGCGGCCATGAATCAGTCCCGGCCGCGATTCGAATGTGGAGGTGAATCGTGTTCGGAATCGAATTTCTCGATCCGGCGACCCGGTGGCTGAATCTCACGAATCTGGCTCTCGGCATCGTCACCCTTCTCTGCGTCGCCGCCGTTGCATGGGGCGTCGCGGTCGACCTGCTCGAGCGGCTCCGCAGCCGCCTTCCCGCGACGGCCGACGACCACGCGTTCGTTGTCCGCGGCCTTGGAGTAACCATGGCCGACGGCGGCGAGCCAACCGACGAGAAAAAGTCCTGACCTCCACGCCGGCGTTCGCCGGCGTGGCCTGGAGTTGCGCCATGAGATGCCCCTTTCTTCGAGATGCCCGCGTGAAGTCCTGTGAGGCATCCGTTCACCGGAAGATGATCCCCGACAGCTCGGCGCCGGGCCCCGGCGAGCGTTGCTCGTCGCCCGATTACCTCGGCTGTCCGACGGCGATCGCGCGGCTCAGCCACGCTCCCGGTGGCGAGCGATGCCCGCTTCTGCTCGAGTCCCATGCCGAGTACTGCGCCGCGGCTGAACTGGTCCGCTTCATCCCGGCGAGCAACGACATGTTGTCGCGGTGCAAATCGGACGGCCATCTCTATTGTGAGCTCTACCTCGCTCACGCCGATCCGCAGGGCGAGCGCCTCCCTGAGACATCGGGGAGGTTCCGCCCCTCGGCCGTCGGCGATCGAACCCCTCGTGTGGATGGGATGCCGGTTCCGACGCATCTGTTCTATTCACCAAACCATATGTGGCTGGACATCGCCGAGGACGGCGACTGCCATGTGGGGGTCGACGCTTTCCTGACGAGCACTCTCGGCTCCATCGATTCGATCGCCTTCGTCACCGCACCGGCCATCGAACAGCCGTGCGCGGTTCTGAGGATCAACGGCGTCGACCTTCAGCTCGTCTTTCCGAGGCCCCTTCACAGGAAGGTCGCGAACGGCTACCTCCGGACCTGGCCGGGGAAGGTCACGGCCGATCCTTACGGCGCGGGATGGCTCTTCGAAGGAGTCGAACCGGCAGTGCCGGGGCGGCGGCGCGCAGAATCGATCCGGGAAGGGCTGCTGCCGGGGTCGTGCGCACCGGAGTGGATCCGCGAGGAGCAGCACCGCCTGACGGCTTTCGTCCACGAGCGACTCGAAGCGGCGCCTGACGCCGCGCTCGCCGACGGCGGCGAGGCCGTCACGGGCCTGGCGGCCCACCTCGACCGCGACAGCCTGATTCTTCTCTTCAATGAGTTCTTCGCTCCGGGAATGGAAATGAGGAGGTCCCGGTGAACCGCAACTACCTGATCTTCGCTCTGGGGATGGCCGCGGCGCACGCCGGCGGGTGGCTGGCGTTTCCAAGGGTGCTCTACCGCTCGATCGAGCAGCCGCTTCAGTTCAGCCATGCGGTGCATGTCGGCGACTCGGTCGGAATGGCGTGTCAGGACTGCCATTCGCTGGACGAGAGCGGCCGTTTCTCCGGCATTCCGCAAACCGAACTGTGCGCGCCGTGCCATACCGACCCGATGGGAGATTCGGAGAACGAGAAGCTCCTCGTCGAGTCCTATGTGATCCCGAACCTCGAGATCCCCTGGCTCGTCTACGCGCGCCAGCCGGAGAACGCCTACTTCGCTCACGCTCCGCATCTCGTTCTCGCCGAGATGACGTGCGAGCAGTGTCATGGCCCGCACGGAGAGACGGACACGCTTCGGCCCCTTGAGCAGAACCGGATTACCGGATACAGCCGCGACATCTGGGGGCGCTCCCTCACGCGCGTTCGCAACGCCGAGTGGGAGGGGATGAAGATGAGCGACTGCTCGAGTTGCCACCGCGATCGCCGGGTCCGCGAGAGCTGCCTCGTCTGCCACAAGTAAGAGGAACCCCCATGAAAACGAACGTAACACGTCGGGACATGCTCACGCTCGGCGGTGGAGTCGCGGTCGGGTCGATGCTGACCCCAGCTCCCTGGAAGTTGATCGACGATCTCGCGATCTGGACGCAGAACTGGAAGTGGATTCCAGTGCCCCCGAAGGGCGCGCGCGCGCAGAAGACAACCGTCTGCTCGCTCTGCCCTGCTGGATGCGGCGTGGAAGCGAGCTGCGTCGGCGGCGTACCGGTAGGACTCAAAGCCGCTGCGGGCGGCGCGCCGCTCTGCTCACTCGGCATGACCGGACATCATCTGGCGTGGCATCCCGCCCGTCTCACCGCACCGGTCCGCGTCGCTGCGAACGGTGGCGAGGCTCGCCTCACGGCGGTTCCGCGAGAGGCGATCATCCGCGACATCGCGGCCGCCATGCGGACGCCGGGCGCGGGAACCATTGCAGTCCTCGATTTCCGGCCGGGCCGAAGCGTGTCGTGGGCGTGGCGCAACCTGCTGGCCGGCTTCGAGGGAGCGGCCGTCATCCCGGCTCCGGGGAACCCCGGCGCGAGCCTGAGCGCGATGCGCGCGTTCGCGCCCGACGCTCCCGGGGAGTGGGTGCCGGACCTCGACGAAGCGACGGC